>JACJYZ010000002.1:1333867-1667334 GCA_020635855.1 Flavobacteriales bacterium | reverse complement strand
CCCGCGTTCATACACGCGAGCAGCAAACAAACAAAAAGGTACACCCGGACGAGAACCATTGAAAATCAAAGACGGTTGAAGGGGGTGAAAGTTACAAAAAGGTGGGAAAGCTATCTGAGGCTAATCTTCTTTCTTAAACCAGTCTGTTGTTTCAGGCGGCGGCGGAACTGTCTGTCTTTGGCGCATTATTGCTAACGGTCTAGGCTATGCGTAGTGCGGGATTTCAAGGTACTTCACTTTAGGTTTGGCACGGACGGTAGCCAAAGCTCCGACCTTTCGGCTGGCACTTTCACCCGCATTACGTATAGCCATTGTTAGCAGCATACCTTTTTTATTTAAGTCAAACTTCTTCAATTGCAGTTAAAATATAGTCTGTCGGTGGTGGTGTCAAACCTTGCTGACTGATTAGTTTGTTTATTTGTGCTCTGTGATGAATTGAATGATAATTTAATTGAAGAATAATGTCTTTCAATTTTACTTTCATTTCTTTTTTGTCGGTCACGCGAACAAATACAATGTTATTATTCAAATCTGATTCACTTGCTGATTGCAGTGTGTCAGCCCATTTTTGAAAACTTTCCAACCAATTTTTCTCAATACTCTCTATGGGAAATATTTGTCCAAACCAATGGTAAGAATTATCGTCTGTTTGTCGTGTAACTCTATTCAGCCATTTATCTTGTGAGGTAATGAGATGACTAAACAACTTTATTGCATCTTCTTTGTCTGGAAGTTGTTTTATAATTTCAAGCAATTTGCGATTTGCCCAATCGTTATAGTTAAAGAGTTTGATTAAATATTCTTTCATTTTTTAGGTTAATTGTCAATGTAATAACGAACCATGGGACGATTTTTTGATGTACGGTCAACGATTTCAAACCCTGCTCTTTCAAATGACCTGTACAAACCTATCCACGCAAAAGCGTCAGGAAGTTTTTCTTGTGTAGGGATTGTTGGGTAGGCTTCAATAATTTTAATTCCTTGTGTTTTTGCGTATTTGATAAGTCCTTTTAAAAGCTCAACAGAAACGCCTTGTCGTCTGAAATCTTTTGCGATAAAAGTACAGGGAACTGACCATACTTGTTTTTTGTCTATAGGCTTATGAACTCTTGATTTTTGCAATTTAGGAAAGTCTTCTCTTGGTGCAAATGCACACCACGCAATGGGTATTCCTTCATAAAAACCAAGAAGTCCCGTTGGTTGGTTGTCCGTAACAAGTCGTTTCATTGCGTTTTTATTTCCGTCATTTGATTTTCCTTCTTCAAAGTTAGATTTGTTTAGTCGAAACGACATACACCAACAATTTCCGCAAGCACCTTTTACTCCAAAAAGTTCTACAAACTTATTCCAATTGCTATTTGTCAATGGCTCGAATTTCAGTGCTGATAAGAAATCTGTATCAATGTTCTGTTTCGTCATTTTAACTGCTCTTAATTCTCCTGTTTGACTGTCCTTTTAGGTTGCTGCTAACGGTTTGCGTATATGTGAATTAGCGGATTAGAAATATTTACCTGTCTGGTTAGCACAAAGTTTCATAGACGCGCAGACCTTTGATATACCACTTCATCCGCTATTTCACATATACGCTGTTAGCGAACGTTATTCTTTTATCAACTTCAATACATTCTGTCCTTGCGGTGTTTTTACATTCAAGAAGTAAATTCCTGCGCTTCCCTCAATTTCCATTTTTTCATTTGTAGTTACATCCAGTTGTTTGGTAAAAACTACTTTTCCTTGAAAATCGGTAAGGGTAATTTCCACATTATTAAACGCTTTCTCAAAAAATAGTTGCACCAATCCCTTGCTGGGGTTAGGGAAAGCTCTTATTTGAATTCCTGCACCTATGTCTAATATTCCGCTTACTCCTTGACTCAGTTTTTGCACAAAAACATCATAATTTCCTGCCGAGGTAAGGTTTGCCGTTCCTACTCCCGGATCGAAATCTACTGTTCCCGCGAAATGTCCTGTAGTATAGACATTTCCTGATGCATCCACAGTGATGGCATTTCCTGCATCAATTGAATTTCCCCCAAAAGATTTTGCCCAAACAAAATTACCGGAAGCGTTAATTTTTTGAATAAAAACATCCCAAGGTCCTGCCGAAGTGAGGTTAGCTGTTCCCGATCCCGGATCGAAATCTGCTGTTCCTAGGAAGCTTCCTGTGGTATAGACATTTCCTGATGCATCCACAGTGACGGAATATCCTTGATCTGAAGAGCTTGCCCCGAAAGATATTGCCCAATCATAAGTACCTGATGCGTTTAGTTTTTGCACAAAAACATCCAATGACCCTGACGAAGTTCTGGTGGCTGATCCTGCTCCCGGGTCGAAATCTACTGTTCCTTCGAAACTTCCTGTGGTATGGACATTTCCTGAATCATCCACGGTGATGGAAAATCCTTGATCATTTAAGCTGCCCCCAAATGATTTTGTCCAGACGAAATTACCAGTAGAGTTTAGTTTTTGCACATAAACATCCAAAGACCCTTCCGAGGTAAGGTTGGTTGTTCCTGCTCCCGGGTCGAAATCTACCGTTCCATCAAAGCCTCCAGTTGTATATACATTGCTTGACGCATCCACGCAGATTGAATTTCCACGATCAGAATTGCTATCTCCAAAAGATCTTGCCCAAACAAAATTACCGGAAGTGTCTAGTTTTTGTACGAAAATATCTTCATTTCCTGCCGAAGAATGGTTGGCTGTTCCTGCTCCCGGATCGAAATCTGCTGTGCCTTGGAAGTAACCTGTCGTATAGACATTTCCTGCTGCATCCACGGCAATGGAAAGTCCATAATCAGCTAAGCTACCCCCGAATGATTTCGCCCATAAAAAATTACCGGAAGCATCCAATTTCTGAATAAAAATATCTTCATTCCCGGCTGAAGTAATGTTAGCTGTTCCTGCTCCCGGATCGAAATCTGCTGTTCCTTGAAAGTATCCTGTAGTATATACATTCCCCGATGCATCCACGGTGATGGACCTGCCGATATCATCTAAACTTCCACCAAAGGATCTTGCCCAGATAAAATTACCGGAAGCATCCAATTTCTGAACCCAAATATCACGACCTCCTGACGAAGTACGATTGGCTGTTCCTGCTCCTGGATCGAAATCTGCTGTTCCTTGAAAGTATCCTGTGGTATAGACATTCCCTGATGCATCCAAGGCAATGGAAAGCCCATAATCAGCTAGGCTACTCCCGAATGATTTTGCCCATTCAAAGGTTTGGGCATTAACACCAATGCTAACCAGTAGGGTACAAAATGCAAATAGTGTTCTGTTCATGCTATGTTTTATTTTAAATGTTTGCTAACGTTGAGTATAAGAGCAGTAGCGGATTTCAAGGCGATTCCCTGTCCGCTACCACAAAAGTTTATTAAATGCACTACTTTCAATTTCAGTACTTCACCCGCTATTGCTCTTATACAATGTTAGCGGCTGCACTTATTTTTCAATTATTAATTTACGTGTTAAATAGCCAGTCCCTGTTTCAATTTTTATTAAGTACAAACCATTTTGTAGGTCTGGCAGATGTACTTGATTGGAATTACTTTTTCGCAAAATTATTTTCCCTGTCATATCAATTATTGAAATCGCTTTTATGGATTCAGAAGTTTCAATGTTAATGGTATTTTGTGCAGGATTTGGGTATATAAAAATTTTCGGAGTAAATGTGTTCTCATCAATTCCTGTTGTTAAACAAATATTGTCAATTGCTTCACTTGTATAAATACCAATAGGCGAAAGATTAAATTGAAACATATTTTGGTAACCAGTCTGCGCTCCAAGATTTAGAATTTGTCCAGACGGCATTGAAAAGTGAGTTAGAAAATCATATGTTAACTGTCCAAACATTACATTTGGCCAATGAAATTGTACTAACTCTATTTTGGATTGTTGTGATAAATTTACCATTGCCTTAACGAAAAGAGTATCAATTGAAACCCAATAATCGAATACGTCTCTCGAGTAAATCAGTTGACTGGTTGCCACAGGTTGATTGATGTTGGTCATCTCACTATTTGTTGCTTTATAACACCATGACTCCCCAATCACCAGTTTTTTATTGTTAGCATCTGCTACGGAATCTATTTTAAAAGCAATATCATTTATATAATTGAAGTGAGGCGGATATATGTGATAATCAATGTAGTCAACATTTGTTAGCGTAGCAATTTTTTCAAAAAAGTTATAATCGTCCCATGTTCCGGCACCGGCACCGAGCAATGTCGCACCGGTATTTAGATTTGTGATAAAATAATTGACAAGCGAAATGGTGCTGTCAACACTATAGTCAATTAGATTATATAGATTGTATTCTTGTGTCTGTGGCTCCATTTCCAATGTCAGGTAGTCAGGTTGCAAGGAGTCTATAATGGTCTGCATCATTTGTAATTTTTCCAGTTTAAATCGGGCGATTTCGAGAGAATCATTCGTGAAAATATTATTGTCTGGATTGAAGTAGTGTTTTTCAATATCGCTGGTCAGTTTTGGTTCTCCAAAAACAGAATCAACGAAAGCTGCTTGACAACCTATAATTAATTTGAATCCTTTTTGTTTTATTTTTTGACAAACAGTCACATAAAAATCTAGGTAGTATTGTGAGTTTGTAAAGGAGTCAACTAGCATTGGATATTGGAGTGTCACATCAACAGCTTTATATCCTAAAGTGTCAAATGCCATTAACATAGTGTCAATTTTGGCATAAAGTGCATTTTGATAAACGGGTATAGGATAAGGGAAAGCAGTATCAGGTGTAAATAACGCGTAACCTCTATTGCTGTTTGCAAGCATTAAATTTCCTGCAAAGTCTGTACAATAGAGGTGGTTGTCCCAACGGTTCAGAATTTCGTTGTTTATCTGATTGAGTTTAAATGTTAGTTCAACTTTTGCCGTGTCCCATTGTGGTGGCACTTGTGCTTTAACTTGCGAAGAACATAGTAGGAAAACAATTCCGAAGAAAGTAATAATCTGCTTCATATGTCTTGATTTAATGATTTGTCATTTGACTACAAATAATGCTTAAGGTTTAATATGTGTTGCCGCTAACTCCGGCTATTAAACCAAAAGGTGTCTTTATCCCCTCTTTCCAACCCCACAAATCACACTCAAAGGATAGTTTAAAACACCTCACACGGCTCCCTCAAAACCCCTGGCAATGAGTCTTTGTAATCTCTACATTTCCAAAATCCCCACCACTTCCTCACTCCCGGCGGCATCACTGTTGGAGGTGGAAATGTAGATGATATTTTAATTCGAGTCAAGATTAAGTTTGTAGTTTCTAGTTTGTTGTTTGCTTGCCCGTCCGTAGCTGAGCGAAGGCGGGTGGTTGGGTGCGTCGTGGGGTTTAGCTCAAAGGCGCTGAGATGAGCAGTGTACATTCAGTGATGTGTCTTCGTATATCCCTTGATGTTAAATAACTACAAACCAGAAACCAGAAACCAGAAACCACAAACTTTTCATCCGGTAGATAGGTCGTGGAATGTAAGTCTCCCTCCTTCGCTAAAGCTATGACGGGCAGGCAAAGAGAAGAACATTAGCGCTGGCTTGGTATCTTTGATGTGTTCAACCACTTTTGGCAATATACTTTTCCCGGGGTATTTATGTTTGCATGCAAAGGAAAAGGAAGATTCGATATGTTTTGAATAATATGGTCGACACACATACCATGAGGAAAACGAGAAACAGGATGCATGCGTTCACCCGAAGTCTGTTGCTTTTGGTATTGTTCTTTGTCACGGCAAAGGCATACGGACAGGGAGCAACCATTCAGGGAAAGGTGGTTGATGAAAAGGGCCAACCGGTTGACTACGGGAATGTATTGGCGCTGCGAATCGGCGATTCGGTTATGGTCAAAGGAACCTATATTATGAATGGTCGTTTCGAATTGTCAGGCATAGATGAGATGCCTGTTATTTTGCTGTTCACCACCTTCGCTTACGAACAACAGTATTATAACCAGCCATTGCAAGCGGATAAAAACGGTGTGGTGGATATCGGTACCGTAACGCTAACCACGAGGTTGTTGAAAACCGTTGAAATCACTGGCAACATCCCTTTGTATGTGAAGGAAATTGATAAGTTGGTTGTAAATGTTGACGGGACCATTCTGAGTGAAAAAGGAACCGCGCTTGATGTGTTGAAAAGCAGTCCGAATGTAATCGTGAAATCAGATGGACAGGTAGTTGTTCCGGGCAAGGGAACAGCCATTGTTTATGTTGACGGACAGCGCGTGGCCACCACGGATATATTGAATGCCATAGGGTCAAGGGATGTGAAGAAAATAAACATCATAGAAAACCCGGGCCCGAAGTATGATGCCCAGGGAAATGCTGTGATAGAAATCATAACAAAAAAATCAGAACTGGAAGGCTACCAGGGAAGTGTGTACGCACTGGTCAACAGAAAAACATTCTGGTCTACCCAGGTGGGCGGGAATATTAATTACAAAAACAAAAAATGGTCGCTGTTTTACGGGATGGGAAATGCGAATGGCACATATCGAACCGAGGATACATACTATCGCAAGATTGCCCAACCCTCTGTGGTGGAAATGGACAATAGGATTGTCACGGATGTGTCCCATGATCTGGAACTGGCCAACCTATTGAAGGCGGAGTACAGGATCGACACTTTGAACACCTTGTTTTTTAACTATTACGGCGTGGTGAACGATTGGTCATCAACGTCTACGAACATCAACAACATTTACGAAAATGGTTTGTTTTCCGGCGACATCAGCAGTCATTCCACAGGCCAGCCCGCCTCTTCAGGGCATTCGTTTACAGGTGGGTATTCGCTTATGCTGGACACATTGGAAAGCGAATTGAAATTCACCGGACAATACACATTTCACGACATCCGGAATGTAGATGTGATTGATCAGCAAATTGATTTCGGAACACCTGCCAATGGTTTGCTGCAAAGCAGAAGCACCAACAGATACAACATCCTGTCCGGGCAAATGGATTTTGGCAATGCATTGAACAAAAACCACAAACTGGATGTGGGGTGCAAGGCGGGCATTGTTTCCAATGAAAGTGGAATTGATTTTCAGGAAAAACAGCATGGAACCTGGGTGGTGGATTCGGTCTTGCTGAACAGCTATGCGTACGAAGAAAAAACTTTGGCACTGTTCGGACAGCTGTCCGGTGTTGTAAAAAAGTGGCAATATATGCTGGGCGCCCGGTCTGAGTGGACAGTGAGCAACGGTCGGTCGGAGGTAATGAAAAAAACGGTGGTGGATACAGGCTATATCCATTTGTTCCCGAATGCCAGGTTAGGTTATCAATTGTCGGAGGATCTGTTGATCAGTCTCACATACCTGAGCAGAATCAACAGGCCTGCATTCAAAGACCTGGATCCGTTTGTGAATTATATTGACACCCTCTCGTCTTTTCGGGGAAATCCCGGGTTGAAACCCTCTGTTTCCAAGCAGTCTGAACTGAGTGTAGATTATGCCGGAATCGCCACATTCAGCCTGGGGTACACCCGGTCAGAAGACCCCATGTACCTTACGGTGGAGAAATTGCCGACGGAAAATTCATTTGCTGCTGTGGTGAGGAACCTGAAGGCAAGTGAAACATATTCCGTTGGAACCATTTTGTCATTTGAAATAGGGAAGTGGTCCACCTATAATTCATTTACCTATGCTAAAAATTCGTTCGTTTACAATGAGGGTGTTTCGATTGTGGAAAACACCAGGCCGATGTTGTTTCTAAGTCTGTATAATGAGTTCAATGTATTTAAAGACGCGTCCTTGGAACTCACCTATGAATATGTGTCGCCCGGGGCCGATGGACTTTTCGTGCTCAGGCCTTACCAAAGCCTGGGTGCCGGTATTTCCGCAAAGTTTTTCAAGCGTAAGCTGGTGGCTAAGTTTACTGGCTTTGATCTCACCTACCGGGAAATCGAATCAGGAACCACCCAACTGAATGATTTCTATGTGGATTATTCATCCAAAACCGATACGAGAACATGGAGGTGCATGCTCACCTGGAACTTCGGTAAATTGAAGGACACGAAAATCAAGGACGAAACCCTGGAAGGGGATTTTGACCGGATAAAAAAGAATTAAATAAAATTCATAACACGGGGCAAGCAAGTCTCCCACCTGCGCTAAAGCTACGGCGGGCAAAGAAGTCTCAAGTCTCAAGTCGCGAGTCTCAAGTTGGCATCTGACAAAGGAATGTGCACTGGGCTATGTAGTTTGTAGTTTCTAGTTTGTGGTTTGTAGTTGGGGCGTCGTTTCGTTTGAACATAGAGGCGCTGGGATGTGCAGTGCACATTCCGCGATGTGTCTTCGTATATCCCTTGATGTTAAATAACTACAAACCAGAAACCGCAAACTTTTCAGCCGGGTTGTTTCAACTCATCGCAGGACGTTGTGGGGTAGCGGATGCTACAGAATAGAAAGACGAAGGTGTTAGCTTCGCCTAACGGCACAGGGGCTTTGAAGCCATGGAGAACGAGGGCTTCTTATAGCACACTTTCTACTATATTTCTAAAACCTCCACCAAGGTTTCTTTTTCCCCTGATTGTCGTGCCCGGTTTGTGTTGCTTGCTTTTTTGGCAGTGTCGGCTGGTTTACCTGATTGATTTCCTGTTGCACTTGGTCGCCATACCCCAACTCCTTTACTATAAATGTTGTCTGTGTATGGGGCGCTTCAAAATCAACGCCGAGCCTGTCAGCCAATTTGATGATGTCGTCACCGCAAATGCGCTCATTGATGTTCAGTCCTTGTTCCTCTGTTAGTGGGTCACCCATGTTCTCAATTATCCGACCATCCACTGCAAAAAAGTGTCTTTGTTTGGTCTTGTCATACTTGGCAAACCAAAATAAACCAGAGGTGCTTTGTACCATAAAGGTCAGAATGATTGCGTCCAGGTCGCCGGAGAGTTGACTGATTTTATCATCCTCCATCGCGTCAACCATTTCAGGGTCACAAATGCTTGTCCAGTTGTTGTCTACCCAGATGCCTCTGATAGCAATACTTTGGTTGGCCAGGTCAAAATAGTTGTCAAATAAGAAGGTCTCGGCTTCTTCCCATTTGTCATATTCCTTGTTGCGGTTATTGTCAACATAACCGAGTGTCTCGAAGATTTGAGATATCTTGTTAAGATGGTTGCCTTTGAGTGCAATTATGCTGTTTGAAAGTCCCATGCATATTTGTTAATGTGTCACCATTGGATCAGGCTTAAGACTGTGCGGCCGGCCGTTAGGCGAAGGTTGTACCTTCGTCTTCCTATCACGTAGCTTGCAGCTACATTGCACAACTCCCCTGTTCTATGCAGTTTTTAATTTTCTTGTCATACGCTGTAAGACACCGGTTGTCATCAATAACATCCCAATATAATACAGCCAATACAATGTCTTCTGCTGACTAATTCGTTTGTTGATGATTTCAGGAGTGGGGTCCTGAAAGGGGAGGTTGATACATGCGATATCGTACACAAAGCCGGAAGCGATAAAAAACAGTCCGGCGATAAGCGGGAATTTGAAGTTGATATGCCTGGCTGCTGAAAGGTCGTGAAGGATGATAAGTATGGGCAGGGAGAAAACAGTGAGGATGTATGGGTATATCGGGCTGACGTTGGTCAGGTAAAGCCAGGTGCCGATATTGGGTATGAGCAACAGGATGAAAATCAGGGAAGCCATCCCATACAGCGGATCCCTTCCTTTTTGCATCCACTGTCGGGCCGCCAGAAAGATGAAAGCTGTCAGCAAGAGAACATCTGCCAATGTCCGGGAAAGTGCATGGTTGTTGAAGTCGCTGTATGAGTAGCGTCCGGCTGCGTCGAGACCGGTCCGTGTCATAAAGTCAACCATGCCCAGGGCAGCCAAAGTGAAAATGGCTGTTCGTATGTACCTGATGGCTTTCATCTTTCAGTGTGTACTAATACCGGTAGTTCTTTTCTCCATTGCCTATCACAAGGCACGGGACGTTAGGCGAAGGTTGTACCTTCATCTTCCTATCGCGTAGCTTGTAGCTACAATGCCCGGCTTTTCCCTTGTTCTCCATAGCTTGTTGCCATCTGTGGCAGGTATTAAACGAAGGCAAACTATATTATTTATCTTCTTCGAAAGCAGGGTTGTTGGATAGTTGTCTGCGGCTGTGATGCACAGTTAGAATGGTTGCTGTGTCTTCTGAATCCATGAGATAAACGATCCTGTAATTGCCCATAACCAGCTCCCTTATGGTTTGGTCATTGAGTTCCGGAACAATGCGTCCGGCCAGTGGTTGAGTCTCCAGGATTTCTACCCGTTCGAAAAATCTATCGGTTTGGATCCGGGCAAATGTGAGGCTGTCTTTGGAAATGTATTCGGCAATGTTGTTTATATCTTCAATTGCCTGGTCGGTCCACCTTACTTCAGCCATTTTTTTAACTTGTCCCTGGCCTGATCTGTTGTGCTGGTTTTGCCGGATTTTGACTGTTCCAGCCCAACTTCAATTTTATTCAGCAGAATAATCCTGTCAAACAACTCATCAATGGAGAAGGTATCGGGAAGGTCTTTGAGAGACTGCAGTATTTTTTCCTTGGTCAGCATAAGGCCTATTTTTCCCTAAGTTACGAATTTTGCAGACGAAGAGATACAATTCCTGTGTTCTCCTTAGCTACGCTGAGTTTGCCAGGCGTTTGACGAATGCAGGGTAGCGGATGCTACAAGATACTAAGACGAAGGCACAACCTTCGCCTAACGTCTAACGTCGGGAATTTCTTCCCACTTTGGAAAAATAGATGTTATCCTCCGAGGAATACATTAATAGTATCACTCCATCCACCACATGAACGCGTGAATACCAGTTGCCACCTTGTGAACCGGAGAAAGATTTTTCATCACTGAAAAACAGGAAATTTTCAAAAAGAATTTCGCAACCAGGCGAATCATGCTTCCACGCGCCGTGTCTGTCAAAAACATGTCCGTTGGAGGCCAGATGTTGATATGTATAGGTGCCGTCGGCATATATGAAAATTGAATCTTGGGAGGAAGAAAAACCATGATGGCTATAACAGTAACTACCAACCAACATGTCAGAATCAGGACAAGAAGAACACCCTGCGATTCCCATTGCACAGGAAATGAAAAGGACAAATAAAACGCGCATGTCTTTTTTCATTTTTGAATCCTCGGTTATCCATGGCTTCTCACCAATAGTGCCGGGGCGTTAGGCGAAGGTTGTACCTTCGTCTTCCTATCACGTAGCTTGCAGCTACCTCCCTAATTCCTAATTCCTAATTAAGAATTAACTAATACTTCCCCTTGAAGCCCAACGCCTGCTGGATATGCGCCAAGTGGTGGTTGCTATGCCAGCCGTAGAGTTGTGTCATTTCCGCCAGGGAAATCTCGCGGTCGTGTTCGGGGTGGAAGAAGCGCTTCTCGAAGTCTTGGGGTGTCATGCTTTTCAGGAGGGCGTCCCAGCGTGCATGTACGCCGAACAGGATACCGAGTGAGAAGACGATGGGCAGCTGGTTGTCGGCCAGTTCCGACCAGGCTTTCTCGTCGTAGGTTTTGATCCTTGGGGTGTCTTCGGTGAGGGCCAGCTTGAAGCGTACGACACCGTTGGAGTGGCTGTCGGCGCAGTGGTGCACCACCTGGCGGATTGTCCACCCGTCGGGGCGGTAGCGCCAGGCAAGCTGTTCATCGTTGATGTCTCTGCACACGGCTTCCAGGGCGGCGCCGAAGCGGGCGATGGAGTCCATGGCCTGGTGATGTTTTTCTGTGTTGCCGGCTTCGTATTTGAAGCGGCCGATGGGGTAGGCGAGGTCGGACATGGTGATTGTATACGGTTTATAGATTGATGTGCTGTGTGAATTGCTTCCTTTGGTTGTGTTATGATTGTATTGTAAAGAGCTCCCGTTGGTCGCGTAAAGAAGCTGTGCTGTGGGGTACTCCCTTCGGTCGTGTAAAGAAGCTACGCTGTAAAATCCTCCCTTCGGTCGTGTAAGGATGCTGCGCTGTGGGGTACTCCCTTCGGTCGCGTAAAGAACTGTGCTATAAAATGCTCCCTACGGTCGCGTTACAGGCATCCAAGGCACAATCCATTCACTCCCTTACCTTCTTGCACCCTTACTCCCTTACTCCCTTACTCCCTTACCTTCTTACCTTCTTACTTTTTACCCCCTTACCATTCCTTACCGTATTACCTCTTTACCTCTTTACCTCTTTACCTCTTTACCCCTTTACCCCTTTACCCTTTCAACTTCAACGTATGTCCCATCTTGTTCTTCTTCGTCTCCAGGTACTTTTTGTTGTGTTCATTCGGCGTGATCTCCAGGGCCACGTTCTCCACGATCTCCAGTCCGTAGCTGATCAGGCCGGTGCGTTTTTTCGGGTTGTTGGAGAGCAGGCGGATCTTCGACACGCCCAGGTCACGCAGGATCTGCGCCCCGATGCCGTAATCCCGTGCGTCCGCTTTGAAGCCCAGCTCCAGGTTCGCCTCCACGGTATCGCGGCCTTGTTCCTGCAGCTCGTAGGCTTTCAGTTTGTTCAGCAGTCCGATGCCGCGGCCTTCATGGTTCATGTACACAACCACGCCTTTGCCTTCCTTCTCAATCATCTCCATGGCTTTGTGCAGCTGGGAACCGCAGTCGCAGCGGCAGGAGCCGAAGATATCACCGGTCAGGCAGGATGAGTGCATCCGCACCAGCACATGTTCGTCTTCCTGCCATTCGCCTTTCACCAGGGCCAGGTGTTCTTCACCGGTGGTGGTCTGGCGGTAGGCGATCAGCTTGAAATGGCCGTACTCGGTGGGCATGTCCACTTCCACTTCCTTATCAATCAGGCTTTCCTTGGCGATGCGGTAGGCGATCAGGTCTTCGATGGAGATGACCTTCAGGTTGAACTTCTTCGCGATCTCCAGCAGCTGCGGGAGCCGCGCCATGGTGCCATCTTCGTTCATGATCTCCACCAGCACACCGGCAGGTTCGTAGCCGGCCAGCCTGGAAAGGTCGATGGCGGCTTCGGTATGTCCGGCACGTCTCAATACACCACCGGCTTTTGCACGGAGGGGGAAGATATGGCCGGGTTTGGCAAAGTCTGTGGGTTTGGTATCCGGGTTGATCAGGGCCAGGATGGTCTTGGACCGGTCGCTGGCGGAAATGCCCGTGCTGGTGCCGTGGCCGATCAGGTCGATGGAAACGGTGAACGGCGTTTCGTGGAGCGAGGTGTTTTTGGACACCATCATCTCCAGTCCGAGTTCATCACAGCGTTTTTCCACCACGGAGGCGCAGATGAGTCCGCGCCCGTGGGTGGCCATAAAATTCACCAGTTCGGGGGTGGCATGGCGCGAGGCGGCAATGAAATCTCCTTCGTTTTCACGGTCGGCATCATCCACCACGATCACCACTTTGCCGGCCCGGATGTCTTCCAGGGCTTCTTCGATTGTATTCAGTTGTTCGCTCATTGCGGTTTATGTTCAACTTGTAAATTCACGGTCTGCAGCGGCGTGTTTTTATTGCCACAAAGACACCAAGGCACAAAGATTCGTTACGTGCAATCACAGAATATTTCCCGGCAACCCTTCGTGTCTTTGTGCCTTCGTGGCATTCAGACCTTCAGCTCAACAAAGTCACCTTCTCGGAAAGCATTTCTTTATCCGGGTACAAAGATACGAAAACCGCGATGCAATCAGGGGGTGCGGGCCTGCCGGATTACCTGCGCCACTTCCTGCGCAACGGCTTCCCACCTGAACTTCTGCCGGATGAAGGCATAGGCTTCTTCGGCCATGCGTTCGGCTTGCTCGGGGTGATCCAGCAAATGCAGGATGTGACGGGCATAGGCAGGGGCGTCGGCAGCCACCAGGATACAAGAGCCTTCCGGCGCCTGAAGGGCGTTGTTGGCCAGGGGGGAGGTGATGCAGGGGATCTTCATGGACATGGCCTCCAGCAGTTTGTTCTGCAGTCCGATGCTGAGTTGCATGGGCGCCACCAGCATCTTCGACCGGGCAAAGCTTTCGCGGATGTCTTCCACCCAACCGGTCACCGTTACCGATGTACCTGCCAGCTGCTTCACCCGGGGTGAGGGCGTGGCGCCGGAGATCAGGATCTTCAGGTCGGGGCGGGTTTCCTTCAGCAGGGGCAGCACTTCGTTCACCAGGAACTCGGCACTTTCCACGTTGGGCGGATAGCTCATGTTGCCGTTGAACAGCACGTCGTAGTCTTTGGCGGCCTGCATGGGGTGGAAGAATTCGGTGTCCACACCGTTGGGCACCACGTGAATGGAATGCTTGTCGGGATGTACGATCAGGTTGCGGTCCTGCGATGAGATGATCATGTGCGCCTGGAAATCGCTGAACACATTGTGCTCGTACTTCAGCAGGCGTTTGTACTCCATGTGCAAAACAGGCTTCTGGTAGGCGGGAGCGGTTTGTGCCCGGCGGTCCATGCCTTTGGAGAACACGTCCATGTAGTCCAGCACCTTGGGGATATCCGGAATGTCCCGCACGTATTCCGACGTGCGGATCAGCTGACAGAAGATGCGGTCGGGCTGGGTGCTGGCGATCAGCCGGCGGATCTTCTTCTTTGCCTTTCCATCCAGAAACCATTGTACCTGCAGCGGCAGGGAGCCGAACAGGAAGCAGCGGATCAGGCGGAGGTAGATCATGGGTTTGTACAGCCGGATGATCTCGATGTGTTGGCAGTAGGGTTGCAAATGGGGGATGGCATCCCGCTTGTTGCCCTCGTCGTTCAGCGCCACGAGGGTGATCTCGAAGTCTTTGGAAAGATGCCTGAGCATGTGGTACGCCCTCAGCTTGTCGCCCTTTTCCAGCGGCCATGGCACCCTGGGCAGTATGACCAGCAGCTTCACTTGTTTTTTCTTTTGAAGATGCGGGTCAGGAATTTCAGCCACGCTTCGGCGCTCAGCAGTCCGGAATCAGTAGTGGCCTTGGCGGTCAGGAAGATGCCGATCGGCAGCAGAATAGTGGTGGAAATCCACATGCCAACGGCAGGTGCGATCACGGCTTCCCTGGAGAATTTCTCTCCGGTGATGGAGGTGAGGTAGTACAACAGGAAGAAACCCACAGCCACCACCACGGGCATACCCAATCCACCTTTTCTGATGATGGCACCCAAGGGTGCGCCGATGAAGAACAGCACCAGGCAGGCGGTGGTAAGTGTGAACTTGCGGTGGTATTCGATCTTGTGGCGGATCAGGTTCTTGTACCGCACCTCCAGGTCGTCTTTGGTGATCTCGGTATAGGCCTTGGCGCTCCGGGCCAGGTTACCTGCCGTTTGCAGCACCTTCACCCGGTCGCCGGTGGGTACGTTGTCGAGGATGTTCGTATGGGTAAGCACCAGCATGGTATCAGACTGCACCAGGCTGTCGGGGATGTTCATGCGTTTGTTGTAGCTGCTCACCAGTCCTTTGTTAAACTCATCCACCCGTTCCACCATGCTTTCCTTCAGGGTGTCCATCTGGCGGGTCAGCTGGGTGATATTCATCATCGTGTACTTGTCCTTGAACATGTCTTCGTCCGAACGCATGAAGGCGAATGAAGACAGATCGAAGCGAATTTCCTCTTTCTTGAATTGCGAACGCACGAAGGGGAAATTGTGCCGGCGCGATCGGACAGCCTTATCCATTTCCTCATAGCTGCTTCCGTTGTACAGTTCAACCAGGAGGTAGCGCTCGTCTTCGGTCATGGCCATGCGACCGGAATCTGCGATCACCAGTTTCACATTTCCCTGCCTTTCGGTATGGTCATAGATCATGATGTCGTTCAGCTTCCCGTTCGGACCTTTTTTACCCACCCGAATGGTATACCCTTCGATGCCCGCGTAAAAGATGCCTTCCTTGATGTTGAGGGCGGGGCTTTTCTGCTGCACATCCCAAATCAGGGTGGCCATTTTCAGGTTGGCGATGGGGAGGATGTTGTTGGCAAAGTAGAAAGCGCATCCGCTGATGATCAGGGCCACGATGGTCAGCGGCCGCATGAGTCGCTGAACGGAAATACCCGCCGACTTGCAGGCGGCCAGCTCGTACTTCTCGCCCAGGTTTCCGAACACCATGATGCTGGACAGCAGGATGGCCAGCGGGAGGGCCATGGGCACCAGGCTGGCGGAGGCATACATGAGGAGTTCGGCGATCACGTTTGCTTCCAGTCCTTTCCCTACGAGGTCATCCACATACTTCCACAGGAACTGCATCACCAGCATGAAGAGTGCAATGAAGAAGGTCAGCACGAAGGGCCCCAGGTAGGACTTCACCATCAACTGATCTAACTTTTTCATGCCGGCTAATTTCGTGAATTGTCAGGCGTGAACAACGGGGTTATTTCTGCCACCGGTTCATCACAGGCTGGCAAAGATACAATTCGGGTGCCAGAATAAGGGTGGGGGAGGTCAGGAACCGATGACATGCATCAGGTCGTGGATCTGAGAATTCCACAGCCGCATGGCTTCGTCCTTTTCCGCTTTGTCGGCATGGTCGGTCACCACCAGGGCGATTTCTCCGGTGAGGTCGTCCTTGGCGATGCGGAATTCGAAATAGGTGTCCGGGTCTTCATCATCCAGCCAATGGAAGCGAATGCTCTCGTTGGGTTTGATGTCCAGTAACTCCGCCTGTTGTTCATCTCCATCCCATAAAAAGGTATATATCTGGTCACGCACATTCACATCATCGGAAAACCATTCGGACAAGCCGCTGGGGGTGCTGATGCAATTGAACAGAATTTTGGGACTGGATTTGACGATGAATTCAAGGGAATAGCGCTCTTTCTTGGACATAGGTGACGATTTGGATAAGTGCACGGACTGCAGGTAAAAATTTAAGTGGCCTTCGCAATATAATAAAAAGGTATTCGAAAAGCGGATAAAAAAACACCCACTTATCAAGGGTTAAATTGTGGATAACTCATAGACGAAACCGGGGTGTTTTTGAGGCAGATTATGGAGGCCGGAGAAAGGGGGATGGGCGCCGGAACTGGAAGAATGGAATAAAGTTTGTAAATTTCAGGCTTCACGACGAAAAAGCACAGTTTGATGAAATCCTTGTTGAAACCCGGAAAAGGGCTGGCATTTATGGTGGCCCTCAGCTTGATGGGCGGTTTTGTCTCCGGACAAACCAGCTGGAAAAAAGTAAAGAAAGAATCTCTCCCAGGCGATTTTTACAGGTACAAGATCCTGGTAGAACGGTTTGAATACCTCGACCCCGAAACCCTGGACGAGGAACGTGACCTCAGTAGTTACGCCATTGACAAGGCGGACAAGTCCAAGGGTGCCTCCACCGGCATTGATGCCGATGTGAACTTCGACTACGAAAAGCGTGACATGATCAAGACCAAGATTGAAGAGACCAACGACAACCTCGACAAGTACAACGGTTTTATCAGCAACGCCATGGATACCAACAAGGTTTCCCATTTCATCGTCAACAGCGATGTGGCAACATCCAAGGACACCGCCGAATTTCCGGTTGACAAGTTCCGCTATGTGATGCGCCACAAATATGTGTACTACCGCAGCACCACCACCCTGCAGGGATTTTATGTGCCACCGGGATACAACATCGCCTTTTATATCCATGACCGGTCATCGGGCAAGGACTTTCCCTACATCAACATCCACTCAGCCGACCTGGCCTATACGCTGGAAAAGATTTCGGAGAAGATGTCGAAAGACAAGTAGGGGCCCCTTCGGGGAGTCGCGAGTTTCAAGTCGCAAGTCTCAAGTTAACACCCCGGAATAGGCTGCGCCGTCAATAGCTCCTTTCAGAAGCGTAAATGGTAAATGACTCACTGCGTTCGTGTCAGTAAGCTGCGCGGTCAGTGGCTCCCTCCGGTCGTGTCAATGACATCCGGCAACCAATAACCATCAACCATCAACCAATAACCAATAACCAATAACCAACACCCCCAAAACTTGAATTTGTCTTTCCAAGTAGCTATATTGGCGTAAAGTAATGTTAAACCCCCTAAGAGTAGACGACGATGAATAACAGAACCCTGCGTTTGGTGGCGATGGCCTGTCTGTTGACATTTACCATGGCGATCTTTTCCGGGTGCGGAAGCAAGCACCCCAAGACCAAGCGGACGAAGATGTCAACCAACTTCATGTCCTGGTAAACAGAACAAAATTTTAAGGGAAGGCAGCGGTGTATACTGCTGCTTTTTTTTTGCTGATATGGCTCCCGATGGTCGCGTGAATGTGCTACGCTGTAAAGGGCTCCTTTCAGTCGCGTAATGGGGCTGTGCGGTAAATAACTCCCTCCGGTTGTGTCAATGACATCTGGCCACCATTAACTATTAACCATTAACCATTAACTCCCCACGCTCACATCAACCGCCCTTGAACTTCTCCCTGAACGCGGCTTCCAACGCAAACAACTCATCCCGGTACCTGGCTGCATCCACGAAATTCAATTCCCTTGCAGCGGTTTCCATCTGCTTGCGCGCCTGCCGGATCACCTTTTCCCAATCTTCCTTTTTCATGTAAGCCGTGGCCGGGTCGGCGGCGCTGACAATTGTCGTTTCCTGCTTCTCGTAGACATGCTCTTTCCGGGCACCTTTGCCGAGGGTCGACTGGGCGAGGATCTGTTCGCGTGATTTGATGATGGCCTGTGGTACCAGTCCGTTCGCCTCGTTGTATGCCATTTGCTTGGCGCGACGGCGGTTCGTCTCGTCAATCGTTTTCTGCATCGACTCGGTGATCTTATCGGCATACATGATCACCAGTCCGTTGATGTTACGTGCAGCACGACCTGCGGTCTGCGTCAGGGATCTTTCCGAACGAAGGAAGCCTTCCTTGTCGGCATCCAGGATTGCCACCAGGCTTACTTCGGGCAGGTCAAGTCCTTCCCGCAGCAGGTTGATCCCGATGAGCACATCGAACTTACCCAACCTCAGGTCGCGCAGGATTTCCACGCGGTCGAGTGTATCCACTTCGGAGTGGATATAGCGACAACGGATGTTGAGGTTCGACATATACTTGGCCAGTTCTTCCGCCATGCGTTTGGTGAGGGTGGTCACCAGCACGCGTTCACCCCGTTTGGTCACTTCACCCACGGCATCCAGCAGGTCGTCGATCTGGTTTTGGCACGGCCGCACATCAATCACGGGGTCGAGCAGTCCGGTCGGGCGGATGATCTGTTCCACCACGGTTCCTTCACTTTTCTCCAGTTCATAGTCGCCCGGGGTAGCACTTACAAAGATGGTTTGCGGGGCAAGTGATTCGAATTCATCAAACTGAAGGGGACGGTTATCAAGGGCGGCAGGCAGGCGGAATCCGTATTCCACCAGGTTTTCTTTTCTGGATCGGTCGCCACCGTACATGCCCCGGATTTGGGGAATGGTCACGTGGCTTTCATCAATCACCATCAGGAAATCATCCGGGAAATAATCAATGAGGCAGAAGGGGCGTGACCCTGATGATCGGCCGTCGAAGTAGCGGGAATAGTTCTCGATACCTGAGCAGTACCCGAGTTCCCGCATCATCTCCAGGTCGTACGTAACACGTTCTTCCAGGCGTTTGGCTTCCAGGTTGCGGCCGGTTTCCCTGAAGTAATCCACCTGTTTCACCATGTCTTCCTGGATCTGGAAGATGGATTGCTGCAACCGTTCTTTGGTGGTCACGAAGATATTGGCCGGGTAGATCTTCACCTGATCGAACTTTTCCAGGGTAATGCCGGATGCGGGTTCGAACGACTCGATCTTTTCGATCTCATCGCCCCAGAAGCTCACCCGGTAGGCGAGGTCGGCATAGGCGGGGTAGATATCCAGGGTATCTCCCTTCACCCGGAAGTGCCCCCGCTCGAAGTCGCCTTCGGTGCGGGCATAGAGTGCATTCACCAGTTGGTGCAGCAGCTTGTTCCGTGCGATGGTTTGTCCGGCGCGGATCTCGGTCACGTTCTCGCCGAAGTCGTCGGGGTTACCAATGCCATAAATACAGGAAACAGATGACACCACCAGCACATCCCGGCGACCGGAAAGCAAGGCGGTGGTGGTGCTCAGTCGCAGCTTCTCGATCTCGTCATTGATAGATAAGTCTTTTTCAATATAGGTATCGGTGGTGGGCATGTAGGCCTCGGGCTGGTAGTAGTCGTAATAGGACACGAAATACTCCACCGCGTTGTTGGGGAAGAAGGTTTTGAACTCACCGTACAACTGGGCGGCCAGGGTTTTGTTGTGGCTCAGGATAAGGGTAGGGCGCTGCAGTTCCTTCACCACATTGGCAATGGTGAATGTTTTTCCCGAGCCGGTAACGCCCAGCAGGGCTTGTGCCGGGTCGCCACGACGAATGCCTTCGCACAGCTGGCGGATGGCTTCGGGTTGGTCGCCGGTAGGCTTAAAGTCGGATACGAGTTCGAAAGGCATAACTGCAAAAATACAAAAACCGCTGCCTGTAAGGGGCAGCGGCCTTTGTTTATGTGTTATTTATTTTGCCGATTTCCAGGTCTCGATCTCTTTTTCAAGGTCGGATTTGTAAGCGAATTTCTCGCCGTTCTGTTTGGCTTCGGCTTCACCCAGTTCAATGGCTTTCTTGTTGGATTCAATGGCTTCCTTGTGTTTTCCCAGGGCAGCCAGCACATCGGCCTTCACGGAATGTACCAGCCAGCTGTCGTTTTTAATGGAGATGGCTTTGTTGATCCAATCCAGGGCCTTGTCGAGGTTCTTGCCCGACTGCACCGAATAACGTGCGGCGTTGCGGTATACCTGCCAGTCGTCGGCCTTGGCATTGGCCAGGGCTTCCTCGATGTTCTTCTGCGCTTTGGCTTCCACATCCACACCGATGGGGATGGCCACAGCCAGCTTTTCCCATTCCAGCGTCAGCTCGGTGCTTTTATCGGTGGTGTTGTTGAACACGAAGGTCATGCGTTCGCGCATCGGAACCTCTGAAGGTGTGGCCTGGATGCGAAGCACATCCTCTTCCTGTTTGTAGCTGCCGGAACCCCATTGTTCGGTGTTGCTGCTCAGGATCACGGTCCACTCGCTTTCGCCGGGGATGGTGAACAGGGCATAGGATCCTGCCTTCACAGCCTGACCTGCTACGGTTACATCGTCGCTGAAGGTCACCTGGGTGGCTTTGTTGGCGCCGGTTCTCCATACTTCTCCGTAGGGCACGAGTCCGCCCCAGATCTGGCGGCCTTTCACGGCCGGACTTGAATAAACAACGGATATACCGGTGAGGCCGACCCGTTGTTCCACCTTGGCGGCGGGACTCGGGGCGGGAAGATCCTGTGCGGAAAGGCTGCCCGTCATGCAGGCGGCGAATAGAAACAATGCGGTTTTTTTCATGATAGCTAGGGGTGTTTTGTTGATACTTGGTTTGGCCTGGGAGAAACCAAAAATAACAATTGTATCAGGACGGAAGCATAAAAAAAGGCCGGCACGTATGTGTCAGCCTTTTGTATCTGGTTGAGAAGATGGCTAGGGTTGCTTCGACGGGAGGAGGTCCGCTGAACTGCTGCTTGTACTTACAGCCGATTTGCATTTGCGGAACACCACGGTGCTGCCGTCGATGTTGTAAAGGAATGTGGTAGGACCGAAGTCCACTTCCAGGATCTCATCATAAGGGGGGATGGCTTTCTGAAGCTGCTCCACCACACTGGTATTCACAGAATCCTTAAAGGCGAATTTGAAGTCGTTCTCTGTTTGGGTGAGAAGGACCGTTTGTTCCAGAATTCCTTTACCCAAATCAACATAACCGCATTCCCATGTACCTTGAGCTTTTACGAAGGGGGAAGCGATCACCAACAACAATCCGGCAAGCACTTTTTTCATTTCACTGGACATTTACAAGCAAGATACGTAAAGCGCCTCCCTACGGTTCCATAATCTCGACAGAGTTATCAACAATGTCGTTTTAGTAACGGATATACCGCCCAAAGGAGGTGGGGT
Source organism: Flavobacteriales bacterium (assembly GCA_020635855.1). NCBI lineage: Bacteria > Pseudomonadati > Bacteroidota > Flavobacteriia > Flavobacteriales > Flavobacteriales bacterium. Next base: position 1,645,498 of record JACJYZ010000002.1, on the reverse strand, counting down.
GATTTGCGGGAATAAACTTTCCTGGTGAGAAAATGCCGCAAACCTGCCTGCCGTTGCTCCGGGCTTGGGTGTCGGCAGGCAGGGACACGAAGGCGCAAAGGTTTATGATATTGTCAATAAAAAACTTCGCGTCTTGGTGCCTTTGTGGCAAAAAAACAACCAGGCCATATTGAGCTAAATCGAATGCACGGTGGAAGCGACGGTTGGCTTTACATCCTCCGTTGCCGTGATGGTGGCCACAACCCGATCCAGCAGGTTCTCATTGATCTCAGCACTTTCGGTACCTGCCATCCTGAGTGCGTTCAGGTTGGTTGGGGTGGCATCGTCCATTTCCGTATCGGCATCTCCGATAATGGGTTGGATGCGCACGTATTGATCGGGGCGACCGATGGCCTTGTAAATTTGTTGGAGCTGATAGCTAACGGTCTCCGAAACGCCCGACATCATGATGTCGATCAGCGGCACAATCCATTCCACCTTGCCCCAGTCCTTGGCTTTCTTGTACTGATAGGGTTTCTTTTCGGTACCGGTTCCCAGCGAAAGAATGAAGATGTCATCGGCGGTCACATTCACCTTGCCGCCCGGTTTTTTGAAGATTGAACAGGCCTCAGCGTATGCGCACAGGGAAGGATTGTTCACATATACGCCTCCATCCACCAGTGGGTATTCCACGCCGGTGGAGGATGTGGCCTTGCTCACCTCGAAGTAGGTGGGAGCAGCCGAAGTGGACCGACACACATCAACCACCGGGAAATCATATCCTTCATTTTCCTTGGCATCATGCTGTGCGAAGAAATGTGCCTGACGGCGGAAGATGTCGTAAGATGTGATGAAGCAGGGTTTCAGCAACTGGCTCAGCTTGATGTCGCCGAAAACATCTTTCAGCACTTTTTCGATGTTCTTTTCATCATATACCTCATCGGCCAGACCGAAGATGCTGGTGAACTTTTTTCTGGTGGTTTTCTTGAAAATCTCACCGCCCTGTTTCAGGTACAGGTCCACCGCTCCCTGCGCGGTGAGCTTGGGTCGGGTGGGGTCAATCACATCGGGTGCCAGCAGGGCACAGGTGAGGATACCGCCTGTGCTTGTGCCGGCAAACAGGTCGAAGTAATCACTGATGCGTGCATTCGGATTGTTGGTTTTCTGTTGGATCTTTTTTTCAAGACTCACCAGGACTTGGCCTGGCAGAATTCCGCGGATTCCGCCTCCGTCGATGGACAAAATTCGAATCATGGTCGTTAAGATTTGGTATGATGGTTAGTAGCAGACTGAAGTCTGGTCAATGATGTTCAGAACGATAAAGCCCGGAGGTATATCTCCAATCCTCAAACCGTGAATCAGGATCGCCCTGCCCAGGTTCTTCCTTCTGACATGCAAAATTCACCTCCTGCCGAGCAGGTAAACAAAGAAGGGGAAAAAAGATCAATCGGCAAAATGAGACTCCATCAGTACACCATCCTGGTAGGTTTCTTCCCGGGCGATCTCACCCGAATCGCGGTAATAGATCCAGATGCCGTCTTTGATGTTGGCCTTCACCGGGGTATCGGCGTCCTTATATAACTCAACATGTTCGGGCGTTCCGTCGATCCGGTAGTAACTCCATTTTCCCACTTTGAAATCGCGGGATTGAACCATCGTGCCCTGCATCTTCAGGTTGCCGTTGCAATGGTATTCCTTATAGGCTGTTTTCTCACCCTGTTTGGTGGTATAATCATAAAGGGTATTGCCGTTCTTGCACCGGCAGACTTCACTCATCAACACGTATTGCGGAAGAAGCAGTTTCGGATCTTTGCTATACATTTCCACACGCTCGCATTTGATGGTACCGTCAGGATAGTAGACCGTACTTAACCTTTTGTCACCATCCCGCTTTTCCTTGTATCTGACTTCACCGGTTTTGTACCATTCGACGCGGTCACAAACGGTATCGGTGATGCTGTGTGCCGAAGTTTGGCTCATCATCTGACCATTCTCATACCACCTGGTTTCGGTGCCGGTTTTGTCGCCGTTTTTATAGGCGACCTGGGTTCGCATTTGCTGGTTCAGATACCAGGTGATGTGCTCGCCGTTACGCTTTTCATTCTTATAGGAACATTGTTCAATTTTCCTTGTCTTCTCGGCATCGTAATAAAGGGTCCACGTGCCGCCGACCAGGTCGTCGCGGAGCGATGACACCAACTGCCCCTGCTCAAAACGCTGGTTGATGTACTGCGTATTTTCAGGGGTGATCTCAAAAGATTGCCCGGAAACCCGGGTTGATAACAACACGGTTGTTGCAAACAGAAAAAGAACCGGGAAAAAGGGGCTTCTCATTTGATTGAATTTACAGCCAGCGAAAGTACGGTTTTTCATCCCTTTTGGAAAATTTAACAATTAAATGGGGGCAGGTCGGATAGGCAGACTTACCTTTGTTAGAGATGCGGACCTTTCCTTATATAACGATCCTTGTCCTCGCTTTATTCATCCTGTTGCTGGATGCGTATGCCTACCGCGGGTGGAAAAAATTATCATGGCCGTTGCCGAAAAGGGTGTTGCAGATACTAACGGGCATCTATTGGTCGTACACCGTGGTGTTCATCGGATACATGCTTTGGCTCAGCTACCACTTCCGTGGCAATTACAACCCACAGATGCACGTCCGTGCATCGTACCTGTTCGGGATGGGGTTGGTATCCGCCATCCCCAAGATCATCTTCAACCTCTTTCAACTGGCAGACGACTTCCGCTGGCTCATCAATAAACTGGCCAGGCGTTTCCGTTCGGAACCGGTGGGCATACCCGGTACCCCCATGGACAGGGCCACGTTTCTTACCAAGGCCGGACTCGGAGTTGCCGCCATTCCCTTCATCGGCATTTCATACGGCATCCTGAAGGGACGGTATGATTTCCGTGTCCTGAAGGAAACACTCGAACTACCCAACCTGCCGAATGCATTCGACGGATTTCGCATCGTGCAAATCAGCGACCTGCACATCGGAAGTTTTGATAAGGACTTTGATGCGGTGAAGGTCGGACTGGAAATGGCCAACCGGGAAATGGGAGATGTGATGCTGTTCACCGGTGACCTTGTAAACAATTTCTCGGCGGAACTGGATGGATGGTTGCCATACCTCGAACAGTTCGAAGCCAAACACGGAAGATACTCCTCGCTCGGCAACCACGACTATGGCGACTACAGCAACTGGGATTCTCCGGAAGACAAAGCCCGTAACTTCAATGAAGTGGTGGGCATGCATGAAGCCATCGGTTTCGACCTGTTGCGAAATGAGAATAGGATCCTCGAAAGGGGAGGCGAACGCATCGCATTGGTAGGAGTTGAAAATTGGGGCAAGCCCCCGTTTCACCAGTACGGCGACCTATCGAAAGCTTTGCAAGGCATTCCTGAAGACATTCCTTTCAAGGTGCTGATGTCACATGATCCCTCTCATTGGGATGCCCAGGTGCTTGGACAAACCGACATCGACCTGACCCTGGCCGGGCATACCCACGGTGCTCAATTCGGGGTGGAGTCCACCACACTCGGACTCAAGTGGAGCCCGGTGCAATATAAGTATCCGCGGTGGGCCGGCATGTATTCCGAAGGCAAACAACACCTCTATGTGAACCGCGGATTCGGCTTCCTGGGATTCCCCGGAAGGGTGGGCATGGCGCCCGAGATCACCGTCATTGAATTGCGGAAGAAAGCCTGAAGAAATGCAACAAAAAAACCGAAGCCTTTCGACTCCGGTTTTCCTGATACTGGGTAATCTCACATTCAACTGTTGATGCTGATTCGCTTTTCCAGGTCTTCGATATAAGCCCTGAAACGCTTGTCGGTATCCATTAAGTTATTCACCGTGCGGCAGGCATGCAATACCGTTGCGTGGTCTTTGCCACCACAATGCATTCCGATGTTGGCAAGCGAAGCCTTGGTCAGGTTTTTGGCAAAGTACATGGCGATTTGCCTCGCTTGTACCACCTCGCGTTTGCGGGTTTTCGACTTCATCAGTTCGATGGGCAGATCAAAGTAATCGCACACCACTTTCTGGATGTAGTCGATGGACACTTCCCTGGCAGTGTTCTTCACAAACTTGTCGATCATCTGCTTCGCCAGCTCCAGGGTGATGTTCTTTTTGTTCAAAGAAGCCTGAGCCAGCAAAGAAATGAAAGCACCTTCCAGTTCACGGATGTTGGTGGAGATGGAGTAGGCGAGGTATTCGGCCACTTCACCGGGGAGGTCCACACCTTCCATGTACATTTTCTTTTCCAGGATGGCGATACGTGTTTCGAGGTCGGGCGCCTGCAGGTCGGCTGCAAGTCCCCATTTGAAACGCGACAACAAACGTTGTTCCATGCCCTGCATTTCAACCGGTGCCTTGTCGGCGGTCAGAACAATCTGCTTACCGTTTTGGTGGAGGTGGTTGAAGATGTGAAAGAATACATCCTGTGTTTTTTCTTTTCCTGCGAGGAATTGAACATCGTCGATGATCAGCACATCCATCATTTGATAGAAGTGTACAAAGTCGTTCTGGCTGTTGTTCTTCACCGAATCAATAAACTGGTGACAGAACTTTTCCGAAGAAACATACAGCACGGTCTTACTGGGGAAATTGTTTTTGATGCGTATCCCGATGGCGTGAGCCAAATGGGTTTTACCTAATCCGACACCCCCGTATATAAGGAGTGGGTTGAATGCCGTTCCACCTGGTTTGTTTGCAACCGCAAAGCCGGCCGACCTGGCCAAACGATTGCAATCCCCCTCTACGAAATTCTCAAAAGAGTAATTGGGGTTGAGTTGAGAATCTACGTTCACTTTCTGAAGACCCGGAATGATAAAAGGATTCCGGATGGTCTTGCTGCCAAGGTCCACCGGGAAATCCACCGGTGCGTTTTTTAAGGCCGACTTGTTGGTGGTGGGGATGTTCACCGTATAAGGCTTGGCCTGGTTGGAGGCATTGTCCATAATAATGGAATACTCCAGGCGACCTTCACTTCCAAGTTCCTTTTTAACCGTCTTCTTCAAAAGAGAAACGTAGTGCTCTTCCAACCATTCGTAAAAGAACTGACTGGGTACCTGGATGGTCAGGACATTCCCTTTCAGTTTCACCGGCTTAATCGGCTCGAACCAGGTTTTAAAGCTTTGGGTCGACACATTGTCTTTGATGATTTCAAGACACGTTTCCCAAACCTGTTCAGCTGATTTACTCATAAGCGTAAAATGGATTGAAAAAAATAAATAAGAGACGCGAAAATAGTAAAATTCAAAAACTGTCAAAATCCTTGTCTGATCGGGGATCCAGGATCATTGGCGGTTTTAATATTAGGCAAATATTTTTGAAAAAAAAATGAAAAAAAAATTTTCTTGCTATTGATAATGTCAAAAAAATAGCTTCCCTGTTTCGCCAAAAAAAAGACGGGTTTTTCTTGCAAAACTCCACTTCATCTTCGCAGATGCATCCCCCATAAATAAAGGGGTTTTGTAAGTGATTGGAAACAAGTTTCTTATTCCCAAAGTTATCCCAATCAAGTATTGCATACCCGTTGTTCCCGGTGGGAAGATACCTCGTTTTCATCACAAGATCGCGTCTTCTCAGACTCGTTTTTTAGAAAAAGATTGTGTGCAATCATGCATTCAAATCCTGTTCTACTGCGGGTCACATTCCCTTTTGACTATCTTTAGCACATGCATGTAACGGAAACCATTCTTCGTGTCAGGTATGCGGAAACCGATCGCATGGGATATGTGTACTATGGCAATTATGCCACCTATTTTGAAGTGGCCCGGGTGGATTGCATGAAGGCCCTCGGGTTCAGTTACCGAGAACTGGAAGACCAGGGCATCCTGATGCCGGTCGTATCCTACAACATCAAATATCTGAAGCCCGCCTTCTATGATGATGCACTGACCATCCGCACATCCATACAGGAACTGCCCGAAGCACGCATCACTTTTCATTATGAAACATTCAATGAAAAAGGGGAGAAGGTGAACATCGCCGAAACCACTTTGTTTTTCCTGAACAAAGAAACCAACCGCCCGACACGTGCACCGGAAGAAATGGTGGATCGGCTGAGGGATGTTCTATCCTGATTGAACCGATAAGAGGAATTGCCGCAAAGACACCAAGGCACAAAGTGTTTTTCTTGTTCCTGGTGTTTCTCACGTCTTCGTGACCAATACCGAATGAACGCCTGCACACACACAAGCACATACCTTCTTAGTGCCTTCGTGTCTTTGTGGCATCTTTTTTATTAAAGAAATCGGAATGGAATAAGCCTTCTGTACCTTTAATTCGCCGGCCAGTTCTTGGCCAACCGGAAGACATACCGTTCACCGTTCCAATCCACCTGCAACAGATACACCCCCTGGTTCAGATGGCGGCTATCAATCGGCAGGTTACCAGAGGACGATGTGTATTCGTCCAACATTTTTCCGGTGACATCCCACAACGTAGCATGTATCGGATCTCCAGCCGGCCATGTCAGACGTGTACCGTTCTTACCCCGCCTGAATGCTTCCGAACCGATCACGGAAACCAATCCCTGGCATTCCGTAATCCGAACCGTGACGGTATCCGATATCGGACAAACACCCCAGTATGCCGTTACCATATAATTGGTGGTTTGCGAAGTTTGCACCACAGGGTTTGAACAATCGGTACAACTCAAACCGGAAGCCGGTGTCCAACGCAAGGAGTCGGCAATGGTATTTCCGAATGCGGTCGGACTTCCACCGATGGTTACTTCAACACCCGGGCATACCGTACGGTCGCTTCCGGCATTCACAACAACATTGTTCCCGCTGAATGACGTGCATGTATCCGGTAACAATCCGCGCGCCACGAAATACTTATAAAGTGTGGGGTAGTGGCTGCCACCATACAACAGTTCATCCGCCTCTACATATAGGTATGCGGCATCCTGCATCGACATGTTACCCGCATAACTGTACATCGATTGCAACAGGATCCGGTCTGTCACATCCATCCCCACAACACCCCAAATTTCCATCAGGGTGGCCGACCAGATGTCGGTATCCAGGTAAAGGTTCTGTTGCACGTCTTCGGGGTAATGCTTGGAACTCACTGCGGTGCGTCCATCCCAGAATTCATTGTGACCATCCCAGGTAAATACATTTTCCCAACCGTTGGGCGAATAGTAGCGCGACCATGACGCGGCGAAGTAGTCTCCGTTGGCTTCATCCAGTGCATTGCGTTCGGTGCCCCAGTTGGTATTGGGAGCTGCATCCTGGGAAATGGCATGACCGTATTCATGGTTGACCACATCGGCGTCCTCCGCATCATCCACGCCGCCTTCTCCGAAAAACAAACGCCCGGGTGTTCCGGCAACAAACTGCGAATTGTCATCTCCGTTCAGGGCATGTGCATCTATCTGGATGGGATAGTTCACCAGGTTGGTAAAGCCCAATGCCTGAACGTGTTCCTGAAATACATTTACATGATAGTAGGCATTCACATCTTCAAACCCGTCTTGGCTGCGGGTGAAATCAAATGACGGAACCACGCTGCGAACGGGTGGCATATCCGGAATCGAAAACTCTTTGATCTCGGCATAAGGGCCTTTCAGCCTGAAAGTATCTCCGTCCAGCATCACCTTCATGGCAACCGCTTTCCGTTCATTGTTCAGATAAGGAGAATCTCCGTCGTTGTTGTCGACATAATTGCCACCGTAATTCACCCCGGCACTGGTGAGTGGATCGGGCATGAACACGTGTGCATCCACCAGGGAGTCCGGCGGTGCGGGTGCGTGAACGTACCTGTTGTAATCGTATCGTTCCAACAACTCACCGTTTTCATCCACAATAAAATCCTGCACGCGGAAGTCGGTTGTGCGTACATGCACCCGAACCGACGGCAACAGGTTCCCATTGTTCCAAACCCACACATGTTCACTCGTGAACGCGTCGTACATGACATCACCCATTTGCGCAGCGGCAAGTAAACGTGCGGGCTGCTCATCGGGGAATGTCGTGGATAACGGTTGCTTTCCGGCAATACCTGTTGGTGTGAACAGGGTGAGCAGTTTGCCGGCGCGCGACACATTCAAACCAACCTGCACATGGTACAGGGGGGTACCTTTATATATAAGTTGAAAATGGTAGTGGTAGGCGGCCGGACTTTCAATCCGGTTTTCCATAACCAGATTCCAGTCGCCCGACAAGCCCATATGTTCTTTTACAAATTCTTTCAGGACCTGTTCCGAGAGGGGGAGGTCAAAGGAGTAAGTGCCCGTCCATCTTGTGAGTGTTTGTTGCGATAAGCGGGTGAAGCCGGTTTGCGCGCCGCCGGTCTTTTGTGCATATCCGTTGAACGCCATCAGCCAGAACAGGAAAGTGAAACAGGATATGAGGCGTCTGTGGATCATTGCAAGTGTGTAATTGTTTTGGCTCCGGCTTCCGAAAGTTCCGAACAGATCCGTTCGGCCCGGCTTCGTGGCAGGTCTATAACAAAGGTACAATCTGCATCAAATATTTTCTCGATTATTTCGGCTTCATTCACTTGCAGCAGATGAGTAACCCTATCGGTTGCCTCATACCCGAAATGCAGCCGGAACCTGCGTGAATGCTGTTTTTCCTTTGTGCCTGCCAAGGCAAGTGCAGCAGCAGCAGCCTCGCCATACGCCTGGATCAGGCCGCTTTTACCAAGCAGTGTACCTCCGAAATAACGCACCACCGCCACCGCAGCATCAGACACGTCCGCTGACCGCATCCTGTTCAGAATGGGCAGTCCGGCGGTACCGGATGGTTCATGGTCATCACTGCTCTTTTCCATCAAATTGCCTTCCGCCCACCATCGTGCGGCATAGCAAACATGCCTGGCTTTGGGATGCAGCTTTCTCAATTCGGATACAAGTTGTTTGACGTGCTGCTCTTCCCGACACGGGCGCACGTATGCGATGAACTTACTGGCCTTCTCACGCACCGTGGCTTCCGCTTCTTTTTCAAGGGTCTTATACCGGTCGGTTTCCATATGCGTTAACCCGCCAAGGTAATTAGGGCAATCGCAGCCAGGGAGGTAAAGAAACCCAGCCAGGCAAACGTGGTGAGTTTGTCTTTCCATATGAGCACCGATGCCAGGGTAGACAATGCAATCACCCCCACGTTGTTGGTCGGGAAGATCACGCTGTCGGGAATGGTGTCTTGCCCCAGGGCCTTCATCAGAAAATAGATGGATCCCATGTTAATCACACCGAGTGACATTCCGGCAACCAGGCTGGGCACGCTCAGTGCCCCCCTGCTTTTGGCAAAGAGGGCGAGCAATCCGAAGCATCCTGCACCCAGGAACAACCAGGCCATGAAAGGAAGCATCAGGGTATGGTCGCCGTGCATCTGATGTTTCAGGTTGTACTTGAGCAAGGCATCAATGGAGCCACTGCCGGTAAACAGCAGGAGGGGAAGTGCCGCAGCCCAGGCATGTGCCGGTTTCTTTCTTTCATTCTGCCTGAAAGAAGAAAACAACACGGCAAGCACGGCAGCGGCCAGACCCCAGGCTTTCCATCCACCCACATCATCACCATAAAACAAAACAGCCACGGCAACGGGAATTGCAAATGACATCTTGTTGGCAATGGCCACGGCAGACACACCCAGTTCTTTTGTTGTTAGCGGTATGAGTGTGATAACCACGATAAACAGGAGTCCGAGTGAAGATGCATGCAATGTGAGTGCCGTATGATTCAATGGCAAATGCATGGTTGCCCCCGGTGCCAGCAAGCAACACATGAAGAAAGCGGTAAAATAATTGATGGTGATGGCGTGCAGGCTCACGACCTTCGGTTTGGAAAAAAACCGAAAGGTCAACAGGAACAGGGTAGAGAAGAGGATCGAGAGCGCGAGGTAAATCATACAGGTATGCGGTAATACACAAACAATTCATCGGCCCCCACTTGTTGAACGGCATGCGGCCGACCGGCCATCAACGGAGCCGGAATGCCTGTTCCCAGTCTCCCGGGCGCATTGAACACACGCACCTCATCCCACAGTTGTGCATCGAAAAAGGCCTGCAAGATTTGCGCACCTCCTTCAACGATCACCGACTGGATGTTTTTTTCCCTGCACACATCGCATACCTGTGCGAGCAATTGGTCGGGTTTGGCTTGTATCCATTCCAGTTGTTTGCCTGCTCCCTGTGGTTGAACGGAGGAAAACAGGAGGGTAGGTGCACTGTTGTCAAACACCTTATGAGAAGCAGTAAGCCTGCCCCGCCGGTCAAGAACTATGCGAACGGGATTGGCACCGGTTACCTCCCTCACCGTCAGTTGCGGATCATCTGCGAGTACGGTACCGCTGCCCACCAGGATGGCCATTTCTTCACGCCGCCAGGTATGGCTGTAAAACCTGGACTCATGCGAACTGATCCAGAAAGGTTCACCACCCAGTTTCCGGTCGTCATCCACACCCAGAAATCCATCTGCACTTTGTGCCCATTTCAATATAATATAAGGTCGGGCCTGTGTCATTCGGGTCACGAACCGGCGGTTCAACCACAGGCATTCATCCTCCAGGCAACCGGTTTCCACCTCGATACCGGCCTGGCGCAATATGTTCAGTCCTTTGCCCGCCACCAGTGGATTGGGATCTGTCATGCCCACCACTACACGTCCGATGCCTGCATCCACGATTGTATTTGCACACGGCGGGGTTTTGCCATGGTGGGCACAAGGCTCCAAGTTCACATAAAGGGTAGCGCCTTTGAGTTCATCCGGCGCCACCTTTTGCATGGCTTCCACTTCGGCATGGGCTTTTCCGAATGCGGTATGATACCCTTCGCCGAGTACCTTGTCATTACGCACGATCACACACCCCACCATGGGGTTGGGGGCTACATCTGCCATTCCATTCCGGGCAAGCTCAATGCACCTGCGCATATATAAGGTATCATTCGGCATACAGGCGAAGGTAAAACTTTTCCGCTCCCGTTGAATCATGCCTGCATGCAACCATGCCTGGTTTTTTTTCATCTTTGATGCATGGAAGAATGGATGCACAAATGGCCTTCGGCATACCGCCACTTCATTGGCATGTTATCCAAGCGCTATGATGAACGTGAGGCCGCATCCATCACAAAGTTGGTATTTGAAAAGGTAGCCGGAAGGAAAATGACAATGCTTCTGTCGGAACCTGAATCGAGCATCCTCGCCGAACAATCGGTGCAACTTCAATCCCATCTTGAAAAGTTGATGGCCGGGTCACCGGTACAATATGTATTGGGCGAAGCCTGGTTTCATAACCGCCTGTTCAAAGTGAACGAACACGTACTCATTCCCAGACCCGAAACCGAAGAGCTGGTACAATGGGTGTTGTCGGATGCAGGAGATAAACGGCCATCCATCCTGGATGTGGGCAGCGGAAGCGGGTGCATCGCGGTGTCGCTGGCATCCGAACTGCCAGAAGCGAATGTAACCGCCCTGGATGTTTCAACAGAAGCATTGCATATGGTTGCTGAAAATGCAACATGCGCCGGAGTGGAGGTGACTGCGATTAAAACCGACTTCCTGACCTGGGAACCGGGCGGCAGACGATTTGATATCGTGGTCAGCAATCCACCCTATATCCCGGCCTCGGAACGCATCCTGCTGGATGCCCACGTAGTGGAACATGAACCGCACCTCGCATTGTTCGTGCCCGACCCCGACCCCCTGTTGTTTTACAGGAAGCTGGCGGAACTGGGGCCAAGCATCCTGGCACCGGGCGGACGCATGTACATGGAAACGCATCATGCCTTTGCATCAGAAGTGGAGCAATTGTTTCGGGATGCAGGCTATCAACAGGTAGATGTGAGGAAAGATATCCATGAAAAACCCCGCATGGTTCGGGCCGAAATGTAAATTTGTCACATGAACAGGGAAGAAGCACGCAAGGAAATACAGCGCCTCAGCGACCTCATCGAGCAACACAACCACCACTATTATGTGGAAGCGAAACCGGTTATTTCCGACTTTGAGTTTGATGCGCTCATGCAACAACTCATGGCCCTGGAGTCGGAGTTCCCGGAACTGCTTCAACCCGATTCACCCTCACAACGGGTAGGCGGTGCGATCACAAAAGAGTTCCCCACCGTGGTGCACAAATCAGCCATGCTATCGCTTTCAAACACCTATTCCCGGGAAGAGGTGGCCGCATTTGATGAACGTGTACGCAAAGCGCTCGGGGAAAACATCGAATACGTGTGCGAACTGAAATACGACGGGGTGGCCGTAGGTGTAACCTATGAAAACGGCATCATGGTATTGGGGGCCACCCGCGGCGATGGAACGCAGGGAGATGACATCACCACCAACCTCAAAACGGTACGGGCCATTCCACTCCGGCTGAGGGGCAACGACTACCCGGCTCATTTCGAGATAAGGGGAGAAGTGTTCATGCCCAGGGAAGCATTCGAACAATTGAATGCCGCCCGGGAAGACGCCGGCGAAGAACTGCTGGCCAACCCGAGAAACACCACCGCCGGAACATTGAAGATGCAAGACTCATCGGTGGTAGCCTCTCGCAAACTCGATTCATATCTGTACGCCCTCATCGGAAACGACCTTCCCTTTCAGAACCATTACGACAACCTGATGAAGGCAAAAGAATGGGGATTCAAGGTGCCGCCCTATGTGGCCAAATGCCGTACCCTGGATGAAGTGTACCGTTTCATGGAAACATGGGAAAAAGAACGCAACTCACTGCCCTTTGATATCGACGGGGTGGTGATCAAAGTAAACGATTATGCCGCCCAACGCGAACTGGGCTTCACTGCCAAATCACCCCGGTGGGCCATCGCCTTTAAATTCAAAGCGCAAAAAGAGGAAGCCCGGCTGTTGTCCGTTTCCTATCAGGTGGGGCGCACCGGAGCGGTAACGCCTGTTGCCAACCTGGACCCGGTATTGCTTGCCGGAACCACCGTAAAGCGTGCTTCGCTACACAACTCCGCCCAGATTGAAAAACTCGACCTGCACATTGGCGACAGTGTATTTGTAGAGAAAGGCGGCGACATCATACCCAAGATCGTGGGTGTGAACACAACGCTCCGGCCTGACGGTGCGGAAAAGGTGGTGTTCATCACACGGTGCCCCGAATGTGAAACACCGTTGGTGCAGGAGGAAGGGGAAGCCGCCCACTACTGCCCGAACCACATGGGGTGCCCGCCGCAAATCCTCGGGCGCATCGTGCACTTCATCGGCAGACGGGCGATGGACATTGAAGGACTGGGAGAGGAGACCATTGAACTCCTGTATGAAAAAGGACTGGTGCACAACTACGCCGACTTGTATGACCTGAAATATGTCAACCTGTTCGGATTGGAAAAAGTGATTGAATCCGATGAGCCCGGCGGCAAACAAAAAAAGATCAGCATCCGAGAAAAGACGGCGGAGAACATATTGACCGGACTCCAAAAATCAAAGACGGTACCTTTTGAACGGGTGCTGTTCGCATTGGGGATCAGGTTCGTTGGGGAGACGGTGGCCAAGAAACTGGCCTATCATTTTGGTGACCTAAATAAGTTGATGCAGGCTTCCGAAGAAGAACTGCTGGCCGTGCATGAAGTGGGCCAATCAATCACCGACAGCATCCTGGCGTTCTTCGCATCCGAAAAGAACAGGGAACTCATTGAACGATTGCGGGCGAAGGGACTCCAATTTGCACTGCATGCGGAAGCGCTGGAAGGCCGGTCCGAAACGCTGAAAGGACTCACATTTGTGATCTCCGGAACATTCGGTGAACTTTCAAGAGATGATCTTAAGGCACTACTGGAAAAGAACGGAGGCAAGATCGTTTCATCTGTGTCGTCGAAAACTTCCTACCTTGTCGCCGGCGATGACATGGGGCCATCCAAGAAAGAAAAGGCCGCCAAGCTGAATGTGCCTGTGGTGGACCTCGAACATATCAAGGCGTTGATTGCCGGAACATCATAATTCGATTTGAGTTGAAAGATTGGTTTGGAAAATATTTCCTGCGCAAGGAAATGCAAAAGATCCGGCGGCAGTCGGCCGTGGTGAATTTCCAGGAAGCAAAATCCATCGGAATCCTTTATGCCGCAGGAACCGATGAAGAACAAGACCTCCTGAAAAAGTACGCCCAATACCTGAAGGAAGAAAGAAAAACTTACTACTTTCTGGGATATGTGGACAGGAAGCGTGTGCCCGAACACCTGAAAGAAGCCATCGGTAACACGTATTTTTCAAAGGCCGATCTGAACTGGCATATGAAACCGGTAGGGGGGAGTGTACGCAACTTTTTGTCCCAGGACTTCGATGTACTCATTGATCTGAGTGTTCGGGAATACATTCCTTTGCTGTATATTTGCGCCCTGTCCAAGGCAAAATTTCGGATCGGCAGGATGGGCTCTGAGTGGAACGGCCTGTACGATATGATGATCAGCGTAGAACCCGAGACCGAAATGAAAAACCTGTTCAAGCAAATTGACCATTACCTTAATATAATTCAATCGAAATGATTCAAAAGAAGCTCACCGGTACGGGGGTGGCCATCGTGACTCCATTCAAGGGGTCGGGTATTGATTTTCAGGCTTTGGGAAAACTGGTTGATTTCCAGATCAAGAACAAGGTCGACTACATCGTGGTGTTGGGAACCACCGGTGAATCGGTGACCCTGAGCAAAGATGAGAAGGTGGCTGTGGTGGATTACGTGGTGGAGGAAGTGAATAAACGCGTACCGGTTGTGCTGGGCCTGGGCGGCAACAATACCCAGGAGATCATTCACGGTTTTTCAACCTTCGACCTGAGCGGCATCGATGCCATCCTGAGTGTGAGCCCATATTACAACAAGCCCACCCAGAAAGGCATTTACCAACACTTTCGTGCCATTGCCAATGCATCACCGCTTCCGATTCTGTTGTACAACGTACCTGCACGCACGAGTTCCAACATGACGTCGGACACCACCCTGAAGCTGGCCCATGATTTCGAGAACATCATCGGTATCAAGGAAGCGGCCGGCAACCTGGATCAATGTGCGGAGATCGTGAAAGGACGTCCTAAAAACTTCCTGGTGATTTCTGGTGACGATGCCATGACACTGCCGTTCATCAGCCTTGGTGCCGACGGTGTGATTTCCGTTGCCGGCAATGCATTCCCCAAAGAAATGTCAAACCTGACACGTCTGGCATTGGATGATCAGTACACCAAGGCACGCAACCAGCATTTACAGTTGCTGGACATCTTCAGGTTGTTGTTTGTTGAAGGCAATCCGGGTGGCATCAAAGCGGCCCTTGAGATCAAAGGACTTTGTGCCAACAACCTGCGCCTGCCGCTCGTACCCGTTGGTCGTACCACCTACAACAAGATCGCGGCAGCAATCGAAGCACTCAACTAAAGTTTGTAGTTTCTGGTTAGAGGTTTGTAGTTGGACCGTCGACTCCTTTCAATGGTTCACACTTAATAACTACAAACGAGAAACCACAAACCACAAACTATTCCCTTAAAACAAAAAAAGCCCATCCGAACGATGGGCTTTTTTTATGATAGGGTGCATGGCGATTATTCTGCCGGTACGCTTTGTTTGGGTTTGTATACACCGGCCAAAAGCTTCTCCTTGATCTTGGAGAAAGCATCCAGGGTGTAGTTCACATCATCCACGGTATGCATGGCGGTGGGGATGAGGCGGATCATGATCACACCTTTCGGTACCACCGGGTAGATCACGATGGAACAGAAGATACCAAAGTTTTCACGCAGGTCGAAAGCAAGGTTGGTGGCTTCTTCCAGTTCACCGGCCAGGAATACGGGTGTAACGGGAGAATCGGTATTGCCGAGATTGAATCCACGTTCTTTGAGTCCGGACTGAAGGGCCTTTACCACGGTCCAGAGTTGGTTGCGAAGTTGGGGTTCGTTGCGCAGCAGTTCCAGTCGCTTCAACGCACCGATCACCAAAGGCATCGGCAGCGACTTAGCGAATATCTGGGAGCGCAGTGTGTAGCGCATGTATTCAATGATGCGTTCTTCACCGGCGATGAATGCACCGATGCTGGCCATGGCTTTGGCGAAAGTTCCGAAGTAAATATCGATACCATCCTGAACACCTTGTTCTTCTCCGGTTCCGGCGCCGGTGGCACCCATGGTTCCGAAACCATGCGCATCATCTACAAAAAGACGGAACTGGAATTCTTTTTTCAGGTCAACGATCTCCTTCAGCTTGCCCTGGTCACCCGACATGCCGAACACGCCTTCGGTGATCACCAGGATGGCACCGTTGGTTTGTTTGGTAATGGCGGTAGCGCGCTCCAACTGCTTGCGAAGATTTTCAATGTTGTTGTGCTGATACACGAAACGCTTGCCGTGATGCAGACGAACCCCGTCTACGATGCAGGCATGGGATTCCGAGTCGTACACCACCACGTCATTGCGATCCAGCAGCGCATCGATGGCAGACAACATGCCCTGGTAACCATAATTCAGGAGGATGGCATCTTCCTTTTTTTCAAAGGCGGCCAGTTCAGCTTCGAGTTGTTCGTGTTTATTGGAGTTACCCGACATCATGCGGGCACCCATGGGGAGTGCGAGCCCATATTCTTTGGCAGCTTCCGCATCCACTTTTCGTACCTCGGGATGATTCGCCAAACCGATGTAGTTGTTCAAACTCCAGCACAAAACTTCTTTCCCGCGAAAGGTCATCCGGCTGCCTATTTCCCCGTCGAGTTTGGGGAACATGAAATACCCCTGATGGTCCCGGGCATACTTACCCAGATGGGCTTCATTAACTTTAAGTTTCTCAAATAAATCCACAGTGTGACTATTTTTAATGACCCGCAAAGCTACGTCTAATAATAATTCTCCACAAATTTTGTTTCTAACACATCCTGAAGTAAAACCAAGAAATAGCGCACTGGAATCCAACCCATTATTATAGGTTATTTCAGAAACACTTTAATCCGCTCGGGACAAAAACCGGGCTTTCGGATGGAAACCATGGAATACCCGATTCGGAATTGTTGAATCTATGACCTTTTATATCTTTGCCGCATGATGTTGAAAAATGCCTTTGGCCGGGGACTGTTCCTCCTCTATATAGTTACGGCGTTAACCGCCTGCAGCAAGTACCAGAAGATATTGAAAAGTACAGACATGAATGCCAAGTATGATGCGGCATTGAAGTACTATAACGACCATGAATACATGCGGGCCCAGCCGTTGTTCGAAGAACTGCTGAGTGCTTTCCGGGGTTCAATGAAAGCCGAAGACGTTTATTACTATTACGCATACTGTCATTATGCCACCGGAGATTACCTGATGGCGGCCCATCATTTCAACAACTTCCTGAATTCCTTTCCCCGCAGTCCAAAAGCGGAGGAGATCCAATACATGTATGCATACTGCATTTACCTGCAGACCCCCATATCCAGCCTGGACCAGGAATATTCACGAAAAGCCATCAATGAATTCCAGCTGTTCATAGACCGTTACCCGGAAAGTGAGCGGGTTGCACAATGCAATGAGCTGATTGATAAGTTGCGCACCAAGCTGGAAAGAAAAGCTTTCGACATCGCATACCTGTATTATAAAACAAGGGATTACAAGGCAGCTGTGGTTGCCTTGAAGAATGTGGCCAAAGAATACCCGGGGAGCGAATACGAGGAAGAAACCTATTTCCTGGTGGTAAAATCCAGCTACCTGTATGCCTCAAACAGTACGGAAAGAAGGAAATTGGAACGGTATAAGGATGCTTTGACAGAATATCGTAACTTTGCAAGTCGTTTCCCGAACAGCAAATTCATGAAGGAAGCCAAAAGCCTGGAGGAGAGTATCCGCAAGTCGATGGCAGAAGTCAAGGAAAGCAAGCCGGAAACAAAGCCTAATAACAAGGTGTAACTGTATGACCATGAACTACAAAAAAACCAATGCGGAGGTAACCACCATCACGCGCAACCTGAGCGAGCTGGACAAGGATACCCAGAACATTTACGAGTCCATTGCCATCCTCGGCAAACGTGCGAATCAGATCAACCACATGATGCGTGAGGAACTGAACTCCAAATTGGAAGAGTTCGCGACCAGCACAGACAACCTCGAAGAAATCTTTGAAAACCGCGAACAGATTGAGATTTCCCGTTTCTACGAAAGGCTCCCCAAGCCAACCCAGATTGCTACACAGGAACTATTGGAAGGCAAAATCTACTTCAGAAAACCGGAAGTAGAAGTACAGCCTGCCGCTGAAGACAACGCAGACAAAGCTTAATCTGCCCCCGCCATCCCTTATGGCGGGAGCAAAACCTGGAATGCCCGTGTCATGAGCCTTCGGAACAAACATATTGTGCTGGGCGTGACCGGAAGCATTGCTGCATACAAAGCTGCTTTCCTGGTACGCCTTCTTGTAAAGGAAGGAGTCTCCGTGCAGGTTGTTATGACCGATGCAGCCAAGGACTTTATTACCCCGCTCACCTTATCAACCCTTTCCGGAAAGCCGGTATTGAACCGCTTCTCTGATGAAGACGGAAACTGGAACAGCCATGTCAAACTGGGCATGGAAGCAGACCTGGTACTGATAGCTCCGGCAACAGCCAACATCCTGGCCAAAATGGCCAACGGCGTTTGTGACAACCTCTTGCTTGCCGTCATTCTCTCATCCCGGGCCCCGGTGGCCGTAGCACCTGCCATGGACCTGGACATGTACCGCCACCCGGCCACGAAGCATAACCTGGAAACCCTGCTGCAAAGAGGCACCCATATCATCGATGTGGAATCCGGCGAACTCGCCAGCGGCCTCATAGGTGAAGGGCGTATGGCAGAACCCGAACACATCCTGCAATGGATCCGGAATTTTTTCGGCGGGCATACAACCTTGAATCTCTCGGGTAAAAACGTGCTTGTTACAGCCGGCCCAACGAGGGAAGCCATCGATCCTGTGCGATTTTTATCCAATCATTCATCCGGCAAAATGGGGTATGCGCTGGCAGAAGAAGCTGCCAAGGCGGGTGCGCAGGTCACCCTGATATCAGGCCCCACCGCCCTGCATACCGTTCACCCCAACATCCGCAGAATTGATGTGGAAACGGCGAAAGACATGCTGGCCGCCTGTGAAGAACAATTCCCGGCCGCCGACCTTACCTTTATGGCCGCTGCCGTAGCCGACTATGCCCCCGCGCAATCCAGCGAAGAAAAGCTGAAAAAACAAGGCACCGAAATGCAGCTGCGCCTTGTGGAAAATCCAGACATATTGGCCCATTTGGGAGAAAAGAAACAGAAACATCAGATTCTGGTGGGTTTTGCGTTGGAAACAAACAACGAAGAAGCCAACGCACAAAAAAAACTCATGGCCAAGAAACTCGACTTCATCGTGCTCAACTCCCTCAGGGATGAAGCAGCCGGCTTCGGTACCGACACCAACAAAGTCACCATACTGGGTGCCGGCGGAAGCAAAGAGAGTTACCCCCTGAAACCGAAACAGGAAGTGGCCGCCGATATCCTCAACCATGTCATCAACCATACCTATGATACCGTTGCGTAAGATCTGCATCTGTATACTGACACTGCTTACCATCAACCCGGTTATGGCCCAGGAGCTGAACTGCAACGTTCAGGTGGTGTCACCACAGGTGCAAAGCAGCGACAAGCACATCTTTGAAACCCTGCAGAATGCGATCTATGAATTCATGAACAACCGCCAGTGGACCAACCACGCCTACTTGCCGGAAGAACGGATCGAATGCAACATGCTCATCAATATCACCGACCGCGTTTCGTCGGATGAATTCAAAGGAACCCTGTCACTGCAGGTCAGCCGCCCGGTATATGGTACCTCTTATAACACAGTGCTGCTGAACTACAACGACAACAACTTCAACTTCCGCTACCAGGAATACCAACCCCTTCAGTTCAACGAAAACACCTATACCGATAACCTGACTTCCCTGCTGGCCTACTATGCTTATCTGATGATCGGTATGGACTACGATTCTTTTGGTGACAAAGGAGGAAGCGCATACCTGCTCAAGGCACAAAACATCGTGAACAACGCCCAGAATGCACAAGACAGGGGATGGAAGTCGTTTGAGTCTACCCAAAACCGGTACTGGCTCATAGAGAATTTCCTCAACCCGGCCTTCGTGCCCCTGCGATCTACCCTGTATCAATACCACCGGAAAGGATTGGATGTGATGTCTGCCGATGTCAACGCCGGCAGGTCTGTCATCCTGGAAAGCATCGAAGCACTGAAACAGGTACACAACCAAAAACCTTCTTCCTACCTGATGCAGGTTTTCTTCAATGCCAAAAGCGAAGAGTTGGTAAACATCTTTTCCGAAGCCGACCCAGGTGACAGGAAACGCATCGTGGAAACCCTGGTCCGCATCGATCCGGGAAACACAGGGAAATACAACAAGATTCTTACTGGAAAATAAGCTCTCCGTATCGCGTAAAAAGCTGCGCGCAAGAATGCTTCGCTGTCCAGGTTGCAAGGAGCTCCCTTCAGTCGCGTAGATGGTTCCAACGTACTTTATCAGCCCATCCCATCATCCCTCACTCCTTTACCTACCTTCTTTACTTCCTTACCACTTTACCTTCTTACCTTCTTACCTCCACACCTGTTCACATTTCCTTCCTTCATCATTCCTGATTTCTAATTCCTAATTCCTAATTTTACCCTCCTATGCTTCAACACCTGTCCATCCGGAACTATGCCCTTATTGATGAACTCGATCTTTCGTTCGGAGAGGGACTCACCGTGATCACCGGAGAAACAGGCGCCGGTAAATCCATTCTCCTGGGTGCTTTGTCGCTCATCCTCGGACAAAGGGCCGATACCCAGGTATTGCTTAACCCGGATATGAAGTGTACCGTTGAGGGTCATTTCCGGATCGGGCACCTCAGCCTGGAATCCTTCTTCGAATCCGAAGGACTCGACTACGAGCCGGAAACCATCCTGCGACGCGAAATCAATACCAGCGGCAAATCACGGGCATTCATCAACGATACGCCGGTAACACTGGCACAGATGAAAACGCTGGGATCTTTCCTGGTCGACATCCATTCACAGCACCACAACCTGCTGATCGGGAAGGCCGACTTCCAGACAACCATGCTCGATAGCTATGCGGCCAACGAGACCGTATTGAAAACCTATCGGAAAGCATTCGATGCATTCAGAAAAGCCGAAGCGGCCTGGAACAATTTCCGCAACGATTTCGACAGCTCCTTCGATGAAGACTATGTGCGGTTTCAGCTGAATGAACTCCAGGAAGCCAAACTGGTGGAGGGGGAAGAGGAAGCCCTGGAAAAAGAGCTGAACCTGATTGCCAATGCCGGCGACATCAAATCCCGACTAAGCCAGGTAAATGATTTGCTGAATGGCGATGACCAAAGCATATGCGGTGGGTTATCACAAATAGCCGCTCATTTGCATAAACTATCCGGTCAGCATGAAGCGATCGCACACCTGGCCGACAGGATCCAATCAACCCTGATTGAATTGCGTGACATCCAGGATGCCGTGGAAGACCTGGAACAAAAAACCGAAGCCGACCCGGAAAGGGAAGAGGAGGTCATTCGTCGCCTTGACTTGTTGCGACACCTGCAGCAAAAGCACCGGGTAACAGATATCGGTGCTTTGCAGCAGCTGGAGGAAAAGTTCAGAAAGATGCTGACCGAATGGGAGGGAAGGGAAGAAGCGGAAAAGCAACTGCAGGAAGAACTCCGGAACAAAAGGGAGGAAGCTTTCGCCGTGGCCAAAAAGCTTTCCATGTCCCGCAGCAAAGCCATTCCTGCGCTGCAGAAAGAAGTGGAAACACTGCTCGCTCAGCTCAAAATGCCCGACGCGCGCCTGGCGATTCAGTTGCAATCGGCAGATGAACACGGGCTCACCACATCCGGCGTGGATGCCATACGTTTCCTGTTCAGTGCCAACAAAGGCGGTCAGCCGGTGGAAATTGCAAAAGCAGCATCCGGCGGTGAGTTGTCGAGGCTGATGCTGGCTATCAAGTCCATCCTATCCTCACGCCTGAACCTGCCCACCATCATTTTCGATGAAATCGATACCGGTATTTCCGGGGAAGTGGCTGATCTGGCAGGGCGCATCATGGAAGAGATGGGGCAGAACATGCAGGTGGTGGCGGTTACCCACCTTCCGCAAATTGCCGGAAAAGGCCTGCATCACCTGGAGGTTTACAAAGAAAACCAGGGTGCATCCACTGCAACACGCATCCGCCCGCTCGACACGGAAGCCCGCGTTATGGCCATTGCCCGCATGCTGAGTGGCTCACAAACCACCGATGCGGCCGTTGAAAATGCCAAAGTACTGCTGGTAAAAGACAGGAAGTAACCGCGGGATTTTTCAGTCCCCATGTTCCAAAATATTGCTAGGTTTGTCGCTTCATTAAAAACACATCTATGGCTCACGGATTACTAAGCGGAAAGAAAGGCATCATTTTCGGCGCACTCGACGCCAACTCCATTGCCTGGAAGGTAGCAGAGAAATCATATGAACAGGGCGGTCGCTTCACGCTCACCAATGCACCGGTGGCACTTCGGATGGGAACCATCCAGGAACTGGCCGACAAGTGCGAGTCCAAACTGATCCCTGCGGATGCCACCAACCTTGAAGACCTGGAAAAACTCTTCACGGAATCAATGGAAAAACTGGGTGGAAAGCTCGACTTCGTGCTGCACTCCATCGGCATGTCACCCAACGTGAGGAAAGGAAAACCTTATACCGACCTCAACTACGACTTCTACCTCAAGACCCTGGACATCTCAGCCCTGTCGTTTCACAAGGTGCTGCAAACCGCGCGCAAGCTGGATGCGCTGAACGAAGGCGCTTCCGTGCTGGCCTTGTCGTACATTGCTGCGCAACGTGTGTTTCCGGATTACAACGACATGGCGGAAGCCAAAGCCGTGCTGGAATCAATCGCCCGCAGCTTCGGGTATCACTACGGAAAAGAAAAAGGCATCCGGGTGAACACCATTTCCCAGAGCCCCACCAAAACCACAGCCGGTTCGGGTATATCCGGATTCAATGCATTTTATAACTACGCCGATCAGATGTCGCCGCTGGGCAACGCAACCGGGGAAGAATGTGCCGATCTGTGCGTGATGATGTTCTCTGATTTCACCCGCAAGGTCACCATGCAAAACCTCTTCAATGACGGAGGCTTCTCGAGCATGGGAGTAAGCAAGCAGGTGATGGACATCTTTGATAAATAATTAGGAATTAGGAATTAGGAATTGAGGGATGCCGGTGTATGATCAAACCTCTAAAGTCTAATGTCTAATATCCACCAAACAAAAAAGGGATGATTGCTCATCCCTTTTTTATTTGCGACAAACGGGGTCGCTTTACTTGCTTTCGCCGGCTTCATTCTCAGGCTCGGTTTCATCCTGCTTACCACCTTTGGAAGAGGAGCCACCTGATGATTTCTTTTTGGAGCCTCCTTTGGACTTCACCGCTTTGACAGTGATCTCGTCTTTTTCCTTGTCATAATCGATCACCACCTTATCACCTTCTTCCAGCTTGGCCTGGATGATCTCTTCAGCGAGGGGATCTTCCAGGTATTTCTGGATGGCGCGTTTCAGCGGACGTGCACCGAACTGGATATCGAATCCTTTTTCGGCGATATAGTCCTTGGCAGCTTCGCTCAGATCGATCTCATAACCGATCTTCTCGATGCGCTCGAACACTTTCTTCAGTTCCACATCAATGATGCGGTGGATGTCTTCGCGGGTAAGGCTGCGGAACATCACGATGTCATCGATACGGTTCAGGAATTCGGGCGCGAAGGTTTTCTTCAGAGAAGTTTCGATCACACCTTTTTCATGGTCACCGGAGCCTTTTTGCTTGGCATCGGTGCTGAAACCAACACCCTGACCGAAATCTTTCAGTTGCCTTGAACCGATGTTGGATGTCATGATGATAATGGTGTTCTTGAAATCCACCTTGCGACCGAGGCTGTCGGTCAGCTGACCGTCGTCCAGCACCTGCAGCAGGAGGTTGAACACATCCGGGTGTGCTTTTTCGATCTCATCGAGCAGCACCACGCTGTAAGGTTTGCGACGCACCTTCTCGGTGAGTTGGCCGCCTTCTTCATAACCCACGTATCCGGGAGGTGCTCCCACCAGGCGGGAAACGGCAAACTTCTCCATGTATTCGCTCATGTCGATGCGGATCAGTGCATCGTCGCTGTCGAACAGCTGACGCGAGAGTTCTTTTGCGAGCTGTGTTTTACCCACGCCGGTAGGGCCGAGGAAGATGAAGCTTCCGATGGGTTTGTTCGGATCTTTCAATCCGGCGCGGTTGCGCTGGATGGCTTTCACCACTTTCTTAATGGCCTCTTCCTGTCCGACAACTTTTCCTTCGAGGTCGGTGTTCAGGCTGAGCAGCTTGGAGCTTTCGTTCTGTGCGATGCGCTGAACAGGAACGCCGGTCATCATGGCCACTACTTCAGCCACATTCTCTTCGCTTACTGTTTCTCGGTGGGAGCGGGTTTCTTCTTCCCACTTGCGTTTGGCCTGATCCAGCTGCTCGTGCAACTGTCGCTCGGTGTCGCGCAGCTTGGCCGCTTCTTCATACTTCTGGCTGCGCACCACCTTGTTCTTTTCTTCCTTGATATCCTCGATTTTCTTCTCGATATCGATGATGGCCTTGGGCACATTGATGTTGGTGATGTGCACACGCGAGCCCGCTTCATCCAAGGCATCGATGGCCTTATCCGGAAGGTGACGATCGGTGATGTAACGTGCGGTCAGTTCCACGCAGGCCTTGATGGCATCGTCGGTATAGCGCACGTTATGATGGTCTTCGTATTTCTCTTTGATGTTGTTGAGGATCTGGATGGTTTCCTCCGGCGTGGTGGGATCCACCAACACCTTCTGGAAACGACGATCCAGGGCACCGTCTTTCTCGATGTATTGACGATACTCATCCAGGGTGGTCGCGCCGATGCATTGGATTTCACCGCGAGCAAGTGCAGGCTTGAACATGTTGGATGCATCCAGGGAACCGGAAGCACCGCCGGCACCGATGATGGTGTGGATCTCGTCAATGAAGAGGATCACGTCGGGGGATTTTTCCAATTCGTTCATCACTGCCTTCATGCGTTCCTCGAACTGACCGCGGTACTTGGTACCTGCAACCAGGGAGGCGAGATCGAGGGTCACGATGCGTTTATTAAATAGCACACGTGACACCTTGCGTTGCACGATGCGAAGGGCAAGACCTTCAGCAATGGCTGATTTACCCACACCGGGTTCACCGATGAGGATGGGGTTGTTCTTTTTGCGACGGCTCAGGATCTGGGACACGCGTTCGATCTCCTTTTCACGGCCAACGATGGGGTCGAGGCGACCTTCTTCGGCAGCTGCGGTAAGGTCGCGACCGAAGTTGTCGAGAACCGGGGTCCTGGATTTGGTGTCACCTGACTTCTTACCGGAGTGGCCGGCATCAAACTCAGTGTCGTTGTCGTCATCGTCGTCGGTAGGGTTGCCGGGGAATTCGGCACGAGGGTCAGATAGTAACAATTCCAATTCGTCTTTAACGGTTTCATAATCCACGTCAAACTGATGAAGGATCTGCGTGGCT
The DNA here is from genome assembly GCA_020635855.1 of Flavobacteriales bacterium. Taxonomy (NCBI): domain Bacteria; kingdom Pseudomonadati; phylum Bacteroidota; class Flavobacteriia; order Flavobacteriales; species Flavobacteriales bacterium. Next base: position 1,619,994 of record JACJYZ010000002.1, on the reverse strand, counting down.
ACATTGTCTGTATCCTTCAGTATGGATAGCAGCAGATGCTCGGTACCGATCATGCTGCTTTTAAATAGCTTGGCTTCGAGGTAGGTGATCTTCAGGGCGCGCTCGGCCTGTTTGACCAGCGGGATGTTGCCTGCGGGGGCTACCTTTTTGGAACTTCCCTTGATGGTATTTTCGATGGCCTTCCGCAGTTCGATCGGATCCACATCCAGGGACCTCAGAATGCGCATGGCCATGCCTTCACCTTCCCGGATAATGCCCAGCAAAAGGTGTTCGGCGCCGATGTAATCATGACCCAACCGCAGGGCTTCCTCCCTGCTGTAGGTAATCACATCTTTGACCCTGGGTGAGAACTTGGCTTCCATGTCTTGGTTTTTCAAAGTTGTCTTCCTTGTTAATTAAACGCCGGCTTTCTGAAACAGTTTCGTGACGGGCAGTACAGCCATTTCAACCCTCCATTCAAAAATAGTCCGGCAGGGGACCGGTAACCGTTCAATCAGATCGGTTTTTTCAACAAAAATTTGTTAGTAATTAAATCCTCTTTTTACGGATGCCCGGCAAGCCGTTTTCCGTATCTTCACAGCTTGTACAACAAATTTCGTGCTAATTAACAAATAATGCCAGAATAACATGGAAGGAGAAGGCGAAAAAATTGTCAGAATCAATATAGAAGAGGAAATGAAGACCGCGTACATCGATTATTCGATGTCGGTCATTGTGGCACGTGCACTTCCGGACGTAAGGGACGGATTGAAGCCGGTGCATCGCCGCATCCTGTTCGGTATGCAGGAGCTGGGCGTTCTCTCCAACAGACCTTATAAGAAGTCGGCCCGTATCGTCGGGGAAGTACTCGGTAAGTACCACCCGCACGGTGACACCGCCGTGTACGACTCCATGGTGCGTATGGCCCAGACGTGGTCGCTGCGCTACCCGCTGGTAGACGGACAGGGAAACTTCGGTTCCGTTGATGGCGACAGTCCGGCAGCCATGCGTTACACCGAAGCGCGCCTTCGCAAGATTGCAGAGGAGATGCTGAGCGACCTGGACAAGAACACGGTCGACTTCCAGCTGAACTTTGATGACTCCCTCCAGGAGCCCACCGTACTCCCTACACGCATCCCAAACCTGCTGGTAAACGGCGCCTCCGGTATTGCTGTGGGCATGGCCACCAACATGGCCCCGCACAACCTGACGGAAGTGATCAATGCCACCGTGGCTTATATCGACAACCGCGAGATCACCATTGACGAACTGATGCAACACGTGAAAGCCCCTGACTTTCCAACAGGTGGCATTATCTATGGTTACGAGGGCGTCAAAGATGCTTTTGAGACAGGCCGTGGTCGCGTGGTGCTTCGCGGAAAAACACAGTTCGAAACGCTTGACAATGGCAAAGAACGCATCATCGTAACCGAGATCCCTTACCAGGTGAACAAGGCCGAGATGATCAAGAAAACGGCTGAGCTTGTAAACGACAAGAAGATCGATGGCATCACCGACATCCGCGATGAATCCGACCGCACAGGTATGCGCGTGGTATATGAACTGCGCAGGGACGTGATCCCGAATGTGGTGTTGAACAAATTGTTTAAGTACACCCCGCTGCAGACATCATTTGGTGTGAACAACATCGCACTGGTGAAAGGCCGCCCCGAAATGCTGAACCTGAAAGACCAGATCAGGCATTTCGTGGACCATCGCCATGAAGTAGTCGTACGCCGCACCCAATATGAATTGGAGCAGGCGGAAAAACGCGCCCACATCCTGGAAGGTTTGCTGATCGCCATCGACAACCTCGATGAGGTGATCGCACTCATCCGTGGTTCACATACCCCGGAAGAAGCCAAAGACGGATTGATGGCGACATTCAGTCTTTCCGAGATTCAGGCCAAAGCCATTCTCGACATGCGCCTGCAAAAACTGACAGGTCTTGAGCGCGAAAAGGTAAAGGAAGAACATGCCGAGCTAATGAAGATGATTGCGCATTATAAGGAAATACTCTCCCGTGAAGACCTTCGCATGGGCATTATTAAGGATGAGCTGATTGAAGTGCGTGACAAGTACGGAGATGAGCGCCGCACAGAAATCGAATACGCCGGCGGCGATATGCGCATTGAAGACATGATCGCTGATGAAGCCGTGGTCATCACCATTTCTCATCTCGGTTACGTGAAGCGTACCCCGCTTGCGGAATACCGGGTACAAAACAGGGGAGGTGTGGGTTCACGCGGCAGCAATACCCGCGATGAGGATTTCCTCGAACACATGTTCATCGCCACCAACCACAACTACCTGCTGTTCTTTACCGAACAAGGAAAATGTTACTGGCTGAGGGCTTTTGAAATTCCCGAAGGCAACAAGACTTCCAAAGGACGCGCCATCCAGAACCTGGTAAACATCGCACCCGATGACAAGGTGAAAGCCTACATCAATGTGAAGGACCTGAAGGACGAGGAGTACATCAACAACAATTTCATTGTGATGTGCACCAAAATGGGTGTGATCAAGAAGACAACCCTTGAGGCATATTCCCGTCCGAGACAAAACGGCATCAACGCCATCACCGTACGCGACGGTGACCAACTGCTGGAAGCACGCCTCACCAACGGCACCAACGAAATCCTGATCGCCGTGAAAACCGGCCGTGCCATCCGTTTCAATGAAGCCACCGTTCGTCCGATGGGCCGCAATGCCTCAGGTGTACGCGGTATTCGATTGGATGGAAAGAAAGATGAAGTGATCGGCATGGTGTGCGTCGAAAATCCGACCGATACCATCCTGGTGGTTTCCGAAAAAGGATATGGCAAACGTTCGCCCATCGACGATTACCGCATCACCAACCGCGGCGGTAAAGGGGTGAAGACATTGAACGTGACCGACAAAACCGGATCCCTGATCGCCATTAAGAACGTTACCGAAGAGCATGACCTGATGGTGATCACCAAGAAGGGTATTACCATCCGCACCCACGTGAGCGACCTGCGCGTGATGGGACGCGCCACACAAGGCGTGCGACTGATCACCTTACGTGACGATGAAATCGCTGCAGTGGCCAGGGTGGATGTGTTGGAAGACGAAGAACTACCGGAAGGACAGGAAGGCGAAATCACCGCCTCAGCCGAGACCGGCGACGATGCGCCGGACACCAACCCTGATAACAACGGGGATGAACCGGAAGCAACAGAAGAGTAAATTCCTGAAAGGGGAGGGGCCACATTCCCCTCCCTTTTTTCATACCTTTGATTTCATTCAACCGGGCCGCACACCCAAATTTCTTGAACTATGCGCATGATATTACTGACAGGTGGACTGGTTCTGGCCGGCTTCCTGCAATCATTCGGACAAATGTCGAACGTGCTTAGCGCCTACAACTACATGCAGTATGGTGAGTGGGACAAAGCCAAGACAGCCATCGATGAGGCGGTAACCAATTCCGCTACGGCTGAAAACCCGAAAGCGTGGAATTACCGCGGACAAATCTACATCATGATCATGTCAACCCAGGAAACAAAACCCGAGGTTCACATCGACGACAACCCGCTTGACAAGGCCTATGAATCTTACCGGAATACCCGCAAGTACGATGCAAAGGGCCGGTATAAAGAGGATGTGGAGAAGGGGCTTGAAAATTGCAGAAGGGCCTATTTCAACAAAGGTGCAAAGGAGTACAATGTCAAAGATTACCCGGGTGCATTCCGCGATTTTTCAAACGCGGTAGACATCGCCGACACATTGAATGTAGCGGATACCAATGCTGTATACTTTGCCGGAGTGGCCGCCTATAATGCCCAGATGTATGAAGAAGCGGTCCCTGTGCTAAAAAAGGCAGTTAACCGGAACATCAAACCGGAAAGCTCATGGGATCTGCTGTCATCATCCTTGTTGCTATCGGGCGACACAGCCGCATGGAATCAAACGGTGGAAGAAGGACTGAAAAAAGACCCCAAGAATATGCGCCTGCTCATCCAGCAGGTGAACTACTACCTGACCAAGTCGATGAACAATGAAGCACGTGACAAACTGAAGGCGGCCATTGAACTGGAGCCCACAAACGTCGTGTTGTATTACAACCTCGGTCATGTATACGATAACCTGAAAGACATACCCAACGCCGAAAAGGCTTACAAGAAAGCCATTGAGCTGAAGCCGGATTACCTGGATGCCGTTTACAACCTGGGCGCCATGTATTACAACAACGCAGTTGCAATCCGCCTGGCTGCAGACGAACTGGAAGGAGAGGCCTTCGAAAAAGAACACGTCAAGGAAAATGAAAACCTGGAAAAAGCCCGTACCTATCTGGAAAGGGCCTTTGCCATTGACGCAACCGACACCAATACCTTATTGTCACTGAAGGCACTGTATACCCGTATCGGTGAAAAGGAAAAGCTGGCGGACATTGAGAAGCGGCTGGAATGACCTTAGTCTTTAGTCGTAAGTCTTTAGTGGCAAGAAAAAGAGAACATCGTCCAAGCCGAGAATATTTCTCAGGCAACGGGCATACGATCTAACAACTAAAGACTAGAGACTTACGACTAAAGACTATAAAAAAAAGGACCTCGAAAATCGAGGTCCTTTTTTTCATGGGAATGGAGGTTATCCTTTACTTGGATTCCAATTCTTTCAGCTTGGCCACCACCGCATCGTACTTCACATTTTCGTTGGTGCGGATGTACACCTGCTTAAGCTGGTTCAGTACATCGAGGTCTTCAGGCTTGATGTCTTTGGCTTTCTCAAAGCTGGAAGCAGCCGCCTTGATCTTGGCATTGCCTTCGGCTTTCTTGGCCTCATACTTTTTGTTGTCCTTGATGTTGTTGGCTGAATTGATGGTGGAAGCACCGAGGTTGTATTGAACAACGCCCAGGTCGTACCAGTAGTCGAACACTTCCGGAGAGAGTTCGGCCGCCTTGGAGATGTCGGTTTCCGCTTTGGTCAGTTCTTCCTTGGATTCCATGATCTTTCCGCGCAGGTATATGGAACCGGCATCGTTGGGGTTCGACTCCAGGTTCTTGTTCAGCTTCGCGAGCAGGTCATCGGTACGATTCAGGTTGAAGTAAAGGAACACCATCTGCTGACCCAACAGCTTGTCACTCGGAAATTCCTTCAGACCGTCTTCTACAACTTTCAAAGCCCCGTCCATATCCTTGTCTTCAATGTACAGATTGCTCAGGTCAATGTAGAGACCCAAAAGGTTATCGGGCTTCATGGCAATCAGGGTGGTGATATACTCTTTCGCTTTGTCTTTCTGACCGGCTTTGAGAGCTGCACTCAGGCAGTTGTTGTAAACGGTGGCTGTGTCGAGGTTCAGTTGCACCTGCTCCAGTTTGTTGGCATAGGGGAGCACACCGAGGATCGACATCCAGGTTTTCTCGGCGCCGTCATAGTTTTCGGCATTGTACTCATCAATACCGGCATTGTTCATCATGCCGGCGGTAGACATGAGCAATTTGTGGACCTCTTCTTTGTAGCGTGCTTTGTCATCCACATCAATACAGCGCATGAGGCCTTCAGCGGCTTTTGACATGGCATCGGGGTCGATATCGGTTTTCTTCAGGCGGGCAATTTCGTAGTAGATCTTACCGCGATAGTACCACATCTTCAGATCATTGCTTGTGGTTTCGTTTTCTGCAGCCTGATCAATGGCGGTTTTTGCTTCGGCCAGACGGTTGCTCTTCAGCATGTTGTAAGCCGTTTGCACATTGTTCTTCTGAGCAAAGGCAGGCAGGGCCAAAGCAACCATCACCAAAGAAGTTAAAATCTTGTTTTTCAACATAAAATGAGGTTTTTAATCAAGTTTTCATTTAATCCAATCGTACATCGGGAACAGGTCGGATAGCCTATTACATCATCAGGTACCAATATTCATGCCTTACGTGTATCATTTCCGTGCTGCCAACCATGCCCGGATGCGTCGGGATCGCCGGTACGAGGGATGCCCGTACTGGCTTTGCAAAGATAGAAATACTGATGAATTAGGATACGGGCAACACTTATTCGGAAAAAGCTGACCACATTCCTTGTGAAAACATTAGCTTTGTCGCCTCAATACGACAAAACAAAACCACCCAAATGAAAAAAATGATGATCGCATGCGTGGCCGGAATGGCACTGATGGCATGCAACCAGGAGAAGGAAGCACCTGCCCTGGACCTGAACAACCAAGTCGACAAGGTCAGCTATAGCCTTGGCGTCAGCATCGGAAACAGCCTGAAGCAACAGGGTGTAACCGAGCTGAAGCCGGAAATTATCCAGATGGCTTTTGCGGATGTATTCCAGGACAAAGACCTTCAGGTAAACGTACAGGATGCCGAAACCGCACTGCAAACGTACTTTATGGACCAGCAGCGCAAGAAGGGTGAAGCCAGCGCCCAAAAAGGTGAGGACTTCCTGACCAAGAACAAAACAGAAGACGGCGTGGTAACGCTTCCGAGCGGACTTCAATACAAAGTACTTGTTGAAGGAAACGGTGCAAAGCCAGGTCCGGAAGACATGGTAACCACACATTACACAGGCACCTTGCTGGACGGTACCGTGTTTGACAGCTCTGTGGAGCGCGGTCAGCCGGCATCATTCCCGGTAAACGGTGTGATCCCAGGCTGGACAGAAGCCCTGCAACTGATGCCCGTTGGTTCCAAGTGGAAGCTGTGGGTTCCTGCAAACCTGGCATATGGTGAGCGCGGCGCCGGCGGCAAGATCGGTCCGAACGAAACACTGGTGTTCGAACTGGAGCTTCTGAGCATTCAACAAAATCCTGACGCAGGGAAATAGTCCTTAGTCATAAGTCTATGGTAAAGCCGTGTACGAAAGTGCGCGGCTTTTTTTTAGTCGCAAGTCTCAAGTCATGAGTCTCAAGTTGGTTGGACGACGTTGAGAGAAAGTTTCAAAGGTTGTAGCTGGTCAATAGTCAATGGCCAGCCCGTCCGTAACGCGGTGAAGGCGGGTCAATGATGGTCGGAGGTTATTGACGCGACCGAAGGGAGTTATTGACAACCGGTGAATATCTATGGTCTAACATCCGGACCACGAAAAGGGAAGGCCCCGGAATGATTCACAATTAATTATAATGAGGTAGGATCGTTGTGGTGCAGGCCTTTTCACTACTTAACATAATATTAATTATAGGATAAAAGGGACTGAATCAAAATCTGACCTGTTTGGTATTTGCGTAGCCAATTAACTACCCTTATATTTGTCGTCAAATAACTACGCAATGAACCTACGACGAGACGTATTCCAGGCCATCGCCGACCCCACACGCCGGACCATCTTAATGTTGCTCGCGTCACAGTCCATGACCGCCGGCGCCATCGCCGCCAACTTCGACAGCGCACGACCCACCGTATCCAAACACCTGCAGATCCTCACCGAATGTGAACTGATCGCCCAGGAACAAAAAGGCCGGGAAATGTACTACCACCTGAATCCGCAGAAAATGAAAGAAATCGCCGACTTCGTGGAACCCTTCCGCAACCTCTGGGACGACCGGTTCAACAAACTGGAAGCCGTGATGAAACAGCGTAAACAAAAATAGAAATGCCACAAAGCCATCAGGGAACAAAGGACTTTTCCGATTCTTCGTGCCTTCGTGGCTCAACAACAAAAACCCTCAAAACATTCAACCACCATGGAAAGAAAAACACACGTCCACGCCGAAGCCGGTCAGCAAAACATCATCATCACCCGCACATTCGACCTGCCCGTTGAATCACTCTTTGAAGCACACACCGATCCCGGCATCGTGGCGCAATGGATGAACACCCACGTGCTCAAACTCGAAAACAAACAACACGGCGGCTGGCAATACGAAACCCGCGATCCCCAGGGCAACGTGGTGTTTCGCGCCCACGGCACCATCCACACGTTCACCCCCAACCAACGCATCGTCCGCACCTTTGAAATGGAGAACGCCCCCTTCGGCGCCCAGCTCGAGTTCATGGATTTCGAAAAGCTCACGGAAAGCACCAGCCAACTTAACATACGCATTGTGTTCCGGTCCACCGATGTGCGCGACCAGATGATGAAGCTTCCCTTTGCACATGGCTTAGGAATGGCGCATGACCGGTTGGAGGAGGTTGTGAAAATGAGTAAAAAGGTAATGAAGTAAGTAAGTAAGTAAGTAAGTAAGTAAGTAAGTAAGGAAGGAAGGAAGTAATGGCAAGGTAATACGGTTAAACCAACTACAATGAAAAAGAGAAACAAAATCATCTACTGGATTGCCACCATCTGGCTGTCGCTCGGCATGGTGTCTACCGGCCTGGTGCAATTGCTGAAAATGAAAGAAGGCGCCGGTGCGCTGGACAGCCTCACGCACCTGGGCTATCCGGAATATGTGTTAACCCTCCTAGGTATCTGGAAACTGCTTGGGGTCATCGCCGTGCTGGTGCCTAAATTTCCCATCCTCAAAGAATGGGCCTATGCCGGTTTCTTCTTCGTGATGTCCGGCGCGGCTTTTTCCCATTACGCCACCGGTGAGGCCATCAGCGAAATTCTTCCATCCTTATTACTTTTAACCCTCACAATGGTATCTTGGTACCTCAGACCCGCCGATCGCAAACTTGCAACTGTTCAATAACCACGCCCCATGAATCCCAAAGTCGACTTCTTCTTCAATAAAGCCACCCAGTGGCAGGCAGCATTCGAAACCCTGCGCACGATCGCCCTGGAATGCGGACTTACCGAAGAGCTGAAATGGGGACAACCATGCTATACCTATAACAACAGCAACATCGTGCTTATCCACGGTTTCAAGGAATACTGCGCATACCTTTTCTTCAAGGGCGCCCTGCTGAAAGATACCAACGGCATCCTCATCCAGCAAACAGAAAACGTGCAGTCGGCCCGCCAGATCAGGTTCACCAACGAAGCTGAAATCCGGAAGCTGGCCCCCGTGCTGAAAGCCTACATCCATGAAGCCGTGGAGGTGGAAAAAGCCGGATTGAAAGTTACCCTGAAAAAGACCCGCGAGTTCCCCATGGCGGAAGAATTTCAAACAAGACTCAATGCCCAACCCAAACTGAAAAAAGCTTTCGAAGCACTCACGCCGGGCCGGCAACGCGCCTACCTCCTGCACTTCTCATCCGCCAAACAATCCGCCACGAGGGAAGCGCGCATTGACAAGTGCACGCCGCTGATCATGGACGGCAAAGGACTGAACGACTAGTTACCATGAACGCCACCAATCCTGAAGTTGATGCCTACCTGGCCGAAGGTTGCGGACGCTGCCCCTTGGGAGGCACGGCCGACTGCAAAGTGCATACCTGGCCGGGTGAACTGAAGCTGTTAAGAAAGATCGTGCTCGACTGCGGACTCACCGAAGAACGCAAATGGGGCATTCCCTGCTACACCTTTCAGCAACACAACGTGGCCATCGTGAGCGCCTTCAAAGAATACGCAGCACTCAGCTTTTTCAAAGGTGCATTGCTGCAGGACGAGCACAAGCTGCTGACCATGCCCGGAGAAAATACCCAGTCGGCCCGTGTGATCAGATTCACGGACGTGAAGCAGATCGCCAAACTGGAACCGGTGTTGAAAGCTTACATCCACGAAGCGATTGAAGTTGAAAAGGCCGGACTGAAAGTCGATTTCAAAAAGGAGCCGGAACCCATTCCGGAGGAACTACAAAACAAATTCGCCGAAAACCCCGACCTGACAACCGCCTTCTATGCACTCACACCTGGACGGCAGCGGGGCTATATCCTTCACTTCTCCCAACCCAAACAATCAAAAACCCGCGAATCCCGGATTGAGAAATGCATGCCAAAAATCATGGCCGGGAAAGGGTTTTATGATTGAAGCTGCGCTGCCGGTCGCTCCTTTCAGTCGGGTAAATTTGCTGCGCGTAAATAACTCCCTCCGGTCGTGCCAATGCTACATCCCACCCATTGACCACTGACTAATGACCATTGACCAGCTACTGCGCGAATAGTCCCCTCCACTCGACATTCGTCATTTCACACACCTCTCCCACCCCGTCTGCCGACAGAAAAAAAATTTACCTGGATTCGGAATAAGGTATCACCTCCAGTACCCCACCCCACTTAGGTGTATTATTTCACAACTGCGTCAGTTCAAACACAACTGCAAAATCCGGATGGTAACGACCGGTCGCACGAGCGCCGGTGGTTTAAGAATACTGGGCATTTTCGGAGGTTTTGCTCTTGTTCGGGACTGGATGCGACAGTCCTTTATTTACAATAATTGCGATAAAATTAACGGACTTTTCCCAATTCAAAATTGACTTTCGTTGAAAAACATTGCAACTTAAGCGGGCTTTTTGAGTCTTTAATGTATCCTTTCCGACTGTTCGTCGTAACATTAACTGCCAACACAAAAAATTATGTCTGTCCAACACGATCTCGTTCTGATCAACGACATATGCGCGATGGAGCTTTGTGAGGATGGCATCGTTGAGGTCAAAGCCGCTCATATATTTGAAGACCATATTCAGATAGGAATTGATTTCATTGATGAACTCACCCGGTTACTCGATCAACTGACCAACGGTGTACCCCACCCTGTGATGTTCAACCTGGATGATCGCTACGTGGATATTCCCAGGGAGGTCAGACAGTACATCGCACAGCATAAACGCCTCAACGAACTAAAACTTGCAGAAGCCATCGTAACCCGCTCCATGGCTTCCGCCTTGATCGCCAACGCATACCTTACGATCAACAAACCACCCATCCCCGCCCGTCTCTTTACCGACGAAGCCAAAGCCCGTAAGTGGCTGAAGAAATTCCAGAAATGATTTCCCCTCCCGCACACGCGGGATTTTTTGTTTTAAGCCACGAAGGCACAAAGACACAAAGTTTCTTTCATCCATGGCATCTACATGTCCTTGCTGCAATACCGTTGTGTCTTCAAGTTGCTTAAGACAATAGCACAAAAAGCCCTCCGCACAACACACCATTTTCTTTGAGCCTTCGTGTCCCTGCCTGCCGACACCCAAGCCCGGAGCAATGGCAGGCAGGTTTGTGGCAAACCTTACCCCATCTTACCCAAGTATTTTTTTAAACATTTAATTTAATCATTTGTTTAATTCAGAAAAATGACTTTACCTTTGCTCCATCAACCTGTGATGCATGAACGCGAAGAAAGTCGATAAGTCCACCGAAGAAAAAATCAAAGCCGCCGGCCGCAAGCTCTTTACCAAAAAAGGTTTCGCCGCTACCAAAACGCGGGAGATCGCCGAAGAGGCCGGCATCAACCTGGCCTTGCTGAACTATTACTTCCGCAGCAAAGAGAAACTCTTCGAGATCATCATGCAGGAAAACATGGCCACCTTCATCAAGGGCATGGCCGGATTGTTCAATGACGACAGCACATCGGTGCAGGACAAAATGGCCCACATCGCATCCGGCTACATTGACCTGCTCACCCAATTTCCCGACCTGCCCCTGTTCATTCTCCGTGAAATGCATCACGGCAAAGCCGACTTTCCGGAGAAGGTGGATGGCAACATCGGCCGGGCACGCATGCATTTCATGGAACAGATCGAAGAAGCCATGGCGGCCGGTAAGCTGCAACCCATGCACACCTTTCACGTGATGGCCAACCTTATGGGCATGACCATCTTTCCGTTCATTGCAGCCCCTATCCTGAAAAAATTCTCCGGCGTGAGCCAGAAGGAATACAAACAACTGATCGAAGAAAGACGTCAGCTCATTCCCATCTGGATGAACGCCATGCTTGAAAAAAAACCTACCAAGCGATGAAACATCAACCCGCTACCGTTTTCAAACGAATCCGGCACCTGCTCCTCATCTGCACAATTGCCGCCCCGGCATCCGTCTTTGCACAGGAGTCGCTCACGCTGGAATCATGCCTCAAACTCGCCCGGGAAAACTATCCCCTGATCCGCCAGCACGACCTCATCGAAAAGAGCAAGGAATACTCCCTCTCCAATGCCACTGCCGCTTACCTGCCGCAGATCAACATCGCCGGTCAGGCCACCCACCAGTCGGACGTGACCCAGGTGGAAGTACCCATCCCCAACGTGGAGATCCCGAGCGTGAGCAAAGATCAATACAAGGTATATGCGGAGATCTACCAGCCCGTGAGCGAACTCACCACCATGAAGTGGAACAAAAAGAACGAGGAAGCCACATCGGCCGTGGATGCCCAGAAACTGGAAGTGGACCTCTATCAGATAAACGAACGTGTGCAGCAACTTTACTTCGGCATGCTGCTGATCAATGCCCAACTTCAACAGATAGAATTGCTGCAGAACGACCTCTCCTCCACCCTCACCCGCATGCAATCCCTCGTGGCCAATGAAGTGGCCATCCAGGCGGATGCGGATGCTGTCAAGGTTGCCATCCTGCAGGCAGACCAACGCAAGGTAGACCTGGAGGCCAACCGCCGGGCGTATGCAGATATGCTCTCCCGCTTCACCGGCCAGCAGGTACCGGCAGATGCCAAACTTCAGCTACCGGCGGGCCTGACCCCTTCCGGACAAGACATACACCGCCCCGAAACAGAACTCTTCGAACGGCAGAAACAACGCCTCGATATCCAGTCGAAACTGGTGACCGCACGCACACTGCCACGCATCGGCCTGTTCTTCCAGGGCGGCATCGGACAACCCTCACCCCTGAACATGCTCTCTCCCGACCTGGCCACCTACTACATCGGCGGGGTGCGGCTGCAATGGCCTGTATCAGCCTTCTATACTGCCGGCAGACAAAAGAAAATCATCGCCATTAACCAGCAGATGATTGACACACAACGCGACGTGTTCCTCTTCAACACCCAACTCCAGGCATCCAAGCAAAACGAAGAAATGACCCGGCTGCAGGGACTGCTCTCACGCGACAAAGAAATTGTGGTGCTGAGAGGCAACATCAAATCAGCCGCCAAAGCCAAACTGGAGAACGGCACCATCACCGTGAACGACTACCTCACGGAAGTGAACGCGGAGAACCGCGCACAGCAAGATCAGATGCTGCATGAAGTTCAACTCCGCATGGCCCAATATCAATATCAAAACACACTCGGAAATTAATGCCACATACCATGAAAAAGTTCAGCCTGTTGTTGTGCAGCGTGATGCTGCTGACCCAATGCCGCAAAGGCGATAACGACTTCGACGCATCCGGCGCCTTTGAAGCAGTGGAAACACTCGTGTCTTCCCAGGCTTCCGGCGAATTGATGCGATACGATGTGGAGGAAGGCGATGTCTTCAAAGCCGGCGATGATGTGGGCTATGTCGACAGCCTCCAGCTGACCCTCAAGAAAAAACAACTGCGCCTGCAAATGCTGGCTGTGCTCAGTCAACGCCCGAACGTGGCCACACAACTGGCAGCACTCGACGCCCAGCTGGAAGCCGCCAAAACAGAACAGGCACGCATGCAGCGACTGGTGGCCGACAAGGCGGCGCCGCAAAAACAACTCGACGACGTGAACAACCAGATCGACGTGATCAACCGCCAGCGCGAAGCCATGCACTCATCCCTGTCGATCACCTCCGAAAGCATCACCCTGCAATCGAACCCCTTCATGGCACAGATCGACCAGGTGAATGACCAGATCGCCAAATGCAGGCTGGTGAACCCCGTGAACGGAACAGTGATCGCCAACTACGCCCATGCCCATGAGCTCACCGCGCCGGGCAAGCCGCTATACAAGATCGCCGATCTCAGCTCGCTCACCCTCCGCGTGTATGTGACGGGCGACCAGCTGCCGGCCATCAAACTCAACCAACAGGTACATGTATTTGTGGATGCACCCGATGGCGGATACACCGAACATCCCGGCACCATTTCATGGATCAGCGACAAGGCCGAATTCACCCCGAAAACCATCCAGACAAAAGACGAACGCGCCAACCTGGTGTATGCGATCAAGGTAAAGGTGAACAACCCGGACGGGCTGCTGAAAATCGGAATGTACGGGGAGATTAAATTATAATTAGGAATTAGAAATTAGAAATGGGTCGGACATATTTATACCGGGTAATATGTAGGAGGGGAACGTTGGAAAATGGGCTTCGCCGTGAATTTGCTACGCGGTCAATGGCTCCCTGCGGTCGCGTCAATAGTAGCCGACATGCCACCAACTACCGACCATTGACCCGCCTACACTTCGTTACGGTCGGGCAGGCCATTGACCATTGACTATTGACTATTGACCAACTAACAACCACAAACCAGAAACAACAAACCACAAACCCAACCATGCCCGCCGTTACCCTCAACAAGCTCAAGAAAACCTACGAAGAAGGCCAGGTGCTGGCTGTGAACGAGGTGTCGCTTGACATTCCGGCGGGACAGCTATTCGGACTGATTGGCCCCGACGGTGCAGGGAAAACCAGCATCTTCCGCATGCTCACCACCTTGCTGTTGCCCGACAGTGGCACCGCTACCGTGAACGGACTCGACGTGGTTAAAGATTACGAACAAATCCGCAAGCAGGTAGGTTACATGCCCGGCAAGTTCTCTCTCTACCAAGACCTCACCGTGGAGGAAAACCTCTCTTTCTTCGCCACCGTTTTCGGCACCACCATCCGTGAGAACTACGACCTGATCAAAGACATTTACGTGCAGATCGAGCCGTTCAAAAACCGGCGTGCCGGACAGCTATCAGGCGGTATGAAACAGAAGCTCGCACTGAGCTGCGCCCTCATCCACAAGCCCACCGTGCTTTTCCTGGACGAGCCCACCACCGGCGTGGATGCCGTTTCCAGAAAAGAATTCTGGGAGATGCTGAAGCGACTCAAAGAACAGGGCATCACCATCCTGGTCTCCACGCCGTACATGGACGAAGCCAACCTGTGTGACCGCGTAGGACTAATACAGGGCGGAAGCATCCTGTCTGTAGATACCCCACAAGCCATTGTAAATGCATACCCCGATCCGCTGTTCCAGGCCCGGTCGTCCAACATGTATGCCTTGATCCGCGACCTCCGCGCCATGCCGGAAACATCCAGCTGCTATGCCTTCGGCGAATACGCCCACTGCGTTTTCCGTGAAAGCGATGAAGCATCCCTGGAAAAGATCAAGGCCCAACTGATGCACGGCGGACACGAACAACTCGAACTGTCTCCCGCCTCCCCTACCATCGAAGACTGCTTCATCCGTTTGATGACAGGCGAAACCCAGGCCGCATGAAAGACATTGTGATCCATACCGAGAAACTCACCAAACGCTTCGGGCATTTCGTGGCCGCCAACGAACTCACGTTCGATGTACACGAGGGCGAGATCTTCGGTTTCCTGGGAGCCAATGGCGCGGGAAAAACAACCGCCATGCGCATGCTGTGCGGACTGCTCACACCCAGCGACGGAAAAGCCACCGTGGCCGGTTTTGATGTATACACCGAAGCCAACCGCATCAAGCAACGCATCGGATACATGAGCCAGCGATTCTCCCTGTATGAAGACCTCACCGTGCTGGAAAACATCCAGTTCTATGCCGGCATCTACGGACTCTCGGATCGCGACATCAAAGAGAAATCGGAAAACCTGGTGCAACGCCTCGGACTTGAAAACGAACGCAAAAAGAAAGTGGGGGAACTTCCCCTCGGATGGAAACAAAAGCTGGCTTTCTCCGTGGCCATCGTGCATGAACCCCGCATCGTGTTCCTCGACGAACCCACAGGTGGTGTGGACCCCGTTGTGCGCCGCCAGTTCTGGGACCTGATATATGAAGCGGCCAACCGTGGAGTAACAGTATTCGTGACCACCCACTACATGGATGAAAGCGAGTATTGCGACCGCGTGTCCATCATGGTCGACGGCAACATCGAAGCACTCGATGCACCCGCACAACTCAAAGAAAAATACAATGCCGATTCCATGGATGAGGTCTTCCGCATCCTGGCCAGGGGCGCCAAACGACAAGCCGACTGATGAAAGCGAAACAACTCGAACAGCTGCTGTCATTCATTCGCAAGGAATTCTACCATGTATTCCGCGACAGGAAAACATTGCTGATGCTGTTTGGCCTGCCCATCGTACAGATCATCCTCTTCGGTTTCGCCCTCACCAACGAAGTGAAACACGCGCACATCGCCATCGTCGACGATGCCAAAGACGAAACATCCATGGGCATCACCCGGCGGATAGATGCCAGCAAGTATTTCGACATCGACCGGGCGCTCAACAACAAGGAACAACTGGAAGCCGCATTCAGGGAAGGCAAGATCAAAGCGGCCCTGATCTTCCCGCCACGCGCAGCAGACGCCCTATTCCACCAGCATGATATGACCGTTCAGATCATCACCGATGCCAGTGAACTGAACACCGCCACCACCATCGACAATTACCTCACCTCCATCATCGGCGATTACCAGCAAGACATGATGGCCACCTCGTCGATCCCATACCGTGTGGTACCCCGCATCCGCATGCTGTACAATCCGCAACTCAAAGGAGAACATACCTTCATCCCGGGCATGATGGCCATGATCATGCTGCTGATATGCGTGATGATGACCGCCATCTCCATCGTGCGCGAAAAAGAACTGGGCACCATGGAAATCCTGCTGGTCTCCCCTTTCAAACCCATGATGGTGATCGTGAGCAAATTCATTCCCTACCTGCTGATCTCCCTGTTCAACGTTACATCCATTCTCCTGCTGAGCCGTTTTCTGCTGGGATTGCCCGTGCAGGGAAGCATCGTGCTGCTATACACCGAAAGCCTGCTGTTTGTGATCACGGGGTTGTCGCTGGGACTGCTCATCTCCATCATTTCAAAAACCCAGCAAACCGCTATGTTCGCATCTGTAATGGCCACCATGCTACCGACCATGCTGCTGAGCGGTTTCATCTTTCCCATTGAAAACATGCCCCTTCCGCTACAGATACTGTCGAACATCGTTCCCAGCAAATGGTTTTATATCATCGTTAAATCCATCATGATCAAAGGCCTCGGCTTCGAACACATCTGGAAAGAAACCCTGATCCTGGTAGGCATGACGCTGGTACTTATGCTGGTTTGCAGGAAGAATTTCAAAATACGATTGGAGTGATGTTGAATGACGAATTAATAATGACGAATTACGATTGGTGGTCAATAGGCTTCGCCGTCAATTTGCTGCGCGGTCAATGGTACACTCCCGGTCGCGGAAATGCCAACCTACATGCATCCAACTATTGACCAATGACTATTGACCAATGACTATTGACCCTCTTCCGCCAAAGTCAGGAAGACATAACGAATAACGAACATCGAACAACCATGCGCACCATCAAATTTCTGCTTCAAAAGGAATTCCGCCAGATCTTTAGGGATCCGGCCATCCTGCGCATGATCCTGGTGGCGCCGATGATTCAGCTGATCGTGTTGCCGATGGCGGCCGACTATGAAGTAAAGAACATCCGCATCGCCGTGGTAGACCAGGACCACTCCACCTACGCGCACGACCTGGTGGAAAGCATTACCTCCTCCGGTTACTTCATCCTGGCAGACTACAACACCAATTACAAGCAAAGCCTCACGTTGGTCGAAGACAACGAAGCCGACCTCGTGCTGCAGATCCCGCCGCAGTTTGAACAACAACTGGTGCGTGACCAGGAAGCCCCCGTGTATATGGCCGTGAACGCCATCAACGGCACCAAGGCCATTGTTGGCGCTGCATACATGGGGCGCATCCTCATGAACTTCAACAACAACATACGTTCGGAATGGATGCACCAGCCGGAGTTCAACCCGGTACCCGTCATCTCACTCACCTCATCCAACTGGTACAACCCGCTGATGAGCTACAAGGTGTTCATGGTGCCTGGTATCCTGGTGATGCTGGTGACCATGATCGGGAGTATGATGTGCGCACTCAATATCGTAAGGGAAAAAGAGATCGGAACCATCGAACAGATCAATGTGACACCCATCGGGAAAGTCCACTTCATCCTCGGCAAACTCATCCCTTTCTGGGTGCTGTCGATGATCGTGTTCACCATCGGGCTCACCATCGCCCGACTGGTGTACGGCATCGTGCCCCTGGGTAATATAGGATTGCTGTATGGATTCCTGGCGGTGTACCTGCTGGCGGTATTGGGACTCGGACTTCTCATCTCCACGTTTGCGGCCACCCAGCAGCAGGCCATGTCGGTGTCCTTCTTCTTTATCATGATCTTCAACTTGATGAGCGGCCTGTTCACCCCCATCGAGAGCATGCCGGAATGGGCGCAGGTGATCGCGCACCTCAACCCCGTCAGCTACTTCATTGAAGTGATGCGGATGGTGGTTTTGAAAGGAAGCGGCGTTAGCGACATCGCATACAACCTGGGTATCATCGCCCTGCTGGCCTTGGTATTCAATACCCTGGCGATCCTGAACTACAGGAAGAATGCGTGATTGTGTGATTGCCACAAAGGCACGAAGAAAGTATGATGATATTTCCACTCAGAAACCCTACGACTTCGATGGTGGTCATGCCTGCCTGCTATCACGCTAGCCTGTGCATCAGCAGGTAGGTTCTGCAGGCTCCGCCGGACTTTTTACCTCCAGTGCACCAGGAAAAGTTCGCACAGCAAACCTTCGTGCCTTAGAGTCTTCGTGGCATTCTTTCAGGTTTTAGGGACGATATGACACAACTGGATCACCTCTTCCCGGATGCGATCCGTTTTGCGATGATCTACACCGGTAACCGGCCCCTCCGATAGCGATTCCAACAACTGACGGCACAACACAATGCCGCGGTTGAGCAGGCTTTGTTTCTCACTCCCAGACAATGACGACAGACATGTCACGGGATGCAGGCCACTCCGGTCGATTCGCTCACGCAGGCTTTGTCCGCGCGGATGATCCCAGCTAAGCATGTATAGGCCCATGCAGGTACCGAACTGGAGCGCATCTTCGGTGAAGCGCGTGTTGGTAACCACCCACCCCTGGTGGATGATGTGGTTGTGACCGTCCCGCTCTTCTTCCCTGGTTTTGATGTCGATGAAGCGTGACTGGATATACAGCGGCACCTGTACGTTGCATTTGTTCACCGGATCACTGTGAAACTTGCATTCGATCATGAACTGCCTGCTGCCCTGACTGGCCACCACATCCACCTCATGTTTCACACAGTGCCCCTGGATGATCACGTTCACTTCTGTTTGATATCCTTCTTCCTTCAACAAAGCCCCGATGTATTTTTCAAACGGGTAACCCGTGGGGCCGAGATCGCGAATGGCTTTTTTCAGGGAATACCTGGCTGCATGCGACCGCGAATGCTTGTGAAGCAGCTTGCGGGCCCACTGGTAAATGACCTTGGTGGGGATGCCCTCATAGAGGTCAGGCTCCATTTCACGGATGATCTCGTTGGCTGTTTGCGGGCTTGCGCCTGAGCGTGTGAGTGAACGCCGGAGTTTTTCGGCATCAAACATCACCTGTTCACCCGACATTTTGGTGACGTGAATTTGGGGAATGGATTTCATAAGTGATCGGCAAACAATGAAGAAATATCAATCCGGTTGCTGGGATGAACGATGGTGTTACAGGTAACCACGGATGCCACACCTGATTGCAACAGCCGTTCGTAAGCATCACCGGCAAACACCGCATGTACGCCGATGCACACCGGCGGCGGAAGCGCTGCATCCCTCAAGTGGCCCACCGTTTCCATCATGGTGTGTGCGGTGGAGATGATGTCGTCCACCAGTACGGGTGTGTGGCCGCGATAGGCATCCGCATCCGGAAGGGATACCGTCACATGGTTGTCGTCATGCCGGATCTTTTTCAATACGGCAAATGAAGCACCGGCCATGCGGGCTACTTCGGACACCCACTGTTCGCTTTCCTCATCCGGGCCTATCAACAAAGGGTTCTTC
Source organism: Flavobacteriales bacterium (assembly GCA_020635855.1). Classification (NCBI taxonomy): domain Bacteria; kingdom Pseudomonadati; phylum Bacteroidota; class Flavobacteriia; order Flavobacteriales; species Flavobacteriales bacterium. The sequence continues at coordinate 1,600,238 of JACJYZ010000002.1, read as the reverse complement.
ACATGCGCCCTGATCCATTCGCTGACCAGCGGGGCGGCATGCAGGGCTTTGGCGGGAATGGAAAACACTTCCGCCAGGTTGTGATGGCGATGCAGGTGCGGATCAATCGTGAGCAGTTCATCAGCCATACCGCTCACCAAATGCCCGAACCACGACGAGCTCAGGGCTTCACCTTGGTGAAACCGTTTGTCCTGCCGCATATATGCCAGGTACGGCGCCACCACCCGAACCGTTGCCGCACCCATGTCACGTGCGGTTTGTGCAAGAAAATAAAGGGGGAGGAATTTGGCATCGGGACGGTCGAGGGTGCATACCAATGTCACCCTTTTGTTTTTCACATCGCTGTCGATCCTGACGAGTACTTCCTCATCAGGAAAGCGATGAAACTGTGCGCTGCCGGTCTCCGCACCTGTTAGTGATGCAAGCCGGTCAGCCAGCACTTCATTTCCCGGTAACGCGAACAATATATGCTCCATCCTGTTGCTTCAAATAATTGAGTGCGTACTGAAGTTCGCCTTTCGAATTGGAATAGACAGTGAACAACACATCTCCCTTTTTCACCTTTGTACCCAACGGTGTGTGTAATTCCACGCCTGCCTCGGCATCGTCCGGCGCACCGGCCAATTTGGCCAGTTTGGCCAGTTTGCGGTTATCAATATCCTGTACGGTTCCAGATACAGGTGCTTTCACATCCTTATGGTAATGTGCCATTGCGGGCTCGGTAAAACCTCCTTGTGCCCGGCAAATGGCCATGAACTTCTTCAATGCCTCACCACTGTCGATGCATTGCCGGGCCATGGCATACCCTTTACCTACGCCAGCTTTTCCGGTGAGTTCAAACAAATTTCCCGCAAGCAGGAGGGCGCGTTCCCTGAGATCAGCAGGAGCACCGGCTTCACAACGGAGAACGGAAAGAACGTCCATCGCCTCCAAAGCCGGGCCGATCCCACGTCCGACGGGTTGCATCCCGTCGGTGATCAGTACCTTTACTTTAAGTCCGATGTCCCGCGCCACCACCTTAAAGAGATACTTTAACCGCTCTGCGTCCTGCTCGCTTCTCACCTTGGCTGTGGGGCCCACTGGGATATCAATCACCACATGGGTGGAGCCCGCCGCCGCTTTCTTGGAGAGTACGGAAGCGATCATTTGTCCTTCGCTGTCGATATCCAGTGCACGTTCCACGCGAATGAGGATATCATCCGCCGGGCTCAGGTGTGCGGATTCTCCCCAGGCCAGGCAGCCTCCCTCCTTCCGGATCACCTCTTTCAGGCGACGGGAAGTGAGGTTAACGGGCGTGATTACCTCCATGGTATCGGCGGTACCGGCCGGTGAAGTAATGGCCCTGGAAGATGTTTTTGGAATGATGAGGCCGTTCGCCGCAGCAATGGCCACCACGATGGGTGTGGTGCGGTTACCCGGAAGCCCGCCCACACAATGCTTATCGGCAACCACGGACGCATTCCAAGAAAGTCTGCGTCCGGTGTTGATCATCACGCGGGTGAGCGCCGTCATCTCTGCAGCGGTCATCCGTTGTCCGGCACATGCCGTAACGAAGGCGGAAATATGCACATTGGCATACCTGCCCGCCACCATGTCAGTGATGATCCCGGTGAACTGGTCTTCGTTCAGTTCTTCTCCGAAGATCTTGGCCCGCATGTACGCCAGGGATTGGATGGGCGACAGATGCATCACCCTTATATGATCGCCTTCCTTTGCACCCAATGCGATCCGGGCGCTGTTCGACAGTCCCACCTCTCCCTGTTCAAGGATGTGGTTTTCGGTGACCACATTCAGGTTGGCGATGATGTGCTTGCCTCCTTTGAATACACGCACCCGCGAAAGTGCTTCAAACCCCTCGGATACGCATACGTGACAATCTTTCCGCATGAACACAATGTGCTCGTGCTGGGTCTCAATGCCCAGATGCCGGTATGTCAACAGCTGCTTCCCGTTCTTCATGAAATCAAATGTACGGATCGGCAGCTATTTCATCATCGGCATGTTGCCGTGGCGATGCATGGGCATGTCCTTGTTCATCATGGTACTGTCTTTCATCATGTCATGCATGGCGCAGCGCATGTGTTCGTTTCCTTCCATCATCTTACAGAATTGCTTGCAGGTTGAGCTGTCGGCCGCTGCCATGTTCATCATGTTCGACATCATGTGCTGCATCATGCCCGGATTGCCGTGCATCATCTGCATCATGTTGTTCATCATGGTGGAGTCGGACTGCATCATGTCCATGGCGTGCTGGTTCTGATGTACATGTTGCATCATATCACCCAGCATCTTGGGATCGTTGCAAATGGCATCCATCACTTCATTTCTGCGGGCATCATCCTGCAGCAGTTCGGTGGTGGTGGGCGCTTCCTTCACGCATGCAGACAACAGGCCTGCAGCCATGAAGGCGGTGAAGAATGTGATTCGGAGATTCATGGTTGTGGGGGTTAAATGAAAAAAATCAGTGGGCCGGTTCTCCGGCATGGGATTCGATGTGGTGTTGCAGCAACTCCTCTAAACTCTGAAGGTATGCAGCCATATCCACGGACGAGATGGGATCTACTCCTGTGCTGGGAATGGTGATAGGGTTTTCATCCAGGTACTTATAGAGTTCGGGGTATTCCTGTTCAATTTTGAGCAACAGTTGTTGAACCTGTTGCGTGTATGACGTCTTGTTTTTCATTGTTCTTGTTTTTGGAAGATGGTGCGGTCATCCGGATGCTCATCACCGGAACACCTGCACGGTTCACCACGCCTTCGGTAATGCTGCTTGCGATCAACCGCAACACTCCGGTGCGACCGTGGGTCACCATGGCGATCATACCGGCATCAAGGTTTTGGGCAAAATCCATGATGCCTTTTTCTTCATACAGTGAATTCCAGATATGGATGCTGGATTTCCCCTGGTGGCATTTTTTCTGAAATGCCGAAAGGCGTCCGAAGCTTTCGGGCGACTCTTCAAATGTATTGGGCACATTCACATACAGCAGGTGCAGATGGGCGCCGGTCATGTTGGCGATCTCCAGCACCTGTTTGAAGGCCGGCATCACATCCTCCCGGAAAGAAGAAGCGAAAACAATTTTCTTGAGGGAAGGCTGCTTCACCTTGTCTTTCACAACCACCACCGGTACGGTTGCATGACGAACGATCTTTTGCGCATTGGATCCGATGAACAGATTGTCCGTTCCTCTTTGCCCGCGCGATCCCATGATGATGAAATCGTGTTTCATGGTATTTGCATGGGTGAGTATTTCCCCATCATCCTGGTCAAACGCCAGGAACGTGGTGGCCTTCACCCCGGCCTTTTCCGCCTTCTTCTCCAGTTTTTGGAGTTGGTCCTTGGCGTACCCGATGGCCTTTTGTACTTCAGGATAGTTCGCTTCCTTTCCTTTCGGGAGGCGCACCCAGTCGACCGGCGTCACCAGGATATGCAGGAAATGAATGCCCGCCTCAGCTTTGGCGGCCCAGGCAATTGCCAGGTCGGCGGCATGGTTGGCACATGAGCTGAAATCAGTTGGAACGAGGATCTTTTTCATGACGGATGGGTTCAAAGTTGGTCAATGACTTTTTTGAGTTTGCTCTGCACTTCTCCGGCAACGCTTCCCAGCTTATCATTTTTCACAGCCATCATGGATGCGACCGGATCTACGGCCGCCACTTCCACCGTACCGTCTGCTTGCTCACGAACCACCACGTTGCACGGGAGAAACACGCCGATTTTGTCTTCGGCGGTAATGGCCTGCAATGCCGATGGCGGATGACAGGCGCCCAGGATGCGGTATTTGGGAAGCGACGCATCCAGCTTTTTATGCAGGGTATCCTGGATGTCGATATCGGTGAGAACACCAAAGCCTTCCGCCATCAACGCATCGCGCACCCTTTGGATGCCTTCGTCGAATGTGGTGTGTAATGTTTTGCTGAAATAGTAAGCCATGCCGGAATAATTTTTTGAATGAGCCCAATGGTAAGAAACAAATGTACAGCCAGGGACTACCCATTAAAATGACATTTGTCAAAGTCGTTTATGACATATGACGAAAGGATTGATTTTAACCGGACGACGATCCCATGCAATGGGTCGGATTTTTTTTCGTCCTTTGAACCGACTTTCGCATCACATCGCAAGAACCCATTCTTAAAATTGATTCAAATGAAAAAATCAGCTCTGAGTATTGCCTTTGTTTCGTTCTTCCTGTGGCAAGGTGCATCTGCCCAACAAAACCTGACTACACCGCGGTCCAGCCAGGCTGCAAGCGTATCACAACGCATCGGACTTACCGACATCACCGTGAATTATAGCAGTCCGCTCGTTCGCGGCCGCCACATCTTCGGCGCACTGGTTCCTTACGACCAGGTATGGCGGTGCGGCGCCAACGAAAACACCACCGTTTCCTTTTCCACCGATGTGAAGGTTGAAGGGAAAGACCTGAAGGCTGGCACCTATGGTCTGCACATGATACCCACGGCCAACGAGTGGACGATCATTTTCTCTTCCGATCACAATGCATGGGGAAGTTTCGCATACACCAAAGATCATGATGTACTGCGGGTGACAACCAAGCCGGTTGAAACCGAATTTCACGAATGCCTCACGTATGAGTTTCCGGTTCGCGAAGCCGATAAAACGGTGTTGTCATTGAAGTGGGATAAGCTGGAGGTGCCCATTCACATCGAGATTGATCTGCATACAACCATCCTGAACCAGATGCAGACCGAACTCACCGGCTTGCCGCAATTCTCCTGGCAGGGATGGAACCAGATCGCATCTTACTGTGCAGTTAACAAAATCCGTCAGCAGGATGCGCTGGGTTGGGTAGACCAGTCGATCGGGCTTACCAAGAATTTCACCAACCTGATGACCAAATCCATGTTGCTGGAGCAAACCGGTAAACCCGAGGAAGCAAAGAAACTGAAGGATGAGGCTTTGCCCATGGGCACTGAAACGGAAGTGAACCAATACGGCAACCAGCTGATGGGACTGAAAAAGTTCGATGATGCCATCACCGTTTTTGCCATGAACACCAAAAAGCATCCCGAATCATGGAATGTGTGGGACAGCCTGGCAGACGGCTACGACAACAAAGGCGACAAAGCCAATGCCATCAAGTATTACAAGAAGGCACATGACATGGCGCCCGACAACCAGAAGCCCAGGATCAAATCCATCCTTGACCGACTGCAGCAATAAACACGAACAGCCTGTTTGTTTAGTGAGCTCCCGGCCCTGTTCCAAGGGTCGGGAGTTTTTTTGTCATCCGGATGAAGCCTTCCCGGGTTATCAACATGGTTTATCAGTTGAGGACGCCGCCACAAGCCCCCCGCAGGCATACCACTTTTTCAGGTTTAAAACAGCTGGCTTAACTGTTGATGAAAATCCGGCTTAATGTTCTGCTGTTTAAATTATTTGACGGATAAACGTGCCGCCTGACTTAAGATAACCCGCCTGATATTTTTCACATTTAGTGGATGGAAATAAGGAATTTCGCACACCTGGTTGTAGAATTAAGAAATAAAATGTTCTTTAGCAACCGTGTGTAGTGTGGGTAAGATGCCTGTCAATACAGGTACCTCCGTCATTCTTTTACGTAAAACCCCTTGATGTGGAACCAAATATCATGCGTCGTTATTTGTTCATATGTGCTTTCATCACCTGTTTTCTTCCATCTGCATCTGCGCTCACCTGGGCGTTCGGATGGTATACGGGTGATGGCGTAGATGGCCTGACCATCTCCGGTCTGTCCTTCTCCCCCGATATTGTGATCATCAAAGGGGCCGGTGCCACGGCTGCCTACATCAAAACCAGTTCACTTGGTGGAACGAGTTCCAAGAACCTCAGCGCAACCGGCGCCTACAGCTCCACCGCCATCAAATCCCTCACATCGGATGGTTTTACAGTGGGCACCAACTCTGCGGTGAACACCAACAGCACCACATATTATTTCATGGCCATTGACGCGGGCTCTGATGCTGTAGTGGGTAGTTATGCAGGCAATGGTGGCATATCCAAAGCCATTACGGGTTTCGGTTTCAGGCCAGAGATGGTATTGGTATACTCCAACAATGCACTTTATGGTCCGGGGTATCTGACAGATGCCATGCCGGCGGATAAAAGCGCACGTTTCGGTGCAATGGGCATATGGGGGTTTTTTGTTAAATCACTGGATGCGGACGGGTTTACCGCCAACTCAAGCTACAACTACAGCGGCACCACTTATTACTATGTAGGCCTTAATTCACCATCCAGTGCAGCTTTGAGAACAGGTTCCTATACAGGCTCCGCAGGTGACAAGAACGTAGCTATTGCAGGAACAACCCCGGAAGCCGTTTTCATATGTAACCAAGACAACGTCAACGCCTATCCCATACAGAAATTCGCTTGCATGCCCACAACCCACTCTTCACTTTTTACCGCAACAGCTCCTTCCACAACAGATATAACAGCATTTGCTGCGGGCAGCTTTACGGTTAAAGCCGGAAGCAAAGCCGCAAACAATACATCCTGGACCAACTACTACATCGCATTCGGTTCAGGTGAAGCATTGCCCATTGAATTACAGGAATACCAGGTGATCTGCCAGCCCTCCGGCGGCGCCAAGCTCCGCTGGGTCACCGCCACGGAAACCAACAACGACTACTTCACCATTGAAAGAAGTGACGACGGAACCAACTACCAGGCGATCAAAACCATCAAAGGATCCGGAACAAGCAACAGTCCACTGGAATACATGACAACCGATGACTACGTCACTGATCACACGATCTATTACCGCCTCCGGCAAACCGACTACGACGGCAAATCAAAAATATACGGCACAAAACCCCTCTACCCTTGCCACACCCACTCAGGAATGAATGTGCACCTCTACCCCAACCCGGCACACGATGAACTCAACTGCGGATTTGTGCTCGACAAAAACGAAACGGTAACGGTAGACATCAAGAACATGCTCGGACAGGTGGTTCACTCCGAAGTAGTGGAGGGCACCGAAGGAAGCAACATGGTAACATTAGACATGAGCCATTATGCAGATGGCGTTTATGTATTCCAGCTCCGGGGTATACAGAAATCCTACGAAACCAAACTGGTCAAACACTGATATTCCTTCCTATCGGCACACTGTTGCATCGGAAAAGCTGTTAAACAAAAACGAGTGAGCCATCATCAGCGGCCGTGGATTTCTCAAATTAAAACCGGAGCCACTCCATGGGATTCTGTGGCTCACTCCCTTTCCACACTTCAAAATGCACCTGAGGCAATCCCCCTAAACGACCTGGGCCGGCAAGGCCTAATTGTTGCGCCGCTTGAATAAGGTCTCCCTTGGCTACATCGGTTTTCATGAGATTGGCATAGACGGTACTGTAACCACCATTGTGCCTTATTATAATATTCTGACCCAATCCTGGTACCGTAAACACTTCACTTACGACGCCTGCAAAAACAGATTTCACGCTAATCCCGGACAATACAACAAGATCTACCCCCTTATTAACCATAGTATATCCGGTAACTGGATGAATTTGCAGGCCATAGGGAACAATCACCCTTCCCGAATCAACAGGCAATCGCAATTTCCCTTTGTTTGCACTGAACTGTTCATGTGTGGATGACGATTCTTTGCCTTTGATTTCTCCCTGGTTTTTGTTCTCTGTTTCTAACTGGGCCGCCATCATGGATGCAATCAACTGTTGGCGTTCAAACTCCGATTTTCTTAACTGCTGGTTCTCCGTTTCCAGGGATGCAATGCTGTCCCTCTGTTCCCATATGCGCGCTGTTTTATTCTGAATCGCACGGTCTAATTTTGCTTTTTCTGCCTTTGAGGTCTCTAATTGGGATGACACAACATTCAAACTATCCTGCGCCCGTAAAACCTTGGTTTGATATGCCTGGGTCATACGCTGGTATATCACCAAAGAATCTTGGTAACGCGCAGTAGTCTGGTTAACTTCAAATAATCTCTTCTTGGATGAATCCAATTGTCTTTCCAGCTTATATGCCTGGAGTTTGGTTTTGCTTATTTCCAATTCACCATTGATTTTTTGTATTTCCATTACGGGATTGGCATATTTCCCGAAGAAGACCCAAAGCACGGGAATGGCCAATATCGCAGCCACAAGATTGTTGCTTATCTTTTCCTTGTAATACCAGCGCTTTTTGCTACTGCTTTTCAATAGTTCATGCTCATACCGGATTTTTTCTTCTTCCGCTTTGATTTTATCAATCTGGGCCTGCTTGAGTAAATGATCAATATCCATTCTTTTCAAATACAGTAGAAAGTTGTTTCAACCTATGGAAGTCCCAACTTCGTTTGTTACAATGCAATCCAATATGTCGTTTTAAAATTTCATCAAAGTAAAAGTTTTCGTCGGCATAAAACCAATCCGCCACCATACTTTCACATATAGGGTCTGACCACGAAAAAAGGCAACCCTGCTCAGGGTTGCCTTTTCGCTATGATAGGTAGAGTTTGGTTGCTTACCTATTGAAGGATCACTTTGGAAGTGAGTGTTTGTGTGGCCGATTGGAGTCGCACCATATAGATACCGCTTGTGTTGCCGTTGAGGTCGATCACCCTTGGGGTAGCGAAGCTCCCGGCATTCACATGCTCCTGGTAAACTACTTCACCCAAAACATTCGTCACATACAGATCCGCGTCTTCGCTTCCTTTGAGGTTGGCGTTCACTGTGATCTGCCCCTGCGTCGGATTCGGAGAAACCAGAATGGCATTGTCTTCACCCAGTTGGTCTACGCCGGTACAAACGATGGAGGCAGTTACCTCTGTGCGTTCGCTCACGCACCCCGGGCCTTGTACTTCCCAATCATAGAAGAAGTAGTAGTAGCCCTGGTCTGTGTAGTTGTTACCGGTCAGCGAGATCAGGCCACCGATGTTGTAGGGGTAGCTGGCGCCTGCTGTGTTGCGGTAGAAATCAACCGTTCCTGTCACCTTGAGGTAGTAACCGGTTCCGGTAGTAACTGGAAAATCAAGGGTTACACGTTGCTGGCCGGTGGTAAGGTTCACATCTTTGGTTTGAAGTACGTTGCCGCCATCACCATCGAGCAGTTCAATGGTGTAGGTACCTGCTGTTTCGGCATCCATCAATACCGACTTAATGGTAGCATCCGACAATACATCCAAGAAGATCCCGCGTGTATCATTATCAGTGAAGTAACCTCCGGCTCCCACTGCAGTCGGATCGGCCGGACCACCCTTCACTGGTGCAGGCGCTACCGTTTCATCCACATAGAATTTGGTGTCGGCAGTGATGTTGGGAGAATAAGTTGCTCCTGTGTGCAGCAGGGTTCCGCCGGTGGCCGCATCGTACCAGTTCATTTCACCGCCTGAACCGGTTGCGGTCAGGTCAATGGTACCGGCGCCGCAACGATCCGCATCGGGAGCCGTGGGTGCGGTCAGCACAGTCACACTCACATTCTGCTGGCTGTTATCGGAGCCGTACTGGTTGCTCACGGTCAGCTTCACGGTATAGGTTCCGGAGGTAGCATATGTGTGAGTTGCAACAGCATTCGTGGATGTACCGCCATCACCGAAATCCCAAAGCACATTGTCCACTTCGTTCGTTACCACAGCAGTGAAGGTGTACTCATTGCATGCCTTCGCTGCATCAATGGAAACGATTGAGGGAGGTTGATTGGGGTTACCGGGAGGGTAATTGCCACTGATTTCGAAATAGCCGAGGGACGCATAGTCCGAGTAACCATTGGTCACCGGGTCGCCGTATCCCACGCCATCGATCTCAATGTAGTATTGACCGGATTGCAGGGTGGTGCTGATGCTCGCATCCAGTCCGCTCGGATCTGACTTCACCACTTCGTTGCCGCTGGCGTCCAGCAAACGGGCCTGGATGTCAAGGTCACCCTCGTTGGTCCACTCACCTGTACCGCTCTGGAAATCGAAACTCACAGAGCCACCTGCGGTGTAGAAAGAGAACACGTCTTTATCAGTCCGTTTGGTGATGATGCCATTGTTCTTGGATGCCATCACGGTGCCATCGGTTTCAACCACCATGGCTGTGGCCGATGAAATGTTGTCGCCGTGTTCATCCGTGCGGAAACCGCATTTCGGATTGTTGCCGATGATCGCTACGTCATCTTGCACATTCGGACCGCCGCCGTGCGTGGTTGCACCCTGGTACTCACCTTTGCTCCACTGCCAGATGGCTTTGCCACTGGTCTGGTAGTTGTTGCCCATGATGGCGCCGTAGTTGCCGTGACCCTTCCAGTAGTTACCATCGGAGGTGCTGCCGTCGTGCTGAAGACCGAATGCGTGTCCGGACTCATGCGCACCTGTTACGGCCATATCGCTCACGGTTTGCTCCAGGTGATTAAAGAACACCCATGCGATGTCGGTACCGTTCGCAGCAATGGAACCGATGTCTGACACACCGCCACCGGAACCCCAGGTGTTGGTGTAGATCACCATGTGGCGATCGGCTTTCGACTTGCCATCGAACACCGAACGATCGGTGGTGACATTGATGGTGTACGGACGGTAATCCTCGGAGATGGTTGCCCATACATCCTTAATAAAGGAATCCGAGAAGTTGGGACCGGTGCATTGTCTGGCACCGCCCATGTCGCTGTTCCATACAGGATCATTCACGTACTCGCCATCGAAATCCAGGTAAAGCACAAACGGTGCACCCGGATTACTGCTGTATGCAGGCTGGGCAGTCACGCGTTGTGTTTCCCCGGGTTCCTGATTCACCGGGGGGGGTGGTGGTACCCGGTGACACGCAGATCAGCTTGTTGACATCCACCTGGGTGATCTGAACCTGGTTGGCGTCATTGGTAGTGATCTCATAACCTTCTTTGTTATCGACCACTACTTTTCCTTTGATCTGGCGGCTGTCGCCATAGAAATAGAAAATGGAAGTTTTTGCATTCTGAACTTCTCCATAGATGCGAACTTCCTGTTCGGTGGTCTGGTTATCGATCACCTTCACATCAATAAACTTGTTGCCTGCCAGGGCCATGTGAATTGCGCCGCCATCCGTCTTGGCTGCGCTTAGAAATTGGTTTGTAAACTCCGGAATCGTTCCGAGGTTTACCGGACGGCTTTCAGTTTGTGCCAAAGTCAAGCCTGACATAGCACACGAAAAAGCCAGACTGAGAAATAGTTTGGTGTGTTTCATAGTTTCTTCCCTTCTGTTGTCATAAAAAATGTGATTCAATTATGACCCCACTCTTAAAAGGTCTTGCTAAAATTAGATAACCCAATGTGTAACTTAATACCTGCAATCGCAATCGAAGTTTGTATTCACTTTTAGCAAGCCGAATGCAAGAGGGATGGTATCCTTATGCTTTAACAATCAGAATGATCCATACATGACGCAAGCATGAATTCTTAGTTCCCCGGGGGAAGTATTCGGATGGAAAGGTACGGACTGAGCACACGGTTTTATGAACGAAAAAGTAGCGGGACGGGTTTCTAAGGGAGCAGGAGCAACAGCAACAGCAACAGCATATGGTTGCCGTCAATTCTGGCGCCCGGCACAAATACGGTTTAATCTGTCTGCCTTACCCGGCTAATGTGATACATATTATACCGCGAAGGATGCTTTTGAAGTTCTTTCTTTTGCCGTTCGCGGTATTCCTCATTGTACTTGGTCTGACGATAGGAGAATCTCACATTCCAAAAAACAGATCGCTCCGGATAACCTGCGGGGAATTGCACCACCAGTGAATCCCCCTCCCCAATCTGGTATTCGCTTGCAAGGGTTCGTTTCGATTGAACAAAATCACCCGAACAGGTGCTGTCACCCCATTGAAATCTATAGAAAATCCTGAGCTTGAAGTATTGTCTGGAAAAAGGCACGCGCCTCACCTTGTACACGTATGCGACCTTTTGTATCTGGGGCTGATCCCCTGTGCATGCCGCCAGACAGGAAAACAGCAACGGCACACAGCAGCAGCATACAACATACAGGAGTGACATCTGCCCGATGAAATCAACGCCCTTTTTACTCAACCGTCGCATTGATGCACTTCCAGATACAAATTTCCTTTCTCTTCGTCGTAGATCAGCAGGCTATCACCGGTGAAATGGTATTTACCACGCCACAAGGGGACTTCCAGTGATACACTGTCCATGACATACTCCCAACGTTCCAGGGATATATCCGAGAACGACTGCTTTTCCATGAACATGGCGTTCAGTATGGGTCCATCGGAAATACTGTCAACTTTGTTGCTCATGCCATTGATGTGTTCCAACTCCAATGGTGCAAATGGCAATGACACCCAACCGTCAACACCTGACGGCGGAACGTCACAGTGAATCAACGCCCTGTGATGAATGCATACATCGGTGAATCCGAACTTCTCGTAATACTGATACAGGATCCGGGTTGAATCGGCAGCCAGGTTTCCCAACATTGCTAGTCGCGACAAAGCCGGTAGTTCATGCGTTTGCGGCGGATCACAGCCCGCACCGGTCAGCGCAAAACCGATAAGAATGGCCATGAGGACCCGGTATGTTTTTGCAACGTTCATCCTTCCTATCAAAGTTAATGGAAAACCTCGACGGCAAACAATACCCATTCGGTTGTATTTGATTTTGTCTGGAAGCGGATCTCCGATCGCTTGCCCCAACTGCCGTCGGGCTATCCGTTTGTACCCTTATCAACTTCGGTTCGTGGAATGCCTCACCAACTATAAACTATAAACTATAAACTACAAACTACAAACTCCTCCAAAGGGTACCACTCCTATCCCGGCTATTTTGCAACGCTGCGGCGTTGCAGTATCGGGGAGGCTTGTATCTTTAGCCGAACCGTGTATTATAGGTTGCGGTTGAACATCCATTCCAATCATGAAAAAACTGATCACCCTTGGTGCGCTGATTCTTGGCGGACATGCCATCGCCCAAACACCGGAGGCAAAAGTCGTCCCGATACAGGACAATGCCATTGTCAGCTATTACAACTTCATACAAAACCATTCGGGTGACACCGGCGACTCTGTTCCTTCCGACATACAACAGGGTTTTGAAAATGCGGTTCATTCGGCCCAACTGGAAACCGGAAATCTCATCGGTGAATGCACCTTCCGTTTTAATGGCCTGCAGTATGATGCCATAGTTGCCGACCCCAAACGTCAGCGCATTCGCATGCACCTGCAAATGAAACACCTGAAGCGCCCTTACCGGGACATCAACTCCCTGAAAACGGAACTTGAAGAGGAGCACACCTCCATCCTCATGATCACCAACGGCGGCATGTACCTTGAAGGGAATAAGCCGCAGGGATTGCTCATTGCAGATGACACGATCTGTCGCCCCCTGGATACCATCAGCAGCGGGTATGGGAATTTCTACCTGCAGCCCAATGGTGTTTTTTTTGTGGATGATGATGGAGCAGGCATCAGTACCACCGGTGCATTCAGCAAACGATTCGTACCCGAAAACAAACAGGTGCATTTCGCCACGCAATCCGGCCCCATGCTGGTGATCGATGGTAAGATCCACCCGAAATTCGTACACGGTTCAAAAAACCTGCACCTCCGCAGTGGCGTGGGCATCATGCCGGATGGAAAAGTGGTGTTCATCATCTCCCGAAGCAACAAAACCAACTTCCACGATTTCGCCGTGATCTTCAAGGATGTGTTCGGATGCGCGAATGCCCTCTACCTGGACGGGGCCATTTCAAAGATGTATCTCCCCCACCTGAGACCGGATGAAACCGGCGGGAATTTCGGCACCATGATATCGGTTACGGAATAGGGAGATCCTTCACCCGCCACAACACAACCATGCCAGGATTCATTTTGGTCGGCTCCATGTACAAGCCGAACCAAACACCTGCCATGACTTACACACGCAAGTTCCTGCAACAGATTCGCCTCTTCAACAATGGAATGCTTCGTAACTTGATCTGGGGCGGGGATTGGTGTGCCCTGCGGGAAGTCCAACCTATGCTAGAGCTTTAGCGGGCAGGCACGTCATAGGCCGGATGCCAACCACCTGATGTCTGACATCTATGGTCTCATGTCTATCGTCCCACATGCCCGCTGCCTCATTTTCAAATGGGCACATTACCACATTCGCACATCATTTCATCTTCCTCTCCACACTCCACCGGAAACCTGCAAAAAAGCGTCGTACTTGTAGCGGACCGTAAGCATACGATGTATCGAAATGATCACCAAAGGGGTGCTCAGGATCTATCAGCGGACTGTCCTGCGTGTAGTTCCAAATATTCTTGACTCCAAAGAAACACTCCCAGCGATGCGGAAGTTTTTTCGTGACCTGCACATGTTGTACCACATACCATGGCGATTGTTCAGCGCGGGTGAAAGGCGGCTCATAATGCGGCAGGTGTTGCGGCCCCATGATTTTTCCGGTGATGTTGAGTGACCAGCCTTTTTGTTTCCATTCATAGCCGGCGGAAAAGGTTCCGGAGAACAACGGCGTGAACAGCTGCACCTCCTTTTTCAGCTCCCCCGATTCACGCGTCATCTCATACACATCCTGGAACGTACCGCCGATGTTCAGTGTAACCGACTTCTTTATTTGGTGATGCCACTGAAACGCAGCCCCCCTGGAAATGCCATGCCCGTTCAGGTTCGCATACACGATCAGGTTCTCATCCACCCCATAATCGGGCACAATTTTATTGGTGAACCAGGTGTAAAACACATCCATATCGATGCTGCCCGAACTTCCGAGCCATGACAACGCATGGTTCACATTCAGGTTGGCATTGTAGGAGGATTCCGGTCGTATGCGTTCAGCCACCACTACTTCCCTGGCACCCGTCAGCGCTGCATGATCTTCGGTGAACAGCTGCACTTCACGGAAACCCGTACCCAGGTTCACACGCAGTGTGGTGTAAGTGGCCAGCTGTTGTTTCCAGCCCAGCCTGGGTGCGAAGATCAGGCCGTGCTCCCGGTGGTGGTCAAGACGCGCGCCAATCAACCAGGTCATCACATCCGTGGGCGACCACTCATCCTGCACGAATACCCCCTTCACCCATTTGCTGCCATCCACACTTGCAGGCGTATTGTCCTGGTACGTTTCCAGTTTGTTAGACATCCCGGCGACCATGCTATGATTTCCTTTCGACACCATCCACAACAGGTTGGCGAATGCAATGCGCTGATCGGCTTTGAACCGGGTATGTCCGTAATAACTGTCCTGCATGTGGCGGTTGAATGAATAGTCGATCCGCAGGTAAGGTTGCAGCGGCAGCTGGTATTGCCCGATCACTTCCACACGGCGGGTATAAATGTGCTCCCCGTAGACTGCATTGCTACCTCTATCAGCCGGCTGCCAGTTCATGCTGCCACCGAATCGTTCTTCGCCATAGAGTCGTGCTGCCGTTGTCATGACCCTGTCGTTGACTCTCTTCATGCTCCATTTCGCATAGAAGGTACCGCGTTCGTTGAGGGGTATATCGGTGAAGTTGTCGTGGTTGAAATCCATCCGGTATTGGTTCCGGTACATGTTTCCGCTGAAGGTAAATGCCGAGCGCCCTTTCGGGTCGGGGTTCCAGGAAACGTCCGCATCCCACTCCCTGTGCGACGTGTAGTAACTGTGCAGGGTAACCAGCGGCAGGTCTTCCGGGCGTTTGGTAATGATGTTGATAACGCCGCCCACCGCTTCCGTTCCGTAAAGCGTAGACGAAGGCCCCTTGATGATCTCCACCCTCCGGATCAATGAAGTGGGAATGCCGTTGAAACCGTACACGGTTGCGAGGGCACTCATGATGGGCATGCCGTCAATCAGCACCAATGTATAAGGCCCTTCCATCCCGTTGATGTGAATGTCATTGGTTCCGCACACACCGCAGTTGATTTGCTCCTGCACACCGTTCACGGTTTGCAGCGCCTCGATCACATTGTTGGTGGGATGGGCCTGAAGAAATTTCGGCGTGATCACTTCCACTTTCACCGGAGACGCTTCGATAAATGTTTCCTTCATGGTGCCTGTCACCACCACTTCTCCAAGTTGGCTGGCAAATTCTGTCATCGTCACCTTCACAACCAAGGTATCGTTTGACCTTACACTCACCTTGCGATGATAGGTCTTATACCCTACAGCGGAAACATACAAGCTGTATTCCCCAGGCGGAATAGCAGCGAGTTCAAAACACCCTTGATCATTGGCGGGTTGCGCGAATTCTGTTTCCTCCAACCCAACATGTGCGAACGGAACTGCACCCGATTCTGAAGTCACCTTTCCCTTGATCGTACCCGTTTGTGCCGTACAAAACAGCGGAAATACCAACATCCATATGATGCCCCTTATCCGCATACAATGGGACGTGCTGAAATATATGTACCGGATTCCACTGAACATTGCTATCTTTTGACCATCTTTCCACACAAAGATAAAATTATTTTTAGGCATGTCTAAATTTATATTTACCCCAGCATAACAATGTATACTTCCGCAGAAGAAAATTACCTCAAAGCGATATGGAGCCTTGGGCAGGGAACCAGGAAAGGGATTTCAACCAATGCTATCGCAGCCAAGCTGAATACCAAGGCTGCTTCTGTAACAGACATGTTAAAGCGGTTATCGGAAAAAGGACTGGTAGCTTATGAAAAATACAAGGGGGTTAAACTCACACGCGAAGGCACCAAAACAGCGCTGCGCATTACCCGCAAGCACCGATTGTGGGAAGTGTTTCTGGTGGAGAAGTTGGAATTCGGATGGCACGAGGTGCACATCATTGCCGAACAACTGGAGCATGTGAAATCTCCTGAACTGATTGAGCGGCTGGATGCATATTTGGGCCATCCCAGGTTTGACCCGCATGGCGATCCGATCCCGGATGCAGACGGAAAGCTACATCCTCATGAAGCCATGGTTGCACTGGACGAGGCACCGGACGGAAAGAGCCTTGAGATCATCGGCGTGAGTGACTCCTCGGATGATTTTTTGAAGCACCTTGAAAAACTGGGACTGGTATTGGGCACACGGCTGGTTATTCGCGAAAGGCATGGTTATGACCGGTCCATCACCATTGAATTGGGAAAAAAAAACCAAACGGTTATCACCAATCGCACGGCACAAAACCTGATGGTACGACCGGCTTCAGCCCCAAAGAACCCCGGGACCTAACCGTCATCGATATCCACATCCGGCTCTTCATGCTTGTGAATGCCCTTCTGCATGCTTTTCTTGAAGCGCGACTCAATCACGTTGATGCCCACCAGCACAAAAAGGGTCAGGCAACTGATGAGAACCGCCGGAGCAAACCGCTCCATTCCGATGAATGCCCCCATGGCCGCAAGCACCCAGATCACGGCGGCAGACGTTACCCCCAGCACGTTTCCGTGGTGGGTCATCATCACACCGGCACCCAGAAAACCTACGCCGGTTACCACCTGCCCGATGATGCGTGTCGGATCTCCCTCTTGTGTACCGAAGTTGGCAAGGCAAACATATCCGTATGATCCAAGGCAAACCAAAATACTGGTGCGGATACCGGCCGGCTTACCCGAGTACTGGCGTTCAACACCCACCAGGGCGCCACAGAACAGGGCCGCAAGAATGCCTTCCCAGCTTAATGGTTGTATGTCCCAGCCGAAAACTTGTGTGTGCATGGATGTGCGGAATATTTATTGGCGTGAAGGTAAGATATCATTCGTAACAAATCGTTTTGATTCTTCTTACTTTTAGTTTCCAAACCTGAAAACACATGATTGGTCGCATCTTATTATCATCGCTTGCTGTTGCCATTGCAGCTTATCTGATGCCCGGCGTACACGTGGAAAGTGTAGGAATTGCATTGGTTGTAGCCATTGTACTCGGACTGCTGAACGCGTTTGTCAAACCCATCCTTATCCTGCTTACCCTCCCCATTACCGTATTCACCCTGGGATTTTTTCTGCTGGTATTGAATGCCCTGATGGTGATGCTGGCCAGCAGGTGGGTAGACGGGTTTTATGTGAGTGGATTCTGGACCGCCCTTCTATTCAGCCTGCTGTTGTCTTTCATCAACGCATTGCTGGGTGTAAACAAACAGGAACGCCGGCGCGAAAGCAGGTAATCGGCCTTACCAGGGAATCTGGTGCTTATCCCGATAAAACTTGCCGGAAGGAATGTTTTCTTCGGTTGCCAGCCAGATAGCTGTTTCTGCACCTTCCTCCACAGAGCGTATGGCCGACTTCCCTCCCATATCGGTCCGGACCCAACCGGGACACATTGCATACACACTTACCACATGTGACAGTTCCTTTGCAAGAATCATGGTCAATGCATTCAGAGACGCCTTCGACAACCGGTACGCAGCATAGCTTCCTGAAAGATCGGCGATTGAACCCATGCCACTTGACATGTTGATGATGCGGGCATCATCACTTTCCGAAAGTAGCGGGTAAAAGAACTTAACCATACGGATGGCCCCGTAGAAGTTAACATTGTACATCTCCTTGATTTCATCCATGGATGTATCCAGTATTCCCTTGGATGCTTTGCTGATGCCGGCATTGTTGATTAATACATCCAACCTGCCGTATTTCTTTCGCACCTCCTCGGCAGCTTTACGAACGCTTTTACTGGTGGACACATCCAGTTCGATCGGCTGAACCACGCCGGGTAGTTCCGCCGCTGCCTGTTTGCCTTTCTCCACATCGCGGCACCCCATGACCACGGTAAAGCCGTTCATTGCCAGTTGGCGACAGATCTCCAGACCTATGCCCCGGTTGGCCCCGGTAATCAATGCTGTTTTCATTGAATAATGGTTACGTTGACCTTTTCAACTGGCAAAGTTGCTAAAAAGATACGTTGGCCGAATAGCAAATAAGGACTGAGTTGAAAAAACCATTCACATCAGGGAGAGAAAAAAAACAGGCTCCGGTGGTTGCGCGTGTTTCGGTGATTATTGGGTAAGGGGTTGTGCAAAATAATCGTATTGAAACTCCGGAGCCTGTTGTGGAATGGCCACAAGGAAACAACATTCAACCGATTCCGGGGGTGGAAACGGTCCAGCCTCGAAGGCCTATCGGGATTTCACTAATTAGCTATCCAAGGAATTGTGAAACCCACTCTAAAAGCACACCCACACTGCGAATATAGAAGATTAAAATGGATTCCTCAAGCATTTGCTTAAGCTTTTACATGTACAATATTAGCAGCTTATTAATATTATATGCGCCTGTTTTATTACCTTCGCGGAACGATACACTATGAAGCCAATATTCTTCCAAAATCCGAAAACAAAGGAGAAGTCCATTCACGTTCAGGTGGACAGGTCCCAGTTTTATTTCGATCACTTGCACTACCACCCAGAAGTGCAGATCACCTCTATCATTGACGGAAAGGGAACCCTGATTGTGGGCGACGGCATCACCCGTTTTGGCCCGGGAGAGGTATTCATGCTGGGCGCCAACCTGCCTCACGTTCTGAGAAGTGATGAAGAATATTATGAACCCAACACTACCCTGATCTCGCACGGCACATCCGTGTATTTCAGTCCGCTTGAAATGGGAGAAACCTTCATGAACCTGCCGGAAATAAGCAGCATTCGCAGGCTAACCGAGGATGCATCGCGCGGCCTGTTGTTCCATGGTAAAACCCGGGACGCCTGCCACCCCATGATCATAGAAATGGCCCGGTTAAGCGGATTCAACCGGATGTTGATGTTGTTCCGCATTCTACAGATACTCTCAGAATCCGATGAATTCACCTTCCTCAGTTCGGTAGCCATCGGCAAACCGGGCAAGGAATCAGACAATCAGCGGATGAAAGACACCCTGGCGTACCTGTTCAATCACTACCAGGAAGACATCCGGTTGGACGACGTAGCCAAGGTTGCCAACATGAGTACCACTGCTTTCTGCAGGTATTTTAAGCAACGTACCCGGAAAACATTCTCTGCCTTCCTGAACGAGATCCGGATTGCGAACGCATGCAAGATGCTGACCTCCTCTTCCCTATCCATCAGCCAGATCTGTTACCAAAGCGGCTTCAACAACGTAGCCAATTTCAATCGGCAGTTCAAACGCATCAACGGACTCACCCCTTCTGAATACCTGAAGAAATTCCGTCGTTTGGAGAAGGTGGGCATGTAGCAACCGTTCATCTCCGATTCTCTACCGTTCGCGAAACCACCACTGCTTTCAGGCCTTTCAGCGTATCGTGGCCGGGTTTTTGCTCGTTAATCAGATGAGCCCCCGCTGATCCATCACCAACACAGATCGCCATGAACGCAGTAGAACATGTGTATGTCAGCATTTTTCCCGCACCAGCTGACGAGTATGCCAAGATCCTGATCACCCTCCGCGGAGACTATACCATGGAGATTACCGATCAGCACGGAAAAGTCCTTTGTCAGCAGCAATTCACCGGACGCTTTGCCTTTGTTAACACCACCCACTTTCCTTCGGGTACATACGTGGTTCGCCTGAAATCCAAATACTGGCATGGAGAACAAACCATGGTTGTAAACCACGGAGGTTACCAGGCATTTTAAAAATGACGACATTTGCCCGCGATCATCACCGGATACCATGAATGTGTTAAGCGGAATATTTCAAAACAAATGCCCACAATGTGGCAAGGGTCCTTTCTGGGCACATGCCAACCCTTACATCAACCTTTTCAAATTCGGGGGAAAAATATACGATCGTTGTTCGGCCTGTGGCATCAAATACGAACGTGATCCGGGATTCTGGTTCGGAGCGATGCTGATCAGTTACGCGCTGAACGTAGGCCAGTTTATTATCCTTTGGGGCTTTTATGCAATGGTTCTTCCGGAAGGCAGGCCCGTATGGCACCTGATCCTGGCGATCATCGGCACCTCCATCTTGTTTTTCCCTGTTGTGTACTACTTGTCAAGGCCAATCTGGATCCGTTTCTTCATCAAGTTTGATCCTGACATCAAGGCCGAGCCAAACAGCTTCCCAGCCGAGCTAACCAATAAGTAGTTCCTTTAATTCACCGCCAGTTTCCGCACAGACGCACCCTCAGGCGTTTCAAAACGGATCAGGTACAATCCGGGCGCCCAGGTATGCGCATCCACCTGTTGCCAAGCTTCTCCTGAAGCCACAGCCAGATCATACACATACACTACTTCACCCACCATATTGGTAACGGTTACGCTCCCATTGACAGGACGCGGGGACGAAAGGCTCCAGTAAAATGCATCCTGTGCCGGGTTGGGATAGACGGCTATGTTAATGTCTTCTACCGACAAATCAAGGGTACCCACGTTCACTTTTTCTGTGACATTGATATCATCGATAAACAC
Source organism: Flavobacteriales bacterium (assembly GCA_020635855.1). Lineage (NCBI taxonomy): Bacteria > Pseudomonadati > Bacteroidota > Flavobacteriia > Flavobacteriales > Flavobacteriales bacterium. The sequence goes on along the minus strand of JACJYZ010000002.1, from coordinate 1,579,025 downwards.
ATTGTCTCCTTTGTATAAAGCCGGATACTTTTCCGCAGACAGACCTTCATAGGTCTTGGCTTCAAAACACAGCTCAAACTGCGTACCGGCAAAAGCATCCAGGTTCACGTGATGAAATTTAAACCCGTCTGAGGTTCTGGTTTCCGCATTATATTGCTCTTCCAGCGGAACACCGTTCACCAGGATGCGCATTGAACTGGTGTAGGGAAACAGACCACCCGCTTCAGAGCTATAAAGTCCATTGAAAGTTTGCCTCAGGTTAAAGGTCACGTTGGCCGTTGTCCAGTTGGTTGCATCCACACATACACACATATCACTTCGATAGGCATCATTGACAGTCCATGTATTCAAATCTGTCGGGCGTGGGAAGAAGTACGTTTTGCGGATGGCGGAGAACTCCGACCCTGTCATCTGAAACGCTTGGTTTCCGGAAGCCACCGAGGTATCGGATACATACGCCCGACAACGGGGCTGTGTCACAACGAAAAACGAATCCACCACATTGGCGGTATCTTCAAATGTGATCATGTTATCGCGAAGCTTCACCGGGCGAAACACCCATTTCACATCGGATGTATCATTGGAAGCATCGCTGTCACCCGGAAAATCAGACCAGGCGATCAATGCAAAAGCAGTTCCACCGGTCAGGCTTGCCTTGTTTGAGAAGGTGTGTTGAACGACCTCTCCACCAGCAAGTGATTGTTGCAAGACAAGTGTATCCCGTGTCGGCGTACCTCCGTTCACCTGAAACCCGAGTGGTATTTCCGTTCCGGCCGGAATGGAATCGCAGCCTTCAAATACCACTTCCACGGTAACATCTTCGCTGGCCGTCAATCCACATTCAACACCTGGAGCCAGCATTGAAGTCACCCCGAAATCATCATTCTGATCTTTCCAACGTTCCACCGTTACCTGGCGAACCGAATCGTTGGCTGTGATCTCATCCGCATTCAGGTTGACCCATGCATCAAACGTATAGGTACCTGGCAAGGTGAGATCTTGTGTAGTATTGAAGGCATGAAAGATGGTATCTCCGGGATTGAAGTCGGCAACCATTACAAGTGTATCATTCATGGCACTTCCCCCATTCATGCGGTACCCGGCATAAAGTGTATCGCCGGAAGTGACGGGTTGACAACCGGTATTTTTTATAAGAATGGTAACGGTTTCTGTATCCGTGAGATGACATGATGAAGGACCGGCCCACAGTTCCACAGCGCTGAGATCTACATTTTTCAGTGAGTCACCTACCCCAACGGCATACCATGCCATGGCGGTTTGCCGCATTTCTTCCGAGCAGGGACCGAACAGGTCTTCAGCTGCCCAGATCGCACCTTGTCGGGCATCGGCATACTGTGATGTTTTCCCCAGATAAACAGTCAGGTTGCGATAAGCGATGGCGGCGGCTTTTTCCCGGCCGATCCCGGTAACCTTGTATTTTCTGCCGTTGTCATTGGTACCGGTATCGCCATCTGTCAGGAGGTAAAACCAGTAATTCTGCACGCCGCTGTTGGTATGCACACCTCCTTCATCATCCTGAGTCGTGTGCCAGTACTGGCCCAAATAGGTATCGGGGTTAAGGAACTTGTGTGGGTTATGCATATCCCTGAGTGCGCCGATGTCTTCACCTACATCCCAGTTGGCTGTATCACCGTACCACTGAACCATATAGCCGAAGATATCGCTGAACGATTCGTTGAGTGCACCGCTTTCATCCTTATAGATCAAACCTGCCGAGAATTGGGTAACGCCATGTGTAAACTCGTGACCACATACATCCAAAGCATCGAAGGGCCTGGAATTGCCGGACCCATCTCCATAGGTCATGAACTCACCGTTCCAGAAAGCATTCTGATACCCGGTGCGATAGTGTATGTAGGAGATCATCGGAAAACCTTTGTCGTTATAACTGTTCCGATTGTGATACTGCATGTAGTAGTCGTGCGTCATTTCCGCGCCCCAGTGTCCGTCCGGTGCGGCCTGGTCTTTTTGGGCATTCACATTGTTCCAGTAGTTGTCGTCGTCATAGAAATCCACGGCATTTCCATACAGGTAATCCCGGTTGAGGTCGTATGTTTCAATGGACACGCCGTCTCTTATTTCGCGTAAACGAAAGGTATCCGACGCAATCGAATCAGTTACGAAATTGACGGTACCACTATACATGGTTTCGGCCACACCGTTGGCATTATCCGTACAGATCATGTTGATGCGATCGATCACCTGTCCGGTTTGTGCGTCAATGAACAATTGCTCCCGGCTGAGGGGATCTGCGGCATATACTTCCACTTTCCAGGCGAGTCGGTATTTCGAAGCATCTCCGCTGAAATCCGGATCAAAAAATACCAGTTGGGGATCCGGGCGGTAAGATGCGGCATTGTCCTGACGGATCCTTTTCAAAAGCGTTTCCATGCCCTGATCCTCCCACATGTACATCCGTGCATGAACGGCTTCTAATGCCAGTGCTTCCGCTTGCTTGCCAGACAATGTAGCTTGGACAGGAGTTGTCAGGCCACTCAGCCATTTGCCATTCACCGTTGTTATTTTACCATGAATGCTGTGCACGCGAATATCGGTTCCGAAAATTTCAATGCCATCGTGTTTTTGAACGTAGTGATCATGTGTCATCCCATTGGACTCGGTATCGGAACCCACTTTTTCAAAGGTATTGTCGGATGGCAGTTTCAGCAGCTCACGACCTGCTTGTTGCCATTGATCTTGCTTGATAGAAGCTATAGGATTCACACGAACCCAACCTGGCGATTCCTGCATCACCCATTGGGAATTTGTTTCAAAGGATACCTGTTGCCCGAACGCAATGGACGAACTCATCACAACCATGATGGTCATGAACCTGGAGAGAGATTTCATAAAGAAAAAATGTTAGTAATGGCCGAACCAAATGTAAAAAAAATCCGGAGGATGTTTCACCGCCGGATTTTTTCTGTATTTAGTATCCTGAATTAGCGAATCAGGGTCACATGGCCGATTCGCTTCCAGAGTTCGCCTTGACAGTCCCTGGCTTTGACCACCCAAACGTAAACATCTTCCTGGGCGATTTTATCACCACCGTTGGCTTTACCGTTCCATCCGTCAAAGCTATTGGTACGATAGATTTCATTTCCCCATCGATCGAAGATGAACATCTGGATCTCGCAGAATCCTTCATATTCCACCCGGAAGTAGTCGTTGATACCGTCACCATTCGGACTGAAAGCATTGGGCACGTAGATGGATGACACGGGTGTCACTTCCACATCCTTATAAATGGTATCCACACAACCCCATTGGTTTTCCATTGCCAGTACCACCCTGTAGGTACCTACATCATTGTAGGTGTGGTTCGGATGTTGCACGCTTGCGCTGTCTCCATCTCCAAAGAACCAACTCCACTTCACGGCAGGTGTTGATTTATCGGTAAAATTAATCACCGGGTTCAGGATGCTGACGGTAAGCGGACTCGCATCAAAATTGGCTGTGGGCCATGGATATCCTTCAATGTAACACTCCTTCAGCAAAGAATTGGTGCAACCTGCAGGAGAGGTTACGGTCAGCGAGATGTCATAGCATCCGGGTTCGGTGTATGTATGAACAGGATTGCAATCGTCGGATGTTGTACCATCTCCCAGGGTCCAGAAACAAGAACCACCGTAAGACGAGCAATCATGGAAGTCACGGGTGATCGGAACACAATCGGCCAATGAATCCGTGAAGCACACGATCGGCTGCGGGTTCACCATCACTGATTGAACGATGGAATCCGAACAACCAGACGCTTCCGCCACGTACAGCTTTACTGTATACACACCGGCATTTGGGTATGTATGCTGAACATCTCCACATGTGTTGGAAGTGGCCCCATCACCGAAACTCCACGTGCAGTTTGAAAGTCCTCCTACCGAAGAAGAGAGATCATCAAAATCCGTCGGAGCACCCACACAAACCGGTCCGGTTGTGAAATTCGCCTGGGGCGGAGAGTACACATTCACGGTAATGCTTGTATCATCCGTACATCCGGTAAGCGTGGATACGGATAGTGTTACCGTAAAGGTCCCGGTTTTCTGATACACGTGGGCCGGATCACTTGCATTTTGGAAAGATGTTTTGTCGCCAAAACTCCAGGTCCAGTCCGTGATCGGATCATTGGGGTCTGTCGGATGCGAATTATTCGCGAAATAGATCGTATCACCCAAGCAGACATCATAGCCTGAAAAATCCGCCACGGGCGAAGGCAACACATCCAGTGTTTTTGTTACAGTTGCCGGACAGCCAGTTTCACTCACAACATCCAGCGTAACCGTGTATGTACCCGGCGCCGGGTATATGTATACCGGATTTTGTTCTGCTGAAGTGGCATTGTTGGAACCCAGGTTCCATGACCACGACTGGATATTTCCGGAGGTGATCACGGAATTGTCGGTAAAGTGAGTGGAATCCCCGTAACACACCGGCGGTGACACGAAATCGGCAACCGGCATTGGGTCCACCACAATGATCTGCTTGGCGGTATCTACACAACCCACATCGGTATACACGATCAGCTTGGCTTCATATGTGCCCGGTGTTGTATAAACATGGTAAGTATCCTGGGCATAAGTGGTGCTTCCATCTCCAAAATCCCATTCCCAGGTTTGAATAGGAACACTGTCGTTGTTGCCGAGATAAATACTGTACGAGCTTTCGTCAAAGAACACGGTATTGTTCATACAAATCGGCGACGGTTGCGCCACAAATATGGCGTTGGTAGCAGTCGGCGAAATGGTGGCACCCACATCGGTCTTACAACCGCTGCGGCTGGTAAGTGTGCACCATACGGAATCACCCGGACTTACTCCTGAGAGCAGAATGCTTCGGGTGCTTTCCCCGTTGAACCACTCATAAGCGAATCCTTCGGGGGCGGTAACAGTCACGGTTCCTCCGGGTGTACAGTTCTGTACCTGTAGGCCGAGTGAATCGCAACGTGCGGTTACATAGGCGTAACCGAAGTGTCCGCCCCAACCGCAATCCCACGTGTTGAATGTAATGGTAACCGGTTGACCTATGAATGCACGCAGATCCACGCCAACGGTTGTCCATGCGCGGTAGGCTGTTCCGACAGTTGAAAAAGGCCTGCCGCCAAAACCCGTTATATCATTATAAGAACATTCCCGGAATCCGGTGAGTGTGGTATCATACACCACTTCAAACTGGCCGCATGTAGGGTCAATCAGTTCACCTGTAGCATCGTTGGTGATGTACACATTGAATCGCGGGCGAATGGAATCCGTATGTGCCGGATTGTTCGGGTCACGCAATGGATCTTGCAGCACCACCGCATATTTATAGGTCAGCAATTGGTTGTCCGGACCTACGGTAAATGAGTAGCTGAGGTAGTCGATCTCCCAACCCACACCGGTACCCCACGGACCGATACCACCGTTACCCAACCTCACGCAAATATTTTCATTCGGCGGCAAGGTCATCACATTATTACACGTCATCGGATCCGGGGTGGAAGTTGTGATGAGGGTATGTCTTCCAGGAAAAATCCCAATATTGTTGTAGTAGTCACCGGGTCTGTTCATTGGGGGGTTGAAACAGTTGTTACATGCTCCGGGCATAGGTATTTGCAAACCCGGCAATGAATAACATCCGTTACAGGAAGGCCCGGTACCATCCGGACATGTGACGGTAGGTCGATTCTGTTGATTGCAATTATTCGAGTCAAAACTTCCCGGCTTATACACCGTGGTCCGCCCCACCCAGTTGGTGAAATCCCCTCTGCTGAAATCGAGGTTATCACAAGTAGATGGCTTGGGAGTCTGGGCTCCCGCGGGTGCATATGCCGCCAAGCAGCATATCAAGACCAGCGCCATGGTCCTTGTTTTACGATAGAGGGTTTGCGAGCACATAGGCTTACCTGATTACAGTTACACTTCCGACCATTTCGCGAAGCAACTCACCATTATCCTTTTTGAAGAACCTGCAAATGTATACGTACACGTCGTTTTGTACGATTTTGTTCCCCGGTCCGTAAACCTTACCGTCCCAGGGATCATTCAATGAATGGGACTCATAAATGGTATTTCCCCAGCGATCGAGGATGTACATTTTGAAATCCGCCTCTGCAAAAATACCCGTCGCTTTGGGTATGAATCCTTCGTTGATGCCATCGCCTTGTGGCGTAAAGGCATTGGGAATATATACGGTTGAAAGTTCCCGCACCACAACGTACTTGCGTGCGGTATCCATACAGCCATAATCGTTAACCACGGTTTGAGTAATGGTATAAGTGCCCGGCTCATCATACGTACGTATGGGATTAGGGTTCGTGGTGGTGGTATCCACTTCACCGTCGCCGTAATCCCATATCCAAAGGGTCCCACCATTGGACTCATCTGTGATATACACCACAGGATTAATATCATCTACCACGGGAGGGGTGATACTGATTCCGGCATCCGGTTGCGGATATACTGTAATAAGGTTTTGCCTGAACACAGTATCGGAACAACCATCGTCTGTCACGATCATGAGACCGGGCGAAAAACTTCCGTCTTCATCGAAACAGTACGTCACATCTTTTCCTGCCTCCACATGGTTTCCGAATATCCAGCCCCATTGATCAATCGTTGCCTGCCCCTCGTCTGTTGCATCATTGAACACAATGCAAAGGGGGGCGCATCCCGCAATGCTATCCAGGAAGAACCTGGGCTCGGGCATAGGGAATACGGTGATCTGCGCTTCGGTACTGTCTTCACACCCATAGAAACTTGACACATGGAGTTTAACCGTGTAATCTCCATCGTTGGCGTACTGATGATTGGGATTAAGGGTATCACTGGTGGTGCCATCACCAAAATCCCATACCCAGGTACCGCCCGTTAACCCTATGGAGCGGTTATACATCACAGCTGTCTCATTCTGACAAATATCCGTGACAAGCAATTGAGCAGTCGGTTTGGGTTGAATGATCACAGCCTTTGTGATGGAACCTGGACAACCATTCACTGAGGAAATATTCAACGTTACGAAATAGGTACCGGAAGTCTTATAGATGTGGTTCGGATTCTGGGCGGTTCCATGAGGTGATGCATCGCCGAAATCCCAATCAGAAACGCCAATGGCATCGCTCGGATCTGCAAGGGTGGTTTGGTTGATAAAGAAGGATGTATCTCCTTCACAGGGTTCGTTCACTGTGAAGTTGGCTACGGGAAGAGACCAGATCTGAAGGGTTTGGGTTGTGGATCCTGTGCAACCAAATTCATCGGTTACGGTAAGCGTTACAGTATACGTACCCGCCCGGTTATATGAATGTTCAGGATCCGGAACCGTATCGAAGAAGTTATCCCCAAAATCCCATAGCCACTTGGAAATATTACCTCCCATGCTGGTAGAGACATCCTGGAAAGTTGTGGGCAGATTGGTACAACCTGTCTGAAAGGAAAAGTCTGCGTCAGGTGGAGGATTGACGCTAACATCCAAACTATCTGTTAACACACAACCATCGGGTGAAGTGGCAGTAAGAATGTAGGTAAATGACACAGGATTTGTACCTGCCACAGCCAGTACCAGGTTAGATGTAGAAGAATTAGGAGTGGTCAGCCCGGTGGTGGGAGACCATGAATAGGTATAAGACGGATCCAGCACATTCCCGATCTGTACAATGTCGCCGGAGCAGACATTGACATCCGGGCCCGCATCGATCACCGCCGGGTCATCAATTTCAATATTAATGGTATCGTAAACCGGACAGCTACCGCGTTGGTAAACGATCTGAACAAATTCATTCAGCTCTTCGTCGTTATCTGCATTGGGAATGATTTGCACTTCGACGCAAGATTGGTTGGCCGGTATCACCACGCTATCGGGAATGGTCTGATAGTCTACCCCGTTTGTAGCGGTTCCACCAATCTCATAATGCACTGTCAACGGCATATTCATTTCACCGGTGCGACAGAAGGTAAATGCGCCCGGGGTGCACCCTTCCACCCCGTTTTGATTGGCGCCCACCTCATTAAATACGAAAGGTACACACTGAACCGAATTGGACTGGATGAATATGCCCGAGTCGAAAATGCCATCCTCTACGTCCGCGATCCCAATCTTGAGGTGATACGTTTCACAAGGAATAACCGCAATTTTTCCTACCAGTGGCCATGTAAAGGCATCGTACTGTATGGCTGTACCGCCCTGATTGTTGTAATAAAACTGGCTATTGACGTTCTGATTGATATTGTTGATGCTCACCGGAAGCGTTGTTCCGGGCACGAGGGCAATGTTTTGTGCGCCGACAATCCCGGGACCACTCACATAGAATGCGAATACATCATTGAACTCACGTCCAACGAATTCAGGGTATTCTTCTGAAGCAAAGGCATAGTTGATTCGGAGGGTATCGCAATAAGGAATGAGGTCAAATTCCAGTACGCAGGCATCGTAAGTGGGTGTATTGGCCAAAACATCCAGCTGGTTATCACCTGCCGTGCCGTTGTTGACCCCGGCACTAACGGAATTGTTCGGCCCCACCGCTGTTTGGGTAGAACCTGTCGTGAACAGGATACCATTGGGAATGGCCATCGGTGTGGCTGTTGCGTCGAAATATCCGACTGCACCATTGGGGCAGTTCAGCACTACATTCATCACATCAAAACCCACACCCACAATCTGATTGGCCAGCTGAAGTGGGGTAAGATTATTGTTCACCACCAACTGGGCACGTGACTGACTTTGCAAGCACACAGTAAGCATTAGGGCACACAAAGTGCCACCGAATTTTGGCGATATGAAAGTTACAGACATTGACTAACTAACTGAACACCCTGGGTATTCTGGGGGACACGCACCAGAGTAGTCCAAAGATTACACATCAAAATAAGCGCAATGCGCTTAACACCCTTTAAATACACTGAAAAACAACAACCTATTTCAAATATAGCTGATACGTGTATACCAAGCAAGTGGGTTCCAAATTAAATTTGGACTTCCATGGGCATAAATTAGCAATCAATGATCGCCCAGGAATTGTCTTGCCATATCTTCATTGCCAAGCATGCGATAGGTATATCCCAGATTTGCCTTGGCTGACGGGTCATTAGGCAATAATTGGTAAGCGCGTTGAAAGTGAGGTAACGCCTGACTGTAATTTTTAAATTGATTAAAGTAGATCGCCCCCAAGGCACTGTGCAAAATAGGCACATCAGGATTAATCAGAACGGCATTTTCCATAAAAAACACAGCGTTTTTGTAGTCGTGTAAAATCTCCAGACATTGAAAACCCAGGTAGTAATTTACAAAGAAATTATTTGGGTCTGATTCGTACAGTTGTTTATAAATCAAATACTTATCCTGAATACTCCTTTCTTTTCCCTTGGGTTCCCAAATACCCACGTCAAATCGTTGTGCAGCCGTATGCATGGTTGCATGGGGCATTACAATCGGAATCGTGACCAACAGTGAATAGCTTTGTTGAAGGCGATTTTCATCCATTAAAAAACGTGGTCCCCTGTCCAGTGCAACCAGGTCAAACACCCTATGGGTAACAGAATCCTGAACGCCGGAAAGAAATTGATTCCACCTTTCTCTGATTTCGGGTTTGGGATCTGAAATCAGAGACCATAACCCTTGTCGTTCACCTCCATGTTCAAAGTATTCCGAATTACCTGTATCGTATACCTTTTTGCCGGCTTTCAGTCGTTCAAATGCGATTAATGGTGTATTTAATACCAGATTTTCCGAAGCTACCAGTGATTGCAACATGTGCCATTCCGGTAATCCTGCCTCCACATCGCGTGCATTGCGGAGGTAAGGAAAAGAAGCGGTATATATGTTTACTCCCAGAGCAAGCAACAAACCCCACGTGGCCCATGCAAAAGGCAAACGCCTAAACTCCTTCAATGCAAGCCAAAGCAATACAGGTGTGAGCAATTGGAGGAGATATGTTAACCAAGCCCCCTTATGTTGCCCCATCCGATACAAGAACAAGGCCACCACCCACAAGGCGATGTAATGTGGCAATCCCATTTGAAACATCAGCAATGGTTTTGATCCATGTGCCACATCTATTTGTTGAGTTATATCCTTTAATCGGGTGTTGCGAATGGATAGGTAGCCTGCTACAAGGGAGATTGCCACAAGTCCTCCGCTGTGTTTAAGATACTCGCCACATTGCAACCAGAGATATGCTACATCATCTATCTTATAATTTGTATACACAAAAAACACATTGCTAAAAAATGTTTCGTACTGATAATTCACCCATAATACAGCAGGTATCAATATCGAAAGAAATATTCCCGTATAGATCAGGCCTTTCCTTTTTGAATGAAACAAAAATATATACGAACCTATAAAGGGAGCTCCAAGCAGGAAATAGGTCTTTGCCAGAAAAGCCACCACAACCAAAATAGCACTGACACACATTGAGAGAACCGACCACCTCTTTCTGTAGGGAATATATATAGCCAACAAATACAGGAATAGACCAAAGGAATCCGGTCGCACCATGGGTGTTACAAAGTATAACAGGGAAGCGTACATAATAACTCCTCCCATGACGGAGAACAGCCATAGAACCCCTTCATTTCTGAATATGCGGACCATCACAAAACAACACAGCCAGATAAACACCGCTGCCACCAATCGGTATACGGCGTATGTTTCACCTAACACATAAGCCACCGGATAACATATATAACTAAACGTAATCCCGTACACATTGGTGAAGTTGGGTTGCAATGCCAGGTCAAATGGGTTTTTCCCTTCCAGCAGCATGTGTGTGGTGCATGGAATATGGGCTTCCCGATATTCCAAAGGCATTTCACATGTAATGAGATGATAGTGGTCCAAAAGAAGCTTCCCTCCCACTCCTGCGACCACAAGCCAACACACCCATATCAGCCATTTGGGTAGGCGTGCATGCTGCAATAAATCCGAACCAGTAGAAGTCGTATGCTTCAGCCCTTCTTTCATTCAGGTGCAGAATTTTGAACCACAGCCATCACGGAAGTGCCGGTAAAGGTTCTGGGTAACAATGAAGTTTCAATTCTCATGAAAAAAGAAAACGCCGCATTCATCATCCGGCTTGGCGACTCAAATCCCCTCCGGGTATCCGCATGGCCACCTTTACCGAGCAACCATTTGCGCACCCAAAGCACAGGCACCAATATCAGTCCCCAGTAAAACACCTCCACGGATCTCAGACCCGCTCCTGATATGAGTGCATCCAGGTCGTGTTTCTTATATCTCCTGTAATGCCCTTGTGCACGATCATAGGCACTGAAGAGTTTGGGATTGGCAGGTACATTAATCACCAGGTATCCGTTGTGTTTCACATGCGCAGCAGCAGACCTAAGGAAGGACACATCATCTTCTATGTGCTCCAATACATCCATCAACATAACCACATCATACTTTCCAGTCAATCGTTTATCCAGATCATGTATATCATACAGGAACAATTTACCACGACCATCCTCCGCCATTTTCAAGCCTTGCTCATTTAGATCACAACCGTCAACTGTCAAACCGCGTGCCTCCACCTGTTGCCTGAACCTGGCATTACCGCACCCAATCTCCAAAAGCGTATCTGTTGATTTCAATCTTTTGCCAAAGTGATTCCAAAAAACACGAAATCGCCATTTCATCCAGAAATGACCTGTTTGATTCACTTCGAACCAGGCGTTGTCCATGGCAACGTCCACGGCCCTGGATATATATTCAATGCGTGGCAGGGTTTTCACTTTTTTGCTCGACAATTCGCTCTTTCACCAAAAATAATGGCCGGCCTTTCACCTGGAAAAAGATGCGCAGCACATACTCCCCGATGATTCCCAACGAAACCAATTGCACGCCCCCAAACAATGCCACAGCCATCAGCAAAGCGGTAAAGCCGGATGGCACGTCATGAAAAACCAGCTTTCTATAAATGGTAACAGCAACATAAATCAAAGAAATGAGGATAGAAAGTACCCCAAGGCGAGTAATAAAACGGATCGGCAGGGTGCTGAAATTAAATATCCCATTATAGGCCAGGCGAAACAATTGCATCCACCCATACTTAGGTTGCCCTCCCTGTCTGTAATCGCGTTCATATGGTAACCCTGTTTGCCTGAAACCGACCCAGGACCTCATTCCTCTTACAAATCGGCTTTCTTCAGGCATTTGTTTGAGCACGTCGGCAACCCTTCTGGTGATAAGAGAAAAATCACCGCTATCCAAGGGCATTCGTACGTAGGACAGGTTGCGCATGATTCGATAAAATGCGGAGTAAAACATGCGTTTCATCCACCCTTCTTTTCGCTTCTCTCTAACGGCATACACCACATCATAACCTTCCTTCAGCTTGGCGTAGAAGGCGCCAAACAACTCCGGAGGGTCCTGCAAATCTCCATCCAGAATAAACAATGCTTCTGTTCCGCGGGCTTCATGAATACCCGCCGAAATAGCTATCTGATGACCATAGTTTCTGGAAAGGAACACCCCATGGAACGCAGGATCGGAAAGACAAACGGTACGGATGTGGTCCGCAGTTCCGTCTGAGGATCCATCATCAACCAGCAAAAACTCAACGGAAACCGTTTCATCAACCGCGCCCTTTAACCTTTCCACGAGCTGTGGAAAAATCTCTGCTTCATTATACAGGGGAACTACAAATGAAATAGCTGGCATATCCATGTTTACAAATGTATTATTTCTCCCTGCATAAAGATCAGCTTGAAATTTTACACCCGCACAATACACCGAAATAACACCTAGGCAAATAAACTTAATTACTTATTTTTCAATATGTTACAAAGATTCGTTGGGGCGAAAATATGCACGTAAACTGGGTCTTGCTATACGGTGGGAAACTTATCCAAACTTTTGCGTTCGTGTGTCACTAAAAAGAAACAAAAGGGTGTTTGATATGAATCGTTCAATTGCAAATAGATTTTGGAAAGCGACAAGCACAACTCTCCTGCTTGTTTTGGGAATGACTCACTCCTCATTTGCCAATCTTTCGGAAGTAATCCGTTTTCATGTGGATCAGGAAAATTATAGCGACGAAACAGTAATTCGGTTCTTACCTGATGCTACGACAACTTTCGACAACGCCTATGATGCATTAAAACTTTTCAGCAGCAACAAAGAAGTCCCCTTCCTGTTTAGTCATACTTCCGACAGCGTACCTCTTTCAATCAATGCCCTTCCTTTATTTGCCGGAACATTTGAAGGATACTTCACTTTGCAGGTGCAAAAGGCGGGGGTATTGGATCTGAGCTGGGAAATCCTGGGTGCCTTTGAACCGGGAACACAGATCACCATTGAAGATGTATCAACCCACTCTATTGTGGACATCAACAATGCTAGTTCCTATCACATGGAAAAGGATGCGGGCTTTAACAGATTCAAACTTATCATCAACCAACCTTCCACTCCCCCCACCATTGTACTCACTCCAATACCTGGTGACTGCGATCATGATGGCTCACTCGAAGTAAACACGAACCTGGCACCTGTAACGATTGAGATTAACCAAAACGGCTTCCCCTTTCTTTCCAAAATCATTGAGAATACCGGCACAGCCACCATAAGCAACATCCCCCTCGGAAGCTATGAAATCACTGCTACTATGAACGGTGATGAAATTAAATCTGAAACACTTACATTTGAAGGTCCGGCTCGTCCAATCTCAGAATTCAGTTGGTCGATTGACGGAAACGGGCAACCAAAAGTGGGCACTTTGGTACATTTCGAAGACTTATCTTTTCAGGCGGTATCGGTTCAATGGGATTTTTCAGATGGAAGCACTTCCACTGATAACAACCCGTATCACGCATTCAATGACCCAGGGACTTATGCCGTTACACTGACCGCCTCCAACGGATTTTGCAGTCAGGTAACAAGCCAGGAATTAACCATATGGCCTGGAAATGGTGCATCCAGCGGAAAGGAAAAACACCATCCTCACATCAAATTCAACAACCGAAACCGAACCGTTTTTGTTTCCAACCTAACCCCAGACGTACCGGCAGAACTTTTTCTCTGCAGTATGACAGGAAGCATTATCAAAACGGTACACATCATGAATGACGGCACCATAACGCTGGACGCCATCCCAGGAGGACTCTACATCCTCCAGGTCAGACAGGAGCAACAATCAAGTTCAATGTTAATCACAATGTCGAACCGATAACAATAGCACCATGAAAAAAAAGAGGATCATTTGGGCAGTTGTGATGGGGTTGGCAAGTTCGCTTTCCCTTCATGCGCAAATTGGTGGAGGGCCAAAAGCCGTAAAGTGGCAGGAAGCCTATGCAAAGGATTCCAATGATTTCAAACTGCTTACTTTCACAGCAGCTGAATTTCATGGAACGGTATACATCCGATGTGCTATGGAGCCGGGGCTTGAAGAAGGCCTCTTGATGCTGGAACGCTCTAGTGACAGTCTCATTTTTCATGTGATGCAGCTGAAGCAGTGTTACAACTCAGACATTCCGCTGAATTATAGCTTCCAGGAGCAGGCCCCAGTGCAAAACACGTATTGGTATCGTATCCATTATGTTCGCCAGGGAAAAACGGCCATACTTTCTGACCCGTTGCGGTTTGAAGGACAGGAACAAGTGGCATCCACCGAATAATTATTACCCACCTTTAGATGATCAAGGCCATTATTGTAGATGACGAAGAGCTGAACAGGGAATTCCTCAGCAACCTCATACACACCTATTGCCCGGAAATAAAAGTCGCAGGAATGGCCAGCAGTGTCAATGATGCCATCCTCGCTATTTCCCAGATGACTCCGGATATCGTTTTCCTGGATGTTGAAATTCTGGACGACTCCGGTTTCTCGGTCCTCGAAGCTTTTCCAGAACCTGATTTTGAGACCATCTTTATTACCGCTCATGCCGATTATGCCATTAAGGCCATCCGGATGAATGCATCCGACTACCTGCTGAAACCCATTAAGGTTGCTGAACTCAAAGCAGCAATTGCAAGGGCCTCCAAACGTATTGGAAGAAAAACATCGGGCTTAACCCGCGACCGTCAGTTCGAGATCATGAACAATCCGCGTCAGGGACACATTCTGCCTGCAGGCAAAATTGCTATCAGTACCAAAGACGGAATCACATTCGCCAACCTCGACGAGATCCTGTATTGCCAGGCAGACCGTTCATACTGTGAGTTTATTTTTACCTCAGGAAAGAAAATGATGGCTTCAAAGCCCATGAAAGAATATGAGGATGTACTGGAAGGGGCCGGTTTCTTTCGTGCACACAAATCCTACATGGTCAATTTGAATCATGTCAGTCGGTACATTAAGAAAGAAGGTGGATATATTGAAATGGACAATGGCGATCAGATAGAGGTCGCCACGCGAAAGAAAAAGTCATTGTGGGATTTATTGGAAAAGTCTCAATAATCTGATCCTCTCCTATACAGGAAACCTGAGCTCTACCAAAGTACCCCGGGATTTCCCGTCAACTCCCTTCACCTCCGAAATATGTAAACCGTATTTTCTTTTGCGCCCGCGATTCAGCAATTGTATACGTGTAGAGGTGATGCGATGCCCCAAAGACTCATGAAACTTACCGCGACCTGAAGGGATTTGCGTGCCGGAGGCATCCCAACCTGATCCGTTATCCTGCACCTGACACACCAGAAATCCTTTTTCCTGGCGAAAGCGAATGGTTATCAATCCATCACTTCGCTTCTTCAAACGCCCCACACCATGCACAACGGCATTTTCAACAAACGGCTGGATGAGCATAGGCGGGATGATCTCCAAATTGACATCCAAACCTGACTCCAGCATAACCTGGTAGTCGAACCTACTCTTGAACCGACGTTTTTCGAGTTCCAGATAATCCACAAGAAACTCCACTTCATCTCCAAGTGAGATCATGGGGTGATTGGAATTCTGCAATACCGACCGGATCAGCTTGGAAAAATCGGAAACATAATCCAACGCGGTTTCTACTGATTGTTCAAGAATAAACGCCTGAATGGCATTCATTGCATTGAAAATAAAGTGAGGGTTGATCTGTGAACTCAGCAGTTGGGCCTGCAACTCCCGGGACTTACGTTCTTCCGTGGCCAGTTTTCGCTCAGCATCCCTATCGGCATTGATGTTCCTTGCAACCGCCAATATGCGGTCATTGCCTTCAATGTCTTTTTCCAACGGGTACAAATGGATACCGTACCAATACAATTGATTGTTATCACCAACAGCTTTCCCTTCAAAATAACCGGGTTTACCTTTTAGTTGAACTTCGCTCAAGACACCTGCAATATGTTGGTGCAACCTGGGTGAAAAGAAATCAAGCAAACTTCTCCCCAGTACTTCTTCCATTTTTAGCCCTGCAGGAGTACGATTCACATACAGAATCTTTCCTATGCTGCTCAGTTGCAGAAAATACATATCTCCCGCCTTGGTCAACCAACTCAATTCTTCCTGCTGCCGCTTGCACACTTCCGTTAGTTGTACCTGAGCTGTTACATCCCATCCCAGGACATGAACAACATCTCCCGCTTTTTCAAAATTGAGAAACATGTAAACCAGCTTACCCAGGCGATGCCTGAAGGCCACAATGCGCGATGTGAGCTCACCCCGTTGAATGGCTTTTGCAAGCATTCCCCAGGCAACCGTTGGGTTACCTTCAATCATCAGATCATCCCAACTCAAATCCTGACCCGGTTCATGCTGCCCCAGCAGATCCCTGGCAAATGAATTCAGGTGGACAACCTCTCCGTTGGTGCCCACCTGAAGATGAAAAACATTATGTTCAAAAAGCTTTCCCAGGCCTACCGGCAGTTGCGCGGCAGAATGCGTATATGCGGGGTTTTCCATGTGAGTCGGATTGGTGATGGTTGACGGAACAGCACACGAAATAATACGCGCCTAACCCATTGCAGTTGCTAGGGAAATATTCGTAAGTGAATCATGTTGAATGGCATCGCCATTAATGTACATAGCCGAGTTTCATGCAGAATTTCACAATTTCAGCCGTTGAATTCAATCCCAGCTTTTTCATCACATTCCTTCGATGAGCTTCCACTGTTCGCGGACTGAGTCCGAAATGCTCGCCAATTTCCTGGGATGTAAGGCCATCTGAAATCAACTGAACGATCTGCACTTCCCTTTCCGAAAGATCAACACTTATTTTTTTGCGCCTGGATACACGCCTGTTGAGGTCCGCTTTGATTGGCCCCTCCAACTGGGCAAAATTCTGACTCAGGTAAATCTTGCCGGACATGATGCATTGAATGGCCGCCAGGAACTCATGAAGGTCTGAATCTTTACTGATGAAGCCTTTGGCGCCGGATGCCAGAATTCTACGCACAAGCATTTCTTCTTTATGTGCGGAAATGATAAGCACCCGATCAGCTGAATTGGCTTCCATGATTTTCTGACAGGCTTGAACACCATCCATTTCAGGCATCTGAAAATCCATTACCACCAGATCATGGGGTAACTGCAAAGCAAGCTCAACAGCTTCGGCCCCATTTCGTGCCTCCCCGGAAATGGTAACATGACTTGCTTTTTCCAATAGCATGCGCAATCCCTGACGCATGATATCATGATCATCTACCAACAACACGCGACACGGTTTGCTAGCATCCATTTCCGATTCGATCAAGGAATCCGTAGAGTAAGAAGTTTCAGAATAAGTTACCATGTTAATGATTCTTTTGCGGAAGCGCAAGACTCCCCAACGCTTCCAGGTTATAATTATCTATGGCATTCACATAAGCAACAGGTTGCCAGGCCTGCGCCCCTAATTTTCTTTTTTCAATATCCGCCGTAAAGCCAAACCGCACTTGTTGCATCCCCAACTCACCTGCTCTTTTAATAACCTGATACAACATCTGACGATATAGGTATAGGTTTGGATCAACAGCGTAATCCATACCAATCACCACCGGACTATATACGCGACGACCTTTGTGACTAAAAACCACCGCCGAGGCTTTGTCACTACCTTCCAGACAAAGCTCCAATTTGTCCCATTCCTGATGAATGGCAAAGTTTTCAAATAACCTGAAGGGCAAATCGAATGTGTTGATTTCAAGGCTCCGGTTCTTCACCTGTTTGTACAGATGATACCAGTTACGAATTTGATCACCCGAAATCACAACGGGTATGCGAACCGTAAAATGTTTTGACTTCTTGATCACATCATGCCTCAGGTTGTAACGCCCCTTCTTGCTTAAGCGATCCACGAAATCCGCCTCTCCTTTCCACTCCAGTTGATCCAGGATAAAGTTGCTCGGCATCTGCATCTTAAAGAACCCGTGATCGGCAAACAAGTGATCCAGTTCTGTAGTAGAAACCATATCCCTCACATGCACAAGCGATGCCTTGCGTGCTTCCTGAATATGGGCCAATTCACGAAAAAACAATTCCATTACCACCTTTTTCTGCGGGTGCTTCTCATCCAGGTACATATGGTTCCCTTCGGTGAGCAACGATCCCATGGTGGTTAATTTGGAAACAAGAAAATCATGATCCGTTTTCCTTTTCTTCTCTACGTCTTCTGAAACGGAAGAAGAGGCCAGCATATCATCCTTTGCCAATGTGGTGGTAAAGAATGTAGCCAGCACAACCTTACCTGTTTCATCCTTGATGATGAGATAGTCGAAATCCCAGGTCTGCCCCCTGCCCTCATTGTTGGAAAATGAGTTCTCCAGAAGCTGCAACCCTTTCCAATCAAAACTTCCACGACCACCCAGGTATTGATCCCATTCTGTTCGGTCAATGTCCCTTATGCTGGTAAACTTTTGCACCTGCAATCCATCTTTCTCCATCCCGCCGGCTGTCTGTTTCTTTTCAATCACGCTGTCTCGGGGAGGTTCCATCCTGAATGCCCGATAAACTTTCTGCATTTCAAAACCTGTTTCCTCCAATGCCAGCGGGTAATGTTTAGCCATGGCGCTGATCATTCCTTCAATCTGTTCTTCGGTATTCAGGCGGGTAATGGTAAACCTGACTCCGGTATTTTTCATGGGCACCGTAGGAAAAACACCCAGGTTGGTGTAATACCCCTCATCAAGCAATCGTCTGATCATCGCATTTCCCATTTTAGGCAAACCCACACCAACAAAGAAAATAGGTGATCTGTTTTCGCTCACACTTGGCATCTGGTATTTGGTGAGCATCTTGTTCGTGAAGGATATCTTCTCCTGCAGTTCTTTCTGCAGCTGATAAATCTCGTCAGACAGGTGAATATCCGCACATGCAATGGCGGCTCCAAGTTGTGCGGGTTGAAGTGGGCCCGATGACAGGAACGGACCACCCGAGTTTCTAACTTTTTGCAACATGCTGCGATCCGGGAACACCAGTGCAGCACCCCCGGTAGGGAATGCCTTGGCAAAAGAAGTAACGAGAATACACTTTGGATGCAACGGACGCTGGTTCAAAACGCTTCCCCTTCCGTGTTCTCCAAAGCAACTCATCCCGTGCGCATCATCTACGTAGTAGTGCAATTCAGGGTACTTATCCATCAAGGCATATATGGCATCAACCGGACTTTCATCCCCGTACATGGAGTAAATGCCATCGGCCATATACCAGATCCTTTTGAACTTGGACCGAAGTCCTTTCACCATGTCTTCCAGCAAATCCATGCGGTTGTGCCGGATCATTTCAACATGAACCTTTCGAAACTTGAGAAGGTTCACCGCATTCTGCACGCTGTTGTGCACCTGATGGTCAAGAATAACCGCATCCGAATCGCTGAAAAGCACTGGTATGGCTGCGATATGGCACAATGTAGTTGTTTGACCTACAAGGGTCGGATAACCGAATACAGTTTCCAATTTGCTTTCCAATTCCAAATAATGGCGACTTGACACGTAAACACGTGATGCGGAAAATTGCGTACCGTATTGTTCCACGGCCTGAATGGATGCTTTTTTGATTCGGGAATCAAACTGCAACCCCAGGTAACTGCATGAGCCAAAATCTGCCACTCGGCGACCGTTTAAAATTAGCATGTTGTCATTCAGCGAATCATTCTCGGTATAAAGTTTTAGAATACCTTTGGATTCTCCGTAACTGACAATATCCTGAACCGTTTCAAAAAATGAATCAAGCTTACTCATCGGAGGTAGGTTTAATAGGTTAGAATTGAGACCAAATTTGATTTCAAAATTCTGATAACCTTTCCGCTGGGCCTACGTAATAAATACCGTATTTCTTTGATTAGCTACGTATTAATACTATGACCATGCATGTCAGGAGGTGAAAAAAAATGACTGAAAATGATATTGAGAGCTATATAGAATACCAGTTCAAAGGTGACATTTTGTACGCCCGTTATGTTCCGGATATCAATATTACCCTGGAGCGGGCTAAACTATGTGTCGAACAACGACTGGAATATACGCGCGACAAACAAGTGCCTGTATTGATTGACGGGCGCCAGCTAAAAAGCATGGATAAGGCCGCCAGGGATTACCTTTCTTCCAGAGATGGTAGTCGCGGGTTGCTGACGGCAGCACTCCTTACCGATACTCCACTTACCAACTTCATGGCCAACTTTTTTGTGAAGGTGAATGTGATCAAAGCGCCCTTCCCTGTGCGCCTTTTCACCAAGGAAAGCGAGGCAATCAAATGGCTTAAAACCTACCAACAACAATGACCCCACTTACCATTACCCAAAAGGAATTCAAAGACATCCAACGTGTTGTCATGGCATATTCAATGGGTGATTATTCTGAACGAATGGAGGTCGGCGACAAGCAGGGTGAAAAAGAAACGGTCCGCGCAGCCATCAACATGTTGGGAGAAGAACTTGAAGCTACCACCGTAGGACGAGATTATCTGGCCAGTATTTACAACGCTTTACCGGACATCATTATCATCGCAAGTGAGGATGGTGACATCAAAGACGTAAATGCAGCCGTGGAGCGTCATCTGGGATATGACACCCTTGAGATCACCGGTCAACCGGTTGGCTATTTGTTCCATGAAGAATCCTCCAATCAACTTTTTGATACAGCAAAAGAATACCTGCAGAAACACGAAGTGTACACCACCGAACTCACCATACGAAAGGCGAGTCGCGGAGAACTTCCCATCCTTTTGTCATGTTCCAAAATATATGACCGGTATGCCAGATCGAAAGGTTATTTGTTTGTGGCGCGTGACATCACCGACCAAAAGCAAACCGAACGCCTGATTGTACAAACCATCATACAAACCCAGGAAAAAGAACAAAAAAGGGTAGCAGAGGATCTGCACGATTCGCTCGGACAAGAGTTGGCCGGGCTAAAGCTATTCTTAAACACCATCAGTGAAAGCCCGGATGGCATCAGCGATGAGAACCGGGAAGTGATTGATGCCACCCGTAAAATTCTGGATGGCGCCATTTCAAACCTAAGGAACATTTGCTTCAACCTGATGCCAAAAAGTCTTGCTTATGACGGACTTAGCAGTGCGCTCGAAGAATTGTTCCACCGGCTCAATCAGCAAAAGAAAATGCGCTTTGTTTTGCAAACCGAACCGATGCCGGAAGGAATAGCAAAAGCTGTGGAGTTGCTCATGTTCCGTGTTGTACAGGAATTTATCAACAACTCCATTAAACATGCCGAGGCAACACGCCTCACTTTGAAATTAAATTGTGACGATACGCGGCTCAAGTTGAGCATTCGCGATAATGGAAAAGGATTCGATGTGGAGAAACTGAGGAAGACGAGTGGCGGAAGAGGACTAACCAACATGGAGTCGCGTATCAAAGCCTTCAACGGCAAATTGATCATGAAAAGCGAACCCGGAAGCGGTACCTCCCTGTTTATCTCGTTCCTACTGGATGATATTTGCCAATAACGGTCAGATAACAATACATGGGAAGAAAGAAATTACTCACAGTACTTGTGTGTGACGACCATCCACTGGTAAGGGATGGTCTCTTCGGTTTGCTTAAACAGATGTCCGGGTTTGAGGTGGTGTTTCACGAAGCATCCAATGGCGAGGAAGCGATCCGCCTCATCAGCAACCTTAAGATCAACCTGGTATTTATGGATATCCATATGAAAGGTATGGGTGGTATCGAAACATGCAGACGCATCAGGGAGCAACAGGGCGGTGTCATTCCAATCATCGCATTGACCATGTCTGATGATACACCCAACATCATGCAAATGGTGGAAGCCGGAGCCAGCGCTTACATCCTTAAAAATGCCGACCAGCAGGAAATTCACAATGCAGTACACTGTGTCTTGCAGGGCAAGAAGTATTTTTCAGGTGACATAGCCCTCAAGTTCATCAACAGGAAAAAGAATCCAACCCGGCCCAACGACCAGAAGCACATCCGAACACCATCCGGAGAAGTCATCACCAAACGGGAACTCATGGTGCTTCAAGAAATCTCGGAAGAATATACCAATGAGCAAATTGCCAAACATCTTGGCATCAGCAAGCGGACGGTGGAAATGCATCGTCAGCGGCTACTGGAGAAGTTCAATGTACGTAATACCGCAGGCCTGATCCGGGCTGCCTTCCAGGGCAACTTCCTTACATAAAAAAAAGAGCCCCCATTAAAATGAGGGCTCCTGAGCCTTATGGCGATAACAACTGTCTAGTAACAATTGTTGCCGGTTGGGTCCTTTTTGCCCTTTTAAGGATTTCAGCCCGGGGGTGCGCCCCGGTCCTTTCAGAAACCAACAGGCCAGGTGCATATTCCAACATCCTGCTTCCGTCAAGAACAAAACGTTGGTGTGAACGCCTGATGGTTCAAATCTAGCACACCGGGAAGCATTCGTCAAGGAACAAATGCACACAGGTTGCCAACACGGGTTATAAACATTTGTTCATAACCTTTATCCCCTTCCGCCAACCTTACTTCACAGCCGATCCGGTAGGCGATCGTCCTACTTTTCCACAAGCAGCGGATTCAACTTATGAACAATCACCCCTATTCCGGGCATAATTTTTCAAAATGCAGTCGTTGATTTCTTTTCAAATGCATCGACTCAACACGTGATTTTGCAGTTATTTTTGAGAAAACCTAGTCCGACCAATCTATGAGTGCCCGCAAGAAAAACAAGAAGATCTACATCCTCGACACTTCCGTCATCCTCCACGATCACGATGCCATCTTCCACTTTGAAGAAAACGATATCGCCATTCCCATTACGGTGCTGGAAGAACTTGACAACTTCAAAAAAGGCAACAGTCCGAAAAATTATGAGGCAAGGGAGTTCATTCGCATCATCGACCGCATTTCGGTGAACTATTCATTGCAGGAATGGATCCCCATCGATGGCAAAAACAAGGGAAAGGTCAAGATCATCATGAATGAAAGCGGTCCGGGGATCGACGCCAACATGGTATTCGACCAGAAGAAACCTGATCACAAAATCCTCAACGCAGCCCTGCAAACCGCTGCGGAAAACAAAAACACACCGGTCATCCTCGTCACCAAAGACATTAACCTCCGCCTCAAAGCCAAGGCACTCAACCTGACGGCGGAAGATTATGAAACGGGTAAAATCAAAGACATCAAGAACCTGTATTCCGGAAGAGCTGTCATCGAAGACATCGAAACAGATGTAATCATGAAGCTATATAAAGACGGGGAATTACAGGACACCGACATCCTCGGCGACAAGAAAGTCAATAACCACTTCTTTATCCTCAAAAACGGGAAGGCATCTTCCCTGGCTTTCTACAGTGCCTACGACAATACCATCAAGAAAGTAGAAAAACAATACACCTACGGGATCAAACCGCGCAATGCAGAACAAACATTCGCCATGCACGCCATCATGAACCCGGAGATCAAACTGGTAACCATCCAAGGTGTGGCCGGTACCGGAAAAACCCTCCTTGCCCTTGCCGGATGCCTCGAACAAAAAAGCCGCTACAACCAAATCATCCTGGCCCGCCCCATTGTTCCTTTGAGCAACAAAGACATCGGCTACCTGCCCGGCGATGTACACGACAAGATCAACCCCTACATGGAGCCGCTTTGGGACAACCTCAAGTTCATCAAGAACCAGTTCGGTGAAAATGAAAAGCGCAGCAAGATGATCGACCAGATGCAGAAGGAAGAGAAGATCGTGATCGCACCCCTGGCCTACATCCGCGGAAGAAGTCTCAGCGATTCCATCTTCATCGTAGACGAGTCACAGAACCTCACTCCGCACGAAGTAAAAACCATCATCACTCGCGCCGGAGACAACACCAAAATCATCTTCACCGGGGATGTGTTCCAGATTGACACACCTTACCTGGATGAACAAAGCAACGGACTCTCGTACCTGATCGACCGGCTCAAGGGCAACAAGCTTTTTGCGCACATCACCCTCGAAAAAGGCGAACGTTCCGAACTGGCGAACCTCGCCAACGAATTGCTGTAACCTGCTCCTTGCCGGTGCAAGGCAACAGGTCATTTAACCCCATTTCATACCTTTGAGGTTTTGAGGCAATGACCCATTCCCCACTGGCAGCTACCAGTCCCAAACCCATCGGACTCGACATCCGGGAAGCCAACGGTGTGTATCTCACCGATGCAAGCGGCAGGTCCTACATCGACCTGATCAGCGGCATCGCCGTTAGCAACCTGGGGCACCGCCACCCCGCCATCACCGAAGCCATACGTTCTCAGGCCGGTGATTATCTCCACGCCATGGTATATGGCGAATATGTGCTTAAAAACCAAACAGCTTTCGCACAGCAACTGGCATCCCATCTGCCACCTACTTTGCAATGCATCTACCCCACCAACTCGGGTAGCGAGGCCGTTGAAGGCGCATTGAAACTCGCAAAGAAGTACACCGGCCGCACTTCCATCCTGGCCTTCCAGAACGCCTACCACGGGAGTACCCATGGTGCACTGAGCGTAACCGGCAACGACCAACTCAAGCAAGGCTACGGTCCACTCCTGCCGGAGGTACACCACCTGGTGTTCAACGAACCGCTATCCATTCAGCTGATCAACCGCCAAACGGCTGCGGTCATCATTGAAGTCATCCAGGGTGAAGCCGGTGTAGTCACCGCTGAGCCCGACTTCCTTCAAGCCCTGCGAAACCGCTGCACTGAAACCGGAACACTGCTCATTTTTGACGAGTCGCAAACCGCCATGGGCCGTACCGGCACCCTGTTCGCCTTCGAACCCTACAACATCATACCCGACATCCTGGTTCTTTCCAAAGCATTGGGTGGCGGCATGCCACTGGGTGCCTTCATCGCTTCACATGAAATCATGAATGTACTGAGCCACAACCCGGCCCTCGGCCACATCTCAACCTTCGGTGGACATCCGCTGAGTTGTGCGGCCGGACTGGCGCATCTGAATGCATTGATGACCGAAAACCTGATGCAGGCTGTTGAACAGAAAGAACAATTGTTCCGGGCATATCTGCAACATTCCAAGATCAGGGAAATCCGCGGGAAAGGATTGATGCTTGCCGTTGAACTGGGTGATGCCTCGTTCCGGGAAAGGGTATGTGATGCCGCCATCGCCGGTGGTGTCATCACCGACTGGTTCCTGTTTTGTGATACGGCCATCCGCATCGCCCCGCCACTGGTGATCACCGAAAATGAAATCCGCAAGGCATGTGACGTGCTCTTGCAAGCCATAGAAACATCATGAGATATTTATATACGGCTTTAATCCCCTTCTTCATCTTTATATGCCTGACGTTATCCAATCCCTGCTTGGCTCAGGACAGCCTGCAAACAAAAGCGGGCAGACTATGGATCGGTACACGAACCACGGTCAGCCTGTTCGGTGATGACGGGCAAAACATCGGACGCGGTGCGGGCGGACAGCTGCGGTTGCGGCTTGCAGAAAGAGTAAATACCGAGTGGTTCGCCGACCTGATCTCCACCAACCTGGATGACATTGCGTACCGCACCGATTACCACATCGGATGGTCGGTGTTGTTTTATCCCACCCCTCCGCTGCAAAAATTCCAACCCTATGTACTGGCCGGACACTGTTTCGACTACACCCGTGTGGCAAAATCCGGCAAGGATGGCATCCGCATGAGCCGTTGGAGCGCTGCCGTGCAAGGTGGTGCCGGCGTACATTACCTGCCCGTTTCCAGGCTGGATGTTTCGCTTTCCGCACAATACATGCTGCACCTGGGCGACGAGATCACCGCCCATGAATCCAACCAGGTATTCATTCTCACCCGTGAAAAGGAACCCGGCTTCGAAGGGCACCTGTTGGTGACACTGAGCGCAAGCTATGACCTGATTGGGCTATGGTAAGGTTTTTCCGAAACATCGGTCTTCTCCTCTTAATGCCCGCTGTCGCATGGTCACAAACGAATGACGGACCCTATATTCGCGCTACGGCAACTTTCAGTCCGTGCTGGTCACTTGTGCGTAACGAAACGTATTCCTATCTCACGGGTGAGCTGGAATATTTTCCGCAACCTCACCTTTCCCTGCGCGGTGAAGGCAGTTATCTGGCGGGCATGAAAGATGACCTCGCGTTCAGTTACCACCTCAAACATCGGGAAGACATTTTCTTCGGCATGGCCTGGCACCCTTTGGGGGATGACCATCACCTGGATCCCTACCTGGTGCTGCAAACCGGGTTCAGCCGCATGCAACCCGTCGTCAATGGGTTCGCCCATCGAAACGCGGTATCACCGTTGCAAACCGCAGGTATCGGCGCATCCTACTATTTCAGCAAGTACTTTCACTTTTTCGCAAACGTACGATGGGTGGGTGGTGAATACCTCGGGGACGCACCGCAGAAAATAGGTTTGTACGAAATCAGGGGGGCAGCCGGACTCGGTTTTCATCTTACCCGGCAGGCGTTCAAACATTCAGACTAACACGCGCCGGAGAATATCCAACGTACGAAGCACATCCTCTTCCGTATTCATCCTGCTGAATGAAAACCGGATGGAAGGCCGGTCGGCAGCTACATCCAGTGCTTCCAGCACATGAGACCCCTTGAGGCTTCCGGAGGTACAGGCACTGCCACCGGAAACGGCGAGCCCTTCGATATCCAATCCAAACAACAACATCTCCATTTTATCACTGGGGGGAAATGAAACGTTCAGTATGGTATACAGCGCCTTTTCACTGTCGTCGCCGTTGATAGTTGCTTCAGGAAATGCTTCCAGGATGCCCTTACGCAAAGCAGCCTTTAATCCTTCGATGTGTTTGCGGTCTGCCTGCATGTTCGCACAGGCGATCTCGAGTGCGCACGCCATGCCCACGATGCCCGCCACGTTTTCCGTTCCTGCACGGAAATTACGCTCCTGGGCGCCGCCGGTAACCATGGCATGCATGGGCAGGTCCGGGTGAACATACAGGAAACCCACACCTTTCGGTCCATGGAATTTGTGTGCAGATGCAGAGGCCATGCCCACCTCCAGTTCGGTTAGGTTCAGGTCGAGATGTGCAATGGTTTGCACCATGTCGGAATGGAAGATCACACCTTTCTCTTTCAGTACAGGTGCCAGTTTCTTCAGGGGAAGCATGGTGCCCAGTTCGTTGTTGGCGTGCATCAGGCTTACCAGTGTCTTTTCCGGATATTCCCTTTCAGTCAGATCTTCCCACATGGGCCTTCCGTGTGCATCTATGGGTAGTTTTTCCAATATCACTTTTCCTTCGGTCGCAAGATCCAAGGCGGTATGCAGCACGGCATGATGCTCCACGGACGAGGTAATGAGCTTCTTCACCCCCATTCCTGCCACAGCCATGCGCAGCGCCATGTTATCGCTTTCCGTTCCTCCTGAAGTAAAGTAAATTTCGGATGGAGACACATGCAGCAATGCAGCCATGCTTTTCCTGGCACGCTCGATGGCGGCCCGTGCTTCCCTGCCGGCGAAATGTATGGAAGACGGATTGCCGTAGTAGGTGGTCAGGAACGGCATCATCACCTCCAGCACCGCGAGGTCCAGCGGTGTGGTGGCGGCATTGTCTAGATAAATCCTGGACTGGGCCATGCCCCGATCAGGATGTGATCTTATTCATAACTTCTTTGGCAAGCGCGTCTGCCCTTTCTGCTGTAGCACCTTCGGCATACACGCGTACGATGGGTTCAGTGTTGGAACGGCGCAGGTGCACCCATTCTTTCTCAAACTCAATCTTCACCCCATCGATCAGGTTCAGCTGTTGCTCTTTGTAGATTTCCGTAACACGGCTCAACCACTTGTCCACGTCCACCGAAGGATCCAGTTCGATCTTGTTTTTGGAGATGAAGTATTCGGGATAGCTTTGGCGCAGTTCTTTGCACGACTTACCTGATTTGGCAAGATGAGAAAGAAACAGTGCAATGCCGGCAAGGGCATCACGGCCGTAATGCAGCTCGGGATAAATCACGCCACCGTTTCCTTCTCCTCCGATGAGGGCGTTTTTCTCTTTCATCATCTTCACCACGTTCACCTCACCCACGGCAGAACTGAAATACTTTCCACCATGCGTTTCCGTCACATCCCTCAGGGCCCTGGTGGAACTCATGTTGGAAACGGTATTTCCCTGTTGGTTTTGCAACACATAATCGGATACGGCCACCAGGGTGTATTCTTCACCGAACATGGATCCGTCTTCACAAACCAGCGCCAGGCGGTCTACATCCGGATCCACCACGATACCCAGGTCGCAGCCTTTGTCTTTCACAGTTGCGGAAATATCCACGAGGTGTTCCGGCAAAGGTTCCGGGTTATGGGGAAAACGACCCGTGGGGTCGCAGTATAGTTTTTCAATTTTCTTCACGCCGAGGGCTTCAAGCAAGGCAGGCACTGCAAGTCCACCTGTGCTGTTCACCGCATCCACAGCTACCGTAAAATTGCGGGAAGCAATGGCTTTCTTATCCACCAATGGCAGGGCCAGAATGGCTTCAATGTGTTTGGCGATGGCATCCGTTCTTTCAACGTATGAACCCAGTTGCTCCACTTCCGCAAAACTGAATGCCCCGTCCCTTGCCTTTTCCAATACCAGGCTGCCTTCTTCGGCGGAGATGAACTCACCTTTATCATTGAGCAACTTGAGGGCATTCCATTGAATGGGATTGTGGCTTGCAGTGAGAATGATACCGGCATCCGCACCTTCCCAGGGCACGGCCATTTCCACGGTTGGCGTGGTACTCAAGCCGAGGTCCACCACGTCGATACCCATGCCGCACAGGGTCGCGCATACCAGTTGATTAACCATCCCACCGGAAAGTCTGGCATCGCGGCCGATCACCACTTTGCATCGTGCACCGCCTTTTCGTTCCTGAACAATGGATGCGAATGCGGCGCAAAACTTAACAACATCCGGAGGTGTCAACCCCTCACCGGGGCGGCCTCCTATGGTGCCGCGAATCCCGGAAATCGAAGTAATCAGTGTCATGCTGCAAAGGTATACAATTCAAGCATTCTCAAGCGATGCCGCATAACGGCAACATCAGGAAATGGCGGCCAGGTTGCGTTTGATGAATTTGGTCAACGCCTCCCCTTTCAACATGTTCTGCCGGAGCAAAGCCAGGTCTGTGGCCTGACGTGCGAGTTCAGCCTGTTTGTCTTCATCCGTTTCCACAAGGATTTTCGAAATGAGCGGGTGATTGGTGTTCACCACCAGTTGATAGCTATCGGGCATGGAGCCCATGAAGCCACCGCCTCCGACCGCATTCATTTCCTTCATCCTTCGCATGAACTCAGGTTGTACAACAGAGATGGGATCTTCATTTTCCTGTTGGTTTTCGAACACAACCGAAAATGTGGACGGCACCAGTTTTTCCAGGATGGGTTTAAGGGCTCCCTGCTGTTCTTCCGAAAGCTTGCTCGGCAGTGAGTCATCCTTATGAATGAGTTTATCGAGGGTATTGGAATCCACACGAACAAAGGATGAATTTTCAATCAACCCTTCCAGCTTACCTACAAAGTGGCCTGTGAGCGGGCTGTCGAGGATGAGCACATGATAGCCTCGTTCTTTGGCGGCTTCAATGTAAGCGTGCTGGGCATCGGCGGATGCAGCATACAGGTAAATCACCTTGTTGTCCTTATCGGTCTGCAGACCTTTGATCAGGTCGTTATATTCATCCAGGGTATAGTATTTCCCATCGGTTGTTTTGAGCAGCGCAAACTTGCGGGCACGCTCCATGAACTTGTCATCAGCGATCATGCCGTACTCAATGAAGATCTTGATATCATCCCACTTCTTTTCAAAGTCGGCACGGTCGGCTTTGAACATCTCCTCCAGTTTATCGGTGACCTTTTTGGAAATGTGACCGGATATCTTCTTCACGTTGGCATCGCTCTGCAGGTATGAACGCGAGACGTTGAGCGGGATGTCGGGTGAATCGATCACGCCATGCAGCAGGGCCAGGAATTCGGGTACAACACCTTCCACATTATCCGTCACAAAAACCTGGTTGCAGTAAAGTTGAATCTTGTTGCGCTGTAGCTCCAGGTTGTTTTTCAGTTTAGGGAAATACAGGATACCAGTCAGATTGAAGGGATAATCCACATTGAGATGAATGTGGAACAAAGGTTCTTCGAATGTATGCGGATACAATTCACGGTAGAAGTCGAGGTAGTCCTTGTCTTCCAGCTTAGACGGATTCTTTGTCCACGCCGGTTCAGGGTTGTTGATGGCTTCCGCATCTTCCTTCTCCCCTGCTACCTTAAACGTAATGGGCACCGGCATGAACTTGCAGTACTTGTTCAATAGTTCACGGATGCGTGCCGGCTCCAGAAATTCTTTCGCATCTTCCTGGGTGATGTGCAGTACGATATCGGTACCACGTTCGGTGCGGTTGGTATCTTCCAGGGTGTATTGCGGACTTCCGTCACATTCCCAGCGAACCGCCTTGGCTCGTTTGAACGACTTGGTGAAGATCTCCACCTTTTCAGCCACCATGAAGGATGAATAAAACCCGAGGCCAAAATGACCGATCATTGTGGCACCATCTGCCTTGTTCTTGTATTTTTTCAGAAAGTCTTCCGCTCCCGAGAATGCAATCTGGTTGATGTATTTGTCCACCTCTTTGTCGGTCATACCCACACCACGATCCCGGAATGTGAGGGTCTTCGCCTTCGGATCCAGAATCACCTCAATGGTCTGGTCTCCTGTTTCGCCCTTGAATTCCCCCAGCGAAGCAAGGGTTTTCAGCTTTTGGGTTGCGTCAACTGCATTCGAAACCAACTCCCTTAAAAAGATCTCATGATCCGAGTAAAGGAATTTTTTGATGATGGGGAAAATGTTTTCCGACTGTACGTGAATACTTCCTGTTTGCATGATCAGTTATTTTTTTGAGACTGGTTTTCAAAGCCTGTGCCAGCAAGCTTCCTACTGACAAATTGACGGAAATCAGCGTCACACATTCATTTCGGGGGATCGGCACAACCCGGGGATTGAAAAATCCGTATATTCAGCACATCTTTTATCACCTGAGGTTATGAGCACAGTTACCACTTTTCCTGTAGAGCAAGTCGGCCAATCAAGAGTTGCCGCAACAGATTTCGAGAACCTGGTTTTCGGTACCGTATTTTCCGATCACATGTTTGTTTCCAATTATAACGGAAGCGAATGGGCAGACGGAAGGATCATGCCGTTCGGAAAAATCCAGGTCAGTCCGGCCCTTGTATCCCTTCATTACGGCCAGGCCATTTTTGAAGGATTGAAAGCATACCGCAACGCGTCAGGAGACATCCTCATGTTTCGCCCACAAGCCAATGCGCGCCGGATGAACCGCTCGGCTGAACGCATGTGCATGCCTTCCATTCCGGAAGATTATTTTGTTGATGCATTGAAAGAACTGGTCAGACTGGATGCCGGATGGATTCCTTCCAAGCCCGGTTATTCGCTGTACATCCGTCCGGTGATGTTTGCCACCGATGACATGCTGGGAGTAAAACCATCCAAGACTTACGGATTCTATATCATCACCTGTCCGGTAGGCGCCTTCTTCAACCAGCCGTTGAAGCTGAAGATCGAGACCAAGTTCTCACGTGCAGCGGATGGCGGCGTGGGATACGCCAAGGCAGCGGGCAATTACGGCGGCTCCATGTATCCGCAAAAGGTAGCGCAAGACGAAGGGTTCCACCAGGTGATCTGGACGGATTCCAAAGAGCACAAATATGTGGAAGAAGCCGGTGCAATGAACGTAGCGTTCGTGATCGGCGACAAGCTGGTGACCCCGAACACCACAACAGGCACCATTCTGGAAGGCATCACCCGCGACAGCGTGCTTACCCTCGCCAGGGACATGGGTGTAACGGTTGAAGAACGCCGCGTGGAAGTAAAGGAAGTACTGGATGCCATTGCGAACAAACAACTCCGAGAAGCTTTCGGAATCGGCACAGCGGCCACCATCGCCCCCATCCATACCATCGGGCATGAAGGCAAGTTGTATGACCTGACCGCCAATATGCAGGATGATCTTTCGAAACAGATCGCCCAGCAACTGGATCAGATCAGGAAAGGCGAGATTGAAGACAAATACAATTGGGTGGTTCGGATATAGGACCTATACCGAGAATAGAATGAAGGCGTGCATCAATGATGTACGCCTTTTTTGCTGGACACATCGGCATGAACCTCTTCCAGTACATCATCGTATTCCGCCACCATGCGGGTCCAGTCATATCGGCCGACATGGGTTTGTAATGGCACCATGAATTCCGGCGAGGGTAAACTCCGCAATACCCCGCCGAGTTTTTCCTTCAATTCACGGTCATCTTCATACAAACACCTATCCCGGTAGTCAGCAGGCAGGTGTCCCGGGAAAGCCAAACGGTTTGGCACCAACGGAAGGCACCCACAGTACATGGCTTCCACGGCACTGATACCAAAAAAGTCCTGAACTGAAGTAACCGGTGCAACATGGCTTTTCCACAGGGCCGTTGCATAGGTTGAGAAATGTTCTGCATATCCCCAATGATCAATGCGGTCTTCCAGGCGCAAACGGGCTTCTTCAAAAATGGCCGGACTATCAGGGAACGTTTCTCCCATCACCATCAAACGGAAATCCATGCCTTCATCAGCGAGGGCGAACAATACCCGAAAGAACGATTCCGGGTTCTTGTCGTATTCCCACCTGTGATTCCACAACACCGTAGGGATGTCTGCTTTCCCGCAGCGATGGTCATCAAACCGTTTCAGATCCAGTCCGAGTTCAAGCACACGGCACTTGCCCACTACATCCGGGATCGCAATCAATTCCTGGTGATCCGGGAAGCTTTTCAAAAACGCGGGCAATTCATCCAGGAAGGATTGTTTATGATAGGGAGAATTGAACAAAACGCGGTCGGCGGCTAGTACGGAAGAAAAATTGATAAAGGCATAGTGCATGTCACGCTTTGCTTTCACGTCCGGATCACCGGGAGACCAGGGATAGGTTAACTGGTTTTCATGCATGTAAAGCACCAGAGGAATATGCGCAGTTTGCTCCCTGGTGAGTGCTGCAAACAATGAAAGGTCTAACATGTCTGTGGACAGAATCAGGTCCGGATTGAATCCGGTTTCCTGCATCCTTCTGGCGAGGGTGACGGCGCCACCGTGCATCCGCCATTTCCAATGGTGGGCACCCAGTACCAGGGGAAAGATTTCATGGCGGCTATGGGTACGTAAGCCATCCACCCATGCCCTGTGAGAGCCGCCATAGAAGGGTTCCAGCAATAAGATATGCAGCTTTTCGGACAATGGAAATGAATCTGATTTTCCTTGTTAAGATACGTTGGAAAGAGGCAATAAAAAAACCGGAAGGAGGGATGGTTTAATGGCTTACGCCATCATACGGAGGTGAAAAGTTGGACATCCCGTCTCTTCCGGCTATATCTTATACCAAAGCTATTAAAAAATGTTTCACGGCAGGAAACCAATCCCCGAACGTACCATTACGCTCGACTAATGTCTTGCACGCGCCGATGTTATTTCGTGATTCATCGAAGAGTTTGACTCATCCATCCTAACCAGCGCATCTCCCTTGAGAACAGGAATGATGTCGGTGATATCGCGTTGCAAACAATAGCGGATATCCTTCTCCAGCTTCAGTTGTCGCAAGCGAATGCGGTGCGATGAATAGTCGAGAAACCTGTATAAATCGTAATTGGCAATTCCGAATATATGCGACGCTGCGATGGCAGAGTCACATGTTGTGGAGAACCGGTCGCTTTTCAGCAGTTCACCCACGATGGCGCCTGCATAGATCGAGTCCTCCATGTTGTATTTGTTCTTCCAGCCGGCACAGAGCAGGATCACATTGCGGTCCTGACTGACCAGGTAATTACAAAGTGCGCTGATGTTCAGAAACGAACCGATCACCACCTGGTAAGCATTCTGTGCGGCGGCGATGGCCTGGGTGCCGTTGGTTGTGGTCAGCACCACTTCCTTTCCCTGTACGGTTGCGGCATCAAAATCAAAGGGCGAGTTGCCCATATCAAACCCATCCAGCTTCTCCCCGTTTCTTTCGGCGGCGGCCAGGTATCCTTTGTTGCGGTATGCCTCCGCTTCTTCTACGGTTTTCACCGGGATGATCTTTTCAACCCCGTTCATGAATGCCGTACAAATGGCAGATGTGGCCCGCAGGATATCGATCACCACCACGATGGCGTCCTGATGATCATAATGCGGAAAGTTGGCTGGTGTGTAACTGACCAGTACGTCGTTTACGGCTCCTTGCTTCAATGCTTCAGTATTTCCGATCCTCTGCTCTCCGGAGGTGTTAGATACTAGTTATCTTCTTTATAGAAAGGGAACTTGGCCACCCGGGCTTTGATCAGTGAATTTCGGATATCAAGATACACTTCTGTTCCTTCGGTTGCAAATTCGGTGGCCACATACCCCATGCCGATCGCTTTGTTCAGCGAAGGCGACTGGGTGCCTGAAGTGACTACGCCGATCGGGGTGCCATTGGCATCCTTGATTTCGTAGTCCTTACGGGGAATGCCTCTGTCTACCATTTCCAATCCCACCAACCGGCGTTTCAACCCGCTTTCCTTTTGTGCTTTCAGCGCATTGCTGTTGGTAAAGTCCTTGGTGAACTTCGTGATCCAACCCAAACCGGCTTCCAGTGGCGAGGTGTTGTCGTTGATGTCATTTCCGTAGAGGCAATATCCCATTTCCATGCGCAGGGTATCGCGGGCTCCAAGTCCGGCAGGTTTGATGCCGTAGTTCAGACCTGCCTGCATCACCGCATCCCAGATCTTCTCTGCATTCGCGTTATCGAAATAAATCTCAAAACCACCCGAACCGGTGTAGCCGGTAGCACTGATCAACACATTATCCACCCCGGCGAATTTACCTTTGGTGAACGTGTAAAATCCGAGTTCGCTCAACGGCACATCCGTCAATGGCTGCATGGCCTCAGCAGCTTTCGGTCCCTGGATGGCCAGCAGGGTGGTCTGATCCGAAATATCTTTCAATTCCACATCCGACCAGCTGTTCTGGGACTGAATCCATTCCCAATCCTTCTCAATGTTGGATGCATTCACAACCAGCATGTATTCCTGGTCCGCCAGGTGGTACACGATCAGGTCATCCACGATGCCACCGGATGCATTCGGAAAACATGAATATTGCGCTTTTCCCGGAGTCAGTTTGGAAGCATCATTCGATGTCACCTTCTGAATCAGGTCGAGCGCATGCGGACCTTTCACGATAAACTCACCCATGTGTGACACGTCAAACACACCCACGGATTTCCGTACGGCATGATGTTCATCCAGCAAGCCTGAGTACTGCAAAGGCATGTTGTACCCGGCAAACGGCACCATCTTGGCACCAAGTTCTATGTGCTTATGGGTTAAAGCGGTTTCCTTCATTTTTCGCGATTTTTCCAGAAAACAAATAATAAGAAAGGTCTCGATTTTGAGAGTATTTTACCCTCACGGACGGCAAAGGTAGATAAAAACCTGACATTCCAGCGGCCCATACGGGAATTTCAAAGATTTGTGTGCACCTGTTCGGAAAGCGCATATTGGCGTATCTTTGGCCATCTCAAAGTTTTGATGTTACCCCGACATACCGTTTCACGCTGGTTGATTTTCGCCATTGACCTGGGATTGTGCCTGACTGCCGTGGTGACGGCTTATATGTTGCGGTTCGACTTCAACATTCCGGATGTTGAAATGAACGCCATGAAATATGTTCTGCCGTTCATGTTGGGCATAAGGGCACTGACCATGGTTTTCGGACGCACCTACCGGATGATGGTGAGGTACACATCCACCAAAGACCTGCAACGCATCTTTACAGTGGTCACCGCAGGCAGCTTGCTGTTCGTTCTTTCCAACGTATTCAGTTACTTCATTGTCAACGAAACCATTTTCATTCCCAGGTCCATCCTGCTGATCGAATACCTGGGCGCGATGTTCTCCCTGGTGGCGGTACGACTGGCGATCAAAGTCCTTTACCTGCAAACCAACCAGCGTCAGCAGCAGCAAACCGACACGCTGATCTTCGGCGCGGGTGAATCGGGCCTGATCACCAAACGCACCCTGGAACGTGACGCCACCACCGGGTTCAGACCAAAAGCTTTTGTGGATGACGACCCGAAAAAAGCCCGGATGAAAATGGAAGGGCTGCCGGTGATCCCGGGCGCCAAACTGGAAAGCGCACTGGCTTCCGGCCAATACAACCGCCTGATCATTTCCGTTCAGAACCTGCCCGCCGCCCGCAAACAGGAGATCGTTGACCTGTGCCTTCAGCATGATGTAAAAGTCCTCAACGTGCCCCCGGTTCAACACTGGATCAACGGTCAACTCAGCATGAACCAGATCCGCCAGGTACGCATTGAAGAGCTGCTCGAACGCGAAGTCATCACCATCGACCACAGCCGCATCCGCGATCTGTTAAAAGATGCTGTTGTGCTTATCACCGGCGCAGCCGGTTCCATCGGAAGCGAACTGGCCAGACAAGCTGTGGCCTTCTCTCCCAAACGACTGATTTTGCTTGACCAGGCAGAAACCGGACTGTACGACCTGGAACTGGAACTGCGCGAAAAGTTCGGGGCCAGCCAGGTGGAAGCAGTTATCGGTGACATCCGGAATGCCAGAAGGATGAACCGCCTGTTCCGTGCACTCGGTCCTGAAATTGTCTTCCATGCCGCCGCATACAAACATGTACCCGTCATGGAAAACAACCCGTCGGAGGCTGTACTTACCAACGTAATGGGAACAAAGGTGATTGCCGACCTGGCGGTGGAACACAAAGTGAAGAAATTCGTGATGGTCTCCACCGACAAAGCCGTGAACCCCACCAACGTGATGGGGGCATCCAAGCGCATCGCCGAAATGTACATCCAGGCATACAATGATTCGGCATCCACGGAATTCATCACCACCCGGTTCGGGAACGTACTGGGTTCAAGCGGATCGGTTATTCCAAGGTTCCGGAAACAGATTGAGGAAGGCGGACCACTTACCATCACCCACCCTGAAATCACGCGGTTTTTCATGACCATTCCCGAGGCATGCCAGCTGGTTTTCGAAGCAGCAGCCATGGGGAAAGGCGGAGAGATATTCCTTTTCGACATGGGTAAATCGGTAAAGATCGATGACCTGGCGAAAAAGATGATCAAACTGTCAGGACTGGAATTGGGCAAAGACATTGAAATCGTATACACCCAGCTCAGGCCGGGAGAGAAACTATATGAAGAACTGCTGGCCACGGAGGAGAACTCCATCCCTACCCATCACCCCCGCATCATGGCAGCATTGGTAAAGCCACAAGACTTGAAAAGACTTGCGGGTGAGATTCAGGAACTGGTAGGATTGTTCGACACCCAGGATAACCACGCGATTGTACAGAAAATGAAAGACCTGGTTCCCGAATTCAAGAGCCGGCAATCCGAATTTGAAAAACTCGACAAACCGTGAACAGATATAAGTACCATACCGCCGTGGAGATCCGCTTTTCAGATATAGACAGCCTGGGGCATGTCAACAACGCGGTATACCTGACCTACATGGAAAATGCGCGGTTCAGGTTTTTTGAAGAAACGTTCGGAAGAGCAATCAACTGGGAAACCGAGGGCCTGATCGTTGCCAGGGCGGAAGTCAATTATGTAAAACCTGTTTATCTAAAAGACACCCTGGTGGTGTACACGGGCATCACCCGCATCGGCCGTTCGAGCTTTGACATTGGTTACACACTGGTGGTGAAAAGAGAAGGCAAGGAAGTGGAAGTTGCCAACGGAACCACTGTGCTGGTTTGCTACTCTTATGCCGATCAACGATCCATCCCGATCCCGGATCACTGGCTTCCCAAATTGAATATGTTCGAAGGGGTTCTGGCGGAATAACCACCGGCCTGGATTAAATTTCACCGGCCTCGATGGCCTGCACGATCTGCTCGATCATCTTATCATCCCCTTCCGCATCGTATGTATCCTTCAGGTTGGATCCGAAGAGACGTGCCAGTGACTGCCAGCAGAAGGCGGAAAATCCCCCACGCAGATCTTTGATGATATCATAGGAAGTATCTCCTGTTTCCCGATCAATCAGCTTAATGAGTATCCTGCCTTGTGAAATGGTAAGCTTCCGGATGTCGCCTTCGAACTGATCTTTCAGTTCCTGTTCGGCCTGCTTCATCAATTTCCGTTTCTGGCTGTCTTTCTTCACATCCTCCAGCAAAGCGGCATATTCGCGCATCTTCTCCCCGGCCAATTTGGCATAGGGGTATGCCCTGCGTACATCTCTCAGCAGCTTCTTATATCGCAAGTACTCACGGTCGTTGGCAAACCTGCGGAATTCCGAGATGGTGACCTGCGGTAACGACGCATACAGCAGGGTATCACCGTTCTCCACGCGGGCGGCAACGGTGTACCCTCCTTCTGTCTGCGCCTGTGAAAACAGGGCCGACAGGAGCAGGTATGATATGCAAAACAACCGCTTCATATCAGAAGCTATACCATTATTTATGCCAGAAAATGTACGCTGTAATTCGTCAAATAAGCAAACCGAAACCCTCCGGCAATAGAAACGGACTACCGCAAGGCCTTATTTTCACTGTATTTACGAGACGCGGCTCCTTTTTGTTTTCCAGGCAGACGCAGCATTCATGGTCACCGGACGTTGGGTTGCCGAGCGGTGTTTCTCCACCAGTCCGGCCGCAAGAATGGCCGCCAGTTCTTCCGCATCATCACCGGCTTCTTGCTGCAACACTTCGGGGGTGAAGTACTGCTGAACGAAATGTGTATCAAACCTACCGGAAACAAATGCTTCATGGCGGAGCACATAGGCACAGAAACCGAGGGTGGTACTGACCCCCGCGATGCGATAATCTGCAATGGCCCGCAACATCCGGAAAATGGCTTCTTCCCTATCTTGTCCGTGCACGATGAGTTTGGATAGCATCGGGTCATAAAAGATGGGAATGTCCATGCCTTCTTCAAATCCATCATCAACGCGAACGCCATTACCAGAAGGCCTGCGGTAGGTATGCAGGCGGCCGATATCAGGCAGGAACTGGTTGGCCGGATCTTCAGCATACACGCGAATCTCCAGCGCATGACCATTGATCTTCAGATCGTCCTGCCGGAAAGAAAGTTTCTCTCCGCGTGCGATCAGGATCTGTTCACGCACCAGGTCAACCCCGGTGATGAATTCGGTAACGGGGTGTTCCACCTGCAGGCGGGTATTCATTTCAAGGAAATAGAACGCGCCGCTTTCGTCAAGGATGAACTCAACCGTTCCGGCACCACTGTACTGACAAGACCTGGCCACATTCACCGCTGCCTCTCCCATCGCCTTCCTGGTTTCTTCATTGATGGCTACGGACGGAGCCTCTTCGATCACCTTCTGGTGCCTACGCTGAATGGAGCATTCCCGTTCAAACAGGTGAACGGTGTTTCCATGCTTATCAGCAAGCACCTGGATCTCCACATGGCGAGGGGAAGTCACATACTTTTCTATGAAAACAGATCCATCGCCGAAAGCCG
Source organism: Flavobacteriales bacterium (assembly GCA_020635855.1). Taxonomy (NCBI): domain Bacteria; kingdom Pseudomonadati; phylum Bacteroidota; class Flavobacteriia; order Flavobacteriales; species Flavobacteriales bacterium. The sequence continues at coordinate 1,539,228 of JACJYZ010000002.1, read as the reverse complement.
ATGTGGCTTCACTTACCGCCAGCCCCATCTGTTCTTCTAGCTCTTCCATCTTTTGTACCACGCGCATCCCTTTGCCGCCGCCACCTGCCGACGCCTTGATCAGGATCGGGAAACCGGTTTCTTTGGCTATGGCTTTCGCTTCCTCAACCGTCTTCACCGCCCCTTCCGAACCGGGAATCATGGGGATATCATACTTGCGAACGGCATCCTTCGCGGCAAGTTTGCTTCCCATCACGCGGATGGATTCGGAAGACGGACCGATAAAAGTAATGCCCGCTTTTTCCACCTGCTCGGCGAAGTGATCATTTTCCGACAAAAAACCGTAGCCCGGGTGGATGCCTTCCACACCCAGTTCAAGTGCCACTTCAATGATCCTGTCACCCTTCAGATAAGAAGCCGATGCAGCCGGCGGACCGATGCACACGGCTTCATCCGCATACTTCACGTGAGGCGCATTGCGATCGGCTTCGGAAAAAACGGCAACGGTGGCAATGCCCATTTCCTTGCAGGTGCGCATCACGCGCAGGGCAATTTCACCGCGATTGGCAACGAGGATCTTTTTCATCGGATTACAAAAACAAAAAAGCCGCCGGAGAATGGTACCGGCGGCTGTGATGATTCATAGTTATTATTTTCCGCCTTTGATGGCTGCAGCTACCTTCTCGGCAGCCTCCTGCAGCAGGATGGCCGACTGCACCTTGAGACCCGACTCATCAATCAGCTTCTTGGCCTCAACGGCATTGGTGCCTTGCAGACGAACGATCACCGGTACATGAATTTCACCGATGTTCTTATAAGCATCCACAATACCCTGCGCCACACGGTCGCAACGCACGATACCTCCGAAAATATTCACGAGCAGCGCCTTCACATTGGGATCTTTCAGGATGATCTTGAAAGCTTTCTCCACACGCTCGGCATTGGCGGTACCACCCACATCAAGGAAGTTCGCAGGCTCACCACCAGAGAGTTTGATGATGTCCATGGTGGCCATGGCCAGGCCGGCGCCGTTCACCATACAGCCTACATCTCCATCCAGTTTGATGAAGTTGAGGCCATGCTCGCCCGCTTCCACTTCCGCCGGATCTTCTTCCAGCTTGTCGCGCATGGCGGCATAGTCTTCATGGCGGTACAGTGCATTGTCATCCAGGTTCACTTTGGCATCCACCGCCAGTATTTTGTTATCGGAGGTCTTCAACGCAGGGTTGATCTCGAACAAGGAAGAATCCGTGGCGTCATATGCCTTGTAAAGGTTGGCGATGAACTTGGTCATCTGCTTAAACGCCTCGCCGGAAAGTCCGAGGTTGAAAGCCACCTTGCGACACTGGAAAGGTTGCAGACCCGTGGCCGGATCCACTTCTTCCTTATAAATAAGATGTGGGGTTTTGGCAGCAACTTCCTCGATATCCATACCACCTTCCGTGGAATAAACGATCATGTTTCTTCCGGTAGAACGGTTGAGAAGCACGCTGATATAAAACTCTTTGGTTTCCGATTCGCCCGGGTAATACACATCCTGTGCGATGAGCACCTTGTGTACTTTCTTTCCTTCGGCACCGGTTTGCGGTGTAATGAGATTCATGCCGATGATGTCATTGGCACGCTCCTTCACTTCATCAAGAGACTTGGCCAGTTTTACACCGCCGCCTTTACCGCGACCACCTGCATGGATCTGGGCTTTCACCACCCACCATTGCGTACCGGTTTGTTCGCTCAGTTTCTTAGCCGCGCTTACGGCTTCATCAGGTGTGTTGGCCACGATGCCTTCCTGCACCGTTACGCCGAAGCTTTTCAGAATTTCTTTTCCCTGGTATTCGTGTACGTTCATATCGCTTGGGATTGTTAGCGTTTTTAAAGTGGTCAAATGTAAGTTTTTTGACCGGTATGGCAAAGCTATATTTTGCAGGTTGATGCAGGTGATCGTTCACCGCATTCGGCCACAAATCCTATCTTTGGCTGCAGAACGCAACGCAATGATCAAAGCGGAAGGAATCATCAAACATTACGACGACCTCGCGGTATTGAAAGGCATTAACCTGGAGATAGCGGCCGGAGAAGTGGTTTCCATCGTTGGCGCATCCGGTGCGGGCAAAACCACCCTGTTACAGATCCTGGGTACGCTTGATAAAGCAGACGGAGGTCGGCTGGAGATTGCCGGAACCCTGATATCCGAAATGAACGATAAACAATTATCGGTATTCAGAAACAATTCAATCGGTTTTGTATTCCAGTTTCATCACTTACTGCCGGAATTCACGGCCGAAGAAAATGTTTGCATTCCCGGGTTCATTCAAGGACGCAATGAATCGGAAGTAAGGGCTGAAGCGCTGGCACTGCTGGAAACGCTTGGTCTCAGTGAACGCACCACACATAAGCCATCGGAATTATCGGGTGGAGAGCAGCAGAGGGTGGCTGTGGCTCGGGCATTGATCAACAAACCTGCGGTGGTGTTGGCAGATGAACCATCCGGCAACCTGGATTCTCACGCGGCAAGAGAACTGCACCAGTTGTTCTTTGCTCTGCGGAAGCAGCTGAATCAAACCTTCATCATTGTCACACACAATGATGAGCTGGCGGATCTGGCCGACCGCAAGCTTACCATTACAGACGGTAAAATCTAATTTTGGCGGGTACCCTGCTTGGACATTTTGGGTCTGAGTAGCCAAAGAACCGATAGCATGATCAAAGGCAGGCTGCTGATCAGGATGGCGTACCGTGTCAGGTAACTGGTACCTTTCAAAAGGATATCGTGTACAGCGAACCAGTCAAGTACCAGCAACAGCAATAACACAACTAGAATACGAAGGGCTTTCATAGGCGGGCAATCAGAAGGAGGTTTTAATTTGAAAAAGCACGGTGCGCGGCGCCTGTATGTCGCCGGGGCGCTCCATGTACTCAATATTAAACAGATTGCGAATACTGATTATTGCTGTCCAACTTCTGTAAAACTCCCATCCACAGCGGGCCTCCCACACCCAAACGCCACGGTTATGTTCGTCGCGATACTCTTTGAGGCCGGGAAGCAATTTAGTAGATGGTATATTGCCGAGCAAAGGTTCTTCGAAAGACTTATCCACATTTTCGATGGCACTGTGGAAAACTGTTTGAATGCCGGCCGTCCAATGCTTCCATCCGATCGTGCACTCTCCTTTAAGCAGGTGCCTGAACCGGTACTTGAGCAGGTTGCTTTCAGGATCGGATACACCCTTTATATAGGAAGAGTCAGCGGCCAGGCTTTTGGCATTTGTATAGGTATATCCTAACCAGCATGAAGTTTTCAATGGCCCCGTTGGCGGTTGCACGAACAAAGAAATCTCGGCGCCCGAGATGCGCGCATTTCCGATGTTCTCCGACCGGAACCCTGAATACGCCAGGTATTGCAGCAAGTCAGGATTTTTGATTGAATCAGGGTAATACTGACCAAATGTGAATTCCATCATGTTCTGGTATTCCGTCCAGAACAGCGCCACATCCGCTCCACCCTTCCATTGTCCTTTGCTCCACATCTGGCGATACCCCAGTTCCGTGCTCCATCCGGTTTCGGGCTGAAGCGCAGGATTCGGAAAGATCTTCAATCCACCCACTTCTGTACTCACGAATTTTTCAGCCACCGAAGGGAACCGGTAGCCACCGCCAAGCGACGCACGCATAAAACCGCCAGGTATCACACGGTAATTCACACCCAATCGGATCACGGGCCTCACCGGTGAATTTTTAAGCAGCCTAACGGAGTCACTAACAAGCGACCGGTCCCTCACCAGCCGGAAACCTCCGGGCAGGTATACCGGGGCTTCCGATGTAGCCGTATCCATGCGGAAGTATTCCAAACGCAATCCGGCTGAAACATTCCACCTTCCCTTGCTGCGATCGGCCTGGAAAAAACCCGCCAGGTTACGCGCATCATGATCTCCGTAAAACTCCGCTTTCACTGTATTAAAACTCACTACGGCGCCACCGGTCAGCGTCCAGTGTTCGAACCCTTTCCACTGGTATTGATACTCGTGGTACGACAATGTACTGATGGCACCCTGACCTGTTTCCGAATGGTTCACAACCCTGAACAAGCGGTTGCGGAATGCATGCTTCCCTCCTTTACCCCCCGTATACTGCACCGTGGGGTCGATGGTCAACCGGCTGCCCTGATAGAAGTTCAGCGTGGTGGTGGCCGGGTCCACGCCACCTGCAGGTTTCCATGCCCCCGAATCGGCATCCTGCCAGAGCAGAAAGAGCGACCCATCAATCCACATCGACTGCAAGGCAAGTCCAACCCTCCATTGATCACGGCTCCCCAGGTTGTACCTAACAGAAGCTCCCAGGCGTACGCGCTTTTCATGTTCACCCTCCCGATATCCTTGATCCTGGTGTGCCTGTCCGGATACCACCCAATCTCCTCCCTTCCATTTCCTGGCATGCATGGCCTGAACGCCTCCGAACACCGGGTTGGCACCTTCCCACCACTTCAATGCATGGCTCCTGTTACCAAGAGAATCATGTCGAACGGGGTTGCCGTAAATTCCCGCCAGTACACATAGTTTGGTCGCCGGTGTATCCGCCGGTTGAATCGTACGAAGATGGATCACGCCGTTCAGGGCGGACGAACCGTACAATGCAGATGAAGCTCCTTTCACCACTTCCACTTTTTCCAGGTTGCCCATCGGCAGGAAACTCCATTTCACATCACCGGCATCACCGGCGATGGCGGGCATGTCATCCACCAACACAAGCACCCTGCTACCTGCACCGTAACTGAAGCCACTTCCTCCCCTGATGCTCACCTGCCCGTCGGTTATGTGTACCCCCGGCACCCGTGACACCACATCCTCCGCGGATACCTGAGGTTGATTTTCGATTCGCTGGCTACCCAACACCTCAACAGATACGGTGGCGGTCTCAATGGGAATCGCGTTGCGGGTGGCAGTGATTACCGTTTCGCCCAGCAGGCTGGTTTCGGATGAAAGGCGGATCTCTATGGTATCGGTGGCCTTTTTATCTTTCAGGCTGTATATCTGCTCATGATAGCCAATCATACGGGCATGCAAAACGGTGTCACCCTCCTGAGCTTGAAGCATGAACCTCCCTTCTGTGTCAGTGGCCGTGCCTTCTGCCACACGTACATACACGGCAACACCCGCAAGTGGCTTATGGGTTTCAGCGTCAAACACCACACCGTGTAAGATCTGCCCAATTGCTCCCAGCGGCGCACAAAGGCAAAGAACCGATACAATCAGGGACGGGATCCTGCGGAAATCAAAACGGATCATTCCCAGTGACTACGGATGAGCGACCACAATCCTGCCGGCCGCATGGTACGGCCCAAGCGCCACGTGGTACATATACAAACCATTGGCACATGTATTCAAAGGCAGTTCCACCAGGTTGTCTCCATGCACAAACCTGCGGGTTGTTTGCCACACCTGACGGCCGGTGACATCCACCAAGCGAATCTCAGCCTCACCAGGGATAAGGGAACCAATACTTAGCTGGGTACTATGATCTGCAGGGTTGGGAAATGCTGATGTTCGCACATACACGCCCCCTTCTTCGCCCACACCCTGGGGCGGCATCACCACCAACCGCAGATATGTAACGGTATCCCGGAACGGCACCGTAATGCTGGCCGCATAACTCTCCACATAACCTTTCAGCGGGTAAGTACCTTCCATACCGGCGGTTGCCGTTCCGGATATGAGTACACAGCCGCTCTCTCCTCCCTTCCATGAACATTTGGATGGATTACAGGCATAGGTAAACCCGGCCGGAAGTCCATCGAATCCGGTAAGAACCACTGAATCCACTTTGACAGGAATTGTACCCAGGAAAGTATCTGCCGGCACCACCAGGGTGATGGTTTCCGCATAAGGCGTTCCAACATACGCCGGCGGAAGGTTTGTGGCTGAGTCGGGATAGATACCGCTGTTGGTATATTGGGGATCAGGGGTGCATTGGGCATCTACCTTCACCGACACAGAAATGATGCATAAAAAAGCAAATGCGGCGGCAATGCTTGGGAACCTAAAAATGACTGCTTGTTTCATGTCACAATGTATAAAGAATCGTACGGAATATCGCGTCTGGCTAAGGATTTTGACTCCCTATTCGGCTAACAAAATACGTCCCGCCATACGCAATTGGGGTTTGCCCGGTTGCAAAAGAATTCTATTTTTGTAAATCACGCAACTTCACAGCACTGGCAATACATGAAAAAACTCGTTTTCTCCCTCCTGGCCCTATTTGCGTTCATCTCCTCCGGATTGGCGCAGGGCGGAAAGCACAAGACAGCCTGGATCGATCTCGGCCTGAAAGGCGGCGCAGGTACTACCTGGTTAATGAATGCCAACGTATTCAATGAAGGCACACTTGAACATGCTTTCAGTTTCGGCAGCACCGTCGGACTGAAGTTCGGGTTCAATGCCAACAACGTGGTTGAATTCACCGGCGAAGGACTGATGACCTTTTTCAACCAGAAATACAATGGCAAAGACACGGCCATGGGACAATCCTGGTCGAAGACCGTTAAGCTCACCCAGATCAATGTTCCCCTGTTGCTTCGCTTGAATCTCTCAGGCGCATATGTTGAACTTGGACCCCAGTTGTCGTTCCTGAACGGCGCCACCGAATTTTACCCCGGAGACCTGTCTGCATTTCCATCAGCCGATGTAACCGATCGATTCACCGCTACCCACATGTCGGGCGTTTTCGGTTTCGGCCGCTGGATCGGTACGGGTGTTGACAACTTCAACCTGGCGCTCGGACTTCGCTTCACCTATGGCTTCCAGGATATCCTGAGTAATACAGGCGGCAAGGGCAGCACGGTACACTACCCGGACAATTCGGCGGTGTACAGCGACTATGCACCAACAAAGCCTTTCTCGGGTATGCTGATCCTTGAACTGAACTGGGACCTGGCCTATCTGCTGAATCGCACCGTTTGCCACCGGACCACCGGAAGGTAACCCTCTTAATAACATACCCTAATGAAAAAAACCGCATTGATATGCACGGCTTCCCTGTCACTATTGGCACAGGTGGCCTTCTCACAACCCCGATCATCCGGATCTTTTACCGTCGGTGCAGTTGGCACCGGCCGCTCTACGTGGTTATTGAACAAAAACATTTCCGAGACCGATGAGCAAACACAAGCCTACGAGCCTTCTTTCGGGATCGGATACGGCATCAGCCTGGGTTCCTACTTCAGCGACAACTTCGGTGTTGAGTTGGATGTACTCATGTCCGGACACCAGCAGAAATACAAAGGCGGCACCAACTACTTTACCCAATACCACAGCCGTACCAACATGCGGCAAATAGACCTGCCTCTGACGGTACTGATCAAAGCGAACTCAGGTTCCTACTTTGAGATCGGTGCGATGTATACGCTCATCAACAAGGCCACCTATTCAAAAACACTCGACTCACTTGATGTAACAGCAAGCAAAGACGTAAGTACCCTCTACCAGAAAAACAGTTTTGCCGGGCTTATAGGCTTCGGCATGGAAGCCAACCTTTCCGACCAGGTGTTGTTGCAGATCGGTTTCCGCGTTGCTTATGGACTTACCGATTTAAAAGGCGTGGATGGCCAAAATGCCTACAGCTTTGACAACGCATTAATTTACAGTGATCCCTATCAAACCCACCAGGTATCAGGAGGAATTCACTTCGGCATCAAGTATATGCTTGAATATTGATATGGTTTGTAGTTTCTGGTTTGTGGTTGGAAGCACGGCCTTAACTACAAACTAGAAACCACAAACTCATAATTAAAAAAGGCTTCCGATTTCGGAAGCCTTTTTTAATTATGCTGATATACACCCGTCGTTTACGCGAGCGTCATCTCAAGTACTTTCTTCATTTGTGCACCGATCGTAGCAGGTGATTCAACCACGTGAATGCCGCATTCCGTCATGATACGCATTTTGGCAGCAGCGGTGTCGTCGGCTCCTCCGACAATGGCACCGGCGTGGCCCATGCGGCGTCCGGGAGGTGCTGTTTGTCCGGCGATGAAACCTACAACAGGCTTGGTGCCGTTTTCCTTCAACCAACGAGCGGCGTCAGCTTCCATGCTTCCGCCGATCTCACCGATCATAACCACACCGTCTGTATCCGGATCGTTCATGAACAGTTCAACAGCTTCCTTCGTGGATGTTCCGATGATGGGATCACCACCGATACCGATGGCTGTGCTGATACCCAGACCGGCCTTCACAATCTGATCAGCGGCCTCGTAGGTAAGTGTTCCTGATTTGGACACCACACCGATGCGACCCTTCTTGAACACAAAGCCCGGCATGATACCCACCTTGGCTTCTTCCGCAGTGATGATACCCGGACAGTTCGGACCGATCAACCGTGCATCGCGATCCATCAGGTAACGCTTCACCGCAATCATATCTTTGGTGGGAATACCCTCAGTGATACACACGATCACTTTGATACCGGCCTCAGCCGATTCAAGAATCGCATCCGCTGCAAACGGCGGAGGAACAAAGATGATGGATACATCTGCGCCGGTTTCATTCACAGCCTGTTCAACCGTATTGAAAACGGGCCTGTCCAGATGACGCTGACCGCCTTTACCAGGGGTCACGCCTCCTACAACCTGTGTTCCGTATTCAATCATTTGTCCTGCATGGAAAGTACCTTCACTGCCGGTGAATCCCTGCACGACTATTTTTGATTGTTTATTTACCAATACACTCATCGGTTCTGATTTTCAAGGATTGATTAAGGTCGGTAAAAATAGCCATTTTTCACTGGAAACCAAACGACTCAAAGCCGGCGACTCCGGCAGTCTTTGAATTTATATCGCTACCTGTATCTTTGCCATTCATCTTACCAGAGTCTCAATCATCATGTCGGAAATCAACCAGAAAAAGTTCGCTTCTGTTCACTACGCGCAGTACCTGCAGCTGGAGAACATCCTCCATGCGCAACACATGCGAAGCAGCGATGTGGGTCAGCCGGCCCACGACGAAATGCTGTTCATCATCATCCACCAGGTATATGAACTTTGGTTCAAACAGATCATCCACGAGACCGAATCGGTTTGCCTGTTGTTTCGTGAAAATCATGTAGATGAAAGAAACATCGGCATCGCTGTATCCCGCCTGGAACGGGTGATTGAGATCCAGAAGATCATGATTGACCAGATCCGCGTGCTGGAAACCATGACGCCGCTGGATTTTCTCGACTTCCGCAACTACCTCATTCCCGCATCCGGTTTCCAGAGCTTCCAGTTCAGGAAAGTGGAAGTGATGCTGGGATTGAAAAAAGAAGATCGCCTGACCTATAACCAAAAGGTATATAGCAGCGTGTTCTCCGAAAGTCAGCAAAAAGAACTGAAGGAACTGGAAGCATCTCCTTCCCTCGCCAACCTGGTGGAACAATGGCTGAACCGTACACCTTTCCTGGACATGGATGATTTCCCCTTCCTGGCCCGATACCGGGATGCCGTGAATCAAATGATCGAGAAAGAAGAAGCCGCCATCCGCGAAACCACATTCATCAGCGAAGAAGACAAAAACATTCGTCTACAAATGCTGGCCGGCACAGCACAGTACTTCAAGGATGCACTGGACGAGGAAAAAGGCAACCAGAAAAACGAAGGTCTATCCTACAAGGCTACACTTGCAGCCCTCCTGATTCACCTGTACCGCGACGAGCCGCTGCTTCGCATGCCACACACCATGCTGGTGCGCCTGCTCGACATCGATGAGCTGTTCACCACCTGGCGCTACCGCCATGCGCAAATGGTGCTGCGTATGCTGGGACGCAAAATGGGCACCGGCGGTTCCTCCGGGCACGACTACCTGAAAGCCACCACCGAACAACACCATGTATTCAAGGAATTGCACCAAATCTCCACCCTGTTGATTCCAAGATCGGAGTTGCCGGAACTACCGGAAGGACTGAAACGTTCGCTGGGCTTCTGTTATACCTACAACCATTGACGCCTATGTTGCTGGAAACCGAAGTCGACGGCATACGCTACAGGGTACATCACAACACGTATTTCCACCTGGCCATCCCGATGCAGTTCAACGGGCCGCAGCCGAACTCGTACGATGTTCCCGCCGCTACCGCGTCAACCTTTGAAACCGGTGACTTTGTGGGCGACACCCGCCGCGGAGGCAGCTGCAACTTCGAGAGCTATCAACTTATTCCGCATTGCAACGGCACCCACACGGAATGTGCAGGTCACCTGTCAGACGAACGCCTGTCGGTCCATGAACTGCTGAACGACATGTTAATTCCTGCCACACTGATCAGTGTTCATCCCGAAGAAGCCGGCACATGCAATGACACGTATGCTCCCGACAAGCAACCGGGCGACATGCTCATCACCAAGGCCAGCCTGGAGACCGCATTGGAACAAATACCGTCGGCATGGACCCAGGCCCTCATCATCCGGACCCTTCCCAATGATACCGGCAAGCAACGGAGACGGTACATGCAATCCCCACCCCCATTCTTCAGTTTGGAAGCAATGCAGTACATCCGGTCATCTGAAGTGAAGCACTTGCTGGTTGATTTTCCGTCACTGGACCGCACATTCGACGAGGGCCGTCTTTCCACCCACCGCATCTTTTGGGACATGAAAAACGAAGGGCATGACCGCCCACCCGAACACGCATTGACCCGAACCGTAACGGAAATGATTTACGCCGGAGACGAGATCCCCGACGGCAGGTACATCCTGAACCTGCAAACTGCCCCTTTTGTGGCAGATGCCGCACCCAGCAGGCCGGTTTTGTTCCCGGTCACGCTGGGGACGTTGAGGTGACTTGTGAAGATATCCGGGCATTTTGGTGCACGATTGCTTATATTGCCCTTTGTTTTGTGCAACTAACCCCGCCAGATGACATCTTTCCGTAATCCACTGATCGGCATTGCCTGTCTGAGCATCGTGCTCGGCGCATGCAAGAACGACCTCGACAAAGCCAGTTGGGATGTGGGCGTTCTCGCGCCGCTGGTAAAGACCAGCATCGGTATAGATGACCTAATCACCGACAGCCTGCTGCAAAAGACCCCCGACAACACCGTGAGCCTGGTCTACCAAACCGGTCTGTATGAGTTCACACTGGACCAGATGTACACCATGCCGGACACCACGTTTACCTATAACGTGCAGCTGCAGTACATTGAAATGGGAGATCGTTCAATCGTGTACCCCATCACACTCGGGCAAATCGCCAGGGAAACCGGAGGTGCAACCGGAGCATTCATCCTTGCTTCCCACGGAAATTCCGTACCGGTGCCCCCAATCAGCGGCATCAGTTCCAATAACATGCCCATTGATGCTAATGAGTTTTTTGAGTCGGTGACCCTGATCAGCGGCTGGATGGACATCGAACTGAAGAATGAGCTTCCCATCCCCATCACCAACCTGGTGTTCCAGTTAAAAAACCAGTCAAACGGAGTGGTGATTGTTCGCGATACCTTTCCATACATTCCGCCGAACACCACCGTCATCGATTCCGCTGACCTGTCGGGCCAGACCGTGTACGGCGATATGCTGGGGCAGATCCTGAACATGGAAAGTCCGGGATCAGGCGGCAACCCCGTACCCATTGATACCAACGATGCGCTGATCGCCACAATCACTGTCCGCGACCTCAACCCATACAGTGCCACAGCCGTTTTCCCCGATCAGGACATTGTCAATGAAACCCAGGAAATGCCGCTGAAAAATGCTGACAACCTGCAACTGAACTACATCATTATCCGAGACGGGTTTGTAAAGATTGATGTGGTGAGCACACTGCAGGATACCCTGCGTTTTGACTACAAGATCCCCAGCGCCACATTCCAGGGTGTGCCGTTTGAAGTAATTACGAAAGTCCCTCCTGCACCACCGGGCGGCACATCGGTCTTTTCCAAATTGTACGATTTCACGGGATACAAACTCGACCTGACAGGTATCAACGGAGATACCGTCAACACCTGGTACCAGTCACTCATTGGCAGAATCGACTCAACGGGAAACAGCACCACACTGGCACTTACCGACAGTTTCTATGTGAATGCCGGACTGGTGGATGTGGTTCCGGAATACGGATACGGATACCTTGGGCAGGATGTATATGACATCGGTCCTTCCGTAGTACCCGTAGAGTTGTTCAAAGGCATCACCGCCGGCAACATCGACCTGGAAAAAGTAAAGGTTACGATGGATGTGGTCAACAGCATAGGACTTGATGCAAACGTGGTACTGAAATCATTGATATCAAAAAACACAAGCACCGGAAACACGGTTCCATTATCCTCCTCTTTCCTGGATTCCACCGTAACCATCGCCGAGGCTACAGACAACCCGCTGACACCGGCTGTGGAAAACATCGAGATATCCGGTCTTGAACCACTGGTTGAGAACCTGCCTGATGAGATGGAGTACCAACTCAAACTACAACTCAACCCGAACACACCTCCCCCACCCATAGGCACAGGTACTGACTTCATTTACCACGATCACGGAATCCGGGCCGACCTGAACATTGAAATGCCCCTCAGCCTGGTGGCCAATCAACTCACACTGACCGACACCAGCGATTTTGATCTTGGCAACAACAACCCTTCCGAAGATCGCAAGATCAAAGACGGAACCTTTACGCTATTGGTAGATAACGGCTTCCCGTTTGATGCATTGATTACACTTGACATCACCGACGGCGCCGGCAATGTGTTGGATCAACTGATGATGGACCAGATGGTAGCTGCAGCACAACTCGATGCCGGTAACCGAGTCAGCCAGAAAAAACTAACGCAAATCAAGCTGCCGGTGAACGAAGCCCGCATGAACAAGCTATACAACGGCAACAAGATCGTAATCAAAGCCGCTTTTACAACCGCAGGGCAACCCGACTTCGTGAAGATTTACAGCAACTACACCATTGATTTCAAATTGGTGGGCGATTTCAACTACCGTTTATGATCCGAGGCATTCATTCACTATCCGGTCGCCGCCGGACATGCTCCATTTTAGTTCTGCTTGCAGCAACCCTGCTACCGGCGCGATCCAGCGCCCAGGCACCGGCACTTTTCCCCGAGCAGGGCGAAGGCCGCTCCTTGTTTGTGAACGGACGGGTAGATTACCAACTGGCATCCACAGGCATCACCTCCGGATTCACACGCAAACTGATGCGCGGTGAGTTCCTTGACTCCCTGACAAAACAAAAGGTACTTGACAGGCTGAAAGACAACAACCGTTTCGGTGGGCATTTCCAGGGCGGATTGCAACTGGGTATCAACGACAGCCTTTTTGGCAAGCCCGGACTGGCAGGGTTCATTGACATGAGAACACGAACCATCTTCAATGCAGGCTTCACCAAAGGCCTCTTCCAAACCGTGTTCTTCGGTAACCGCGATGAAGCCGGCCAGCATGTCGACTTCCACCCGTTTAACATGCAATACCTTACCTTTCAACAGGTGCGACTGGGCATCATCCATTCGTCGGATAAATTCCGTTGGGGCATCGCCTTATCCTTACTGAAAGGCCAAAGAAACATGCAGATAGAAACCACACGTGGCGATTTCTATACCTATCCGGACGGCAGCCAGATTGACCTGGACATAGCCGCCACCATGCAGGAATCTGATACCGGATATGTAGACATGATGACCGTTGCAGGCGTGGGCGGATCAGCCGACCTGTTCCTGGAGCTACGCCCTTCCGAAAAAAGTTTGTGGCGGCTGGAAATCGGAGACCTGGGCGCCATCCGCTGGGTAGGTGGCCAGGCGGGGACCTATGACATCGACACCACCTACCAATGGGAAGGATGGGAAATTGATGACATTTTCTCGCTGAAAGACTCCATCTTCGGAGACGCCTCCAACACCGACAGCATCATCAACTCTGCTTTACCTAATAAGACAAAGGAAGCCTACATATCCAGACTCCCGGCCAGCTTCCACCTGATGTACCGGCATTCGCTGGCCGACAGCAACACGGTAATCCAGGCCGGTGCCCACTACCTGCTTCAAGCCAACTATGCACCCTATGTGTATGCACGGGCAACCTACAAGATCGATGAATACTTTACCGCAGGCGGTGAATTGGCGTATGGCGGGTATGCCGGATTGCAGGTCGGACTTGAATTCGCGCTTGAAATGGGTGCCGGGTGGAAAGCCGTGCTGGGCAGTCATAACTTCACCGGACACCTGTTCCCCGATGGCGCCAACGGCCAGGGTATCTACTTTGCGCTGAATAAGGTATTTTAGCGGCGCAATGAACATGCAGATCCAATCCATTCCCCATATCCGACACGCAGATAGCGGTGCTTTCCTGCTGATGGCGGGCCCTTGCGTTGTTGAAAGCGAAGCCCTGTGTATGCAGGTGGCCGAACATCTTGCCAACCTATGCGACCGGTTGAAGATCCCTTATATTTTCAAAGCCTCCTACCGAAAAGCCAATCGCTCCCGCATCGACTCCTTCACCGGAATCGGTGATGAAGAAGCATTGAATATTCTGGCCAAGGTGCGGGAAACCTTTGACGTGCCGGTGGTCACCGACATTCATACGGATGAGGATGCGGCCATGGCGGCACCCTACTGTGACGTGCTGCAGATTCCTGCGTTTCTCTGCCGGCAAACATCCCTGTTGCTGGCGGCGGCCCAAACCGGAAAAGTGGTAAACATCAAAAAAGGACAATTCCTTTCTCCGGGCGCGATGAAGTTCGCAGTGCAGAAAGTGATTGATTCCGGCAACCCGAATGTGTTGGTAACCGAAAGAGGCACAACCTTCGGATATACTGACCTGGTGGTAGACTTCCGAGGCATCCCGGTGATGCAGGCTTTTGCACCGGTTATACTGGACGTAACGCATTCGCTGCAGCAACCCAACCAGGAACAGGGTGTAACGGGCGGACTTCCGCACCTGATCGAAACCATTGCAAGCGCAGGCATCGCAGCTGGTGCAGACGGCCTCTTCATGGAAACACATCCGGATCCGTCCAAAGCCCTGTCAGACGGTGCCAACATGCTCGCCATGGACCGGATGGAAAAACTGCTTGAAAAACTACTGAAGATCAGGAAAGCTATTTTGTGATCACCGTGAACTCGGTGCGGCGGTTTTGCGCCCTACCCTCTTCCGTATTGTTGGTCGCGATGGGCTTTGTATCACCATAACCTTTATGTGACAGACGTTGCCGGTCGATGCCGTTTTGCACCAGGAAATCTTCCACGGCTTTGGCACGGTTTTCAGATAACAACTGGTTGTCGGATTTTTGTCCGACATTATCTGTATGCCCGCCGATCTCAATCGTCATGGTGGGTTGCTTCTGTAGCAAATCAACCAGTCTCATGAGTTCGGCTTTCGACTCTTCCCTAAGTGAGTACAAACCGGATTCGAAGAACACATTCTTGAGTACAACCGTACCTCCTACCACGATGGGCTGGAGTGGCACATTCATCTGAAAAGGTTTGTCGCTGGGCTTGTCTTTCAGACTAAAGTTTTCCGAGTAGAACAGGAATCCGTCTTTGCTCACATTGAGTGCATAGTTACCATCTGTAGGCAGGCTCACGAGAAATTCACCGTCATCCTTCTGAGACCATGACTCCACTACCTGGTCCCCCTTGTCGAGATCAATCAGGATGAATTTGGCCTCCAGGGGGTCCTTGCTGGTGGCATTGAAAACTTTTCCTTTCACGTAGGTGACCTTCTCCGGGCGTACCCCTTCATACAGTGGGAACCAGTACAAGTCAATGCGACCTTCACCTTCATTGGGTCTTTCGGAAGCGAAGTAGGCGATGGTGCCTTCGGGGTTCACGATGAGGCTGGTTTCATCGGCGAATGTATTGATGGGGTATCCCAGGTTCACGGGCGTAGACCATTCGCCGTTGGCATCTTTGCGGGTGATGAAGATGTCGCGTCCTCCCATGCCGGGATGGCCGTCGGACACAAAGTACATGGTTTTTCCATCCGGGTGCAGGAAAGGAAACATCTCATTCATCTCGGTATTGATGGTGGGTCCCATGTTGTAGGGGCCGGTCCATTTGCCATTATCGTCCAGCGTGCAATACCAGATATCGGAAGTTCCTTTGCCGGTTCCGCCATCCATCGTGCTGGTATAGTAGAGGGTTTTACCGTCGGATGCAAAGCACGGATGCGACTCCCAAAACGGTGTATTGATGGTCGGCCCCATGTTCACGGGTTTACCCCAATGGTTTCCCTCGCGCTTGGCACCGTAAATATCACATCGCCCGAGACCATCACGTCTTTCGCAGGCTGTATAGAACAGGTATTGGCCATCGCTGGAGATACACTGTGCACCCTCATTCCCATCTGTGTTGATCGGAGGTCCTACATTCCGGCGCGGCGACCACTGACCATCTTTCCAGATGCTTTCGTAAAAATCTTCTTGCACACGCTCCCTGACCAGCTTTCCGAATTCATCATAGACCGAAGAATACAACCTCACGGTAAAAATGAACTTCTGCCCGTCCACAGTAATGGTTGGAGAATATTCGTCGTCTTTGGAATTGATATTGGGCCCCATGTTCTTGGGTTCGAAGGGCACCGGGTTTTTGATGGCATTCTCAGCAAACGCACAGGATGCAAGCAAGCGTTTGGCCACAGCGATATCGGGGGGCCGTTGCTTTTCATACGAGAGGAATTTTTCGAGATGTTTTTTTGCGCCTGAATAGTTGCCGTCAGCCATTTCAACCTTTCCGTAACTGAGGTAGATATCTGGGTAAAAGTCGGGATTGATTTTCTCAACGTGGGCGTAAGCATTGCACGACTCTTTCCACTGGCGGGTTTCCCCGTATACATCCCCCAAGAGGGCCCAGGCTTCAATGAAGGTGGAATCTGTTTTGAGTGCGCCTGATATTTCAGTGATTGCCTTCTCTGCCATCTCCCTTTTCAGTGTACGTCTCCATTGGTCGTAGTAGACAGTTCCACCTTCGAATTGCTGAATGGCCCTTTTGTTCTTAATGCTGTAGGTTTGGTCGCGCATGCCCTGACCAAACACCCCGCAAGTGCCGAAAAGGATCAATAAAATCAATATATGAAGTAGTCGCTTCATCCCCACTTGATTCAAACGTTAGCGGAAATTTAATTATTGGTCTTAAACAAATATACTGATTGCCTGCTATCGGCCATAAATCAACTTTTGTGCCGCAAGCAGTGTGTTCTGAAGAAGGGATGCGATGGTCATGGGACCTACGCCCCCTGGAACGGGAGAAATAAAAGCACATTTGGGGGCAACTTCGTCAAAGGCCACATCTCCCCGGATCACATAACCTTTGGGTGAATTTGCGTCCGGCACCCGGGTGATTCCCACATCAATTACAACTGCTCCTTCTTTCACCATGTCGGCTGTGAGGAAACCCGGCTTGCCCAGTGCAGCCACAATGATATCGGCCTGGCGGCAAAGTTCCGGCAAGTTTTGGGTACGACTGTGACACAGGGTCACCGTACAATTTCCATGGGCGGCATTCTGTGATAATAAGATGCTCATGGGTCGTCCCACGATGTGGCTGCGGCCGATCACCACGGCATGTTTGCCTGATGTTTCGATGCCGTAGCGTTTGATGAGTTGCATGATACCGTTGGGCGTTGCCGACACATAGCATGGAAGTCCGAGCACCAACCGACCCAGGTTCATGGGATGAAAGCCATCCACATCTTTGGAAGGCAGGATGGCCTCGGTCACCTTTTGTTCGTTGATATGTTTGGGAAGGGGCAATTGCACAATGAACCCGTCAATGTCAGGATCGTTGTTCAGTTTGTGTACCTCAGCAAGAAGCGCCTCTTCGGTAACAGTATCATCCAGGCGTATCAGGGTGGAATTGAAGCCCACCTTCTGACATGCCTTCACTTTGCCCGCCACATATGTTTCGCTCGCACCGTCGTGGCCCACCAGGATGGCGGCCAGGTGCGGTATCTTTCCGCCTTCCTGCTTGATCCTGGCAACCGCCTCAGCCAGTTCTTCACGTACGGCGGCCGCAGTTACTTTCCCGTCTATCATTTGTGTTGAGGCTTCTCGCATGGTGTGCATGGTGGTTTGCATATCGTTTGTTTTGCTGTGTGAAGCCCCCGTCATGAAAATTAACGTTTGGGCATACGGGCCATCATCCGGGCCATTTGCGACTTGTTGGACATCATCTTCATGACCTTGCGCATTTCGGTGAACTGTTTCAGCAACCGGTTCACTTCCTGAATGCTCGTTCCGCTGCCCTTGGCCACGCGGTCACGGCGGCTTCCGTTCAGGATCGAAGGATCTTTCCGCTCACGGGGCGTCATGGATTGGATAATGGCTTCCACGCTTTTGAAGGCATCGTCATCAATATCGAGGTCTTTCACAGCTTTGCCCACGCCTGGAATCATCCCCATGAGGTCTTTCACGTTCCCCATCTTCTTCACCTGTTGAATCTGGTCGAGAAAATCGTTCAGGTCGAACTGATCCTTGGCGATCTTCTTCTGCAGCTTCTTGGCTTCCGCTTCATCGAACTGCTCCTGGGCTTTCTCGACGAGGGACACGATGTCGCCCATGCCGAGGATGCGGTCGGCCATCCTTGAGGGATAGAACACGTCCATTGCATCCATCTTCTCACCGGTGCTAACGAACTTAATGGGTTTGCGAACCACGTAGCGGATAGACAGGGCGGCGCCACCACGGGTATCACCGTCGAGCTTGGTCAGCACCACACCGTTGAAATCGAGGCGGTCGTTGAAAGCCTTAGCTGTATTGACGGCATCCTGACCGGTCATGGAATCCACCACGAAGAGGATCTCAGACGGCTTGATCGCATCCTTCACGGCAGCGATCTCCTTCATCATTTCTTCATCGATGGCAAGGCGGCCGGCAGTATCCACGATTACCACATTGCAGCCTTTGGATTTGGCATGTGTGATGGCATTCCGTGCGATCTTAACTGCATCCTGGTTGCCTTCTTCCGTGTACACTTCCACACCTACCTGCTCACCGAGTACCTGCAACTGGTTGATGGCCGCCGGGCGATAGATGTCACAAGCAGCCAGCAAAGGCATTTTTCCTTTTTTGGTTTTCAGGTAACGTGCCAGCTTGGCGGAGAAAGTGGTTTTACCGGACCCCTGGAGTCCTGCAATCAGGATTACCGCAGGGCTGCCCTGAAGGTTGATGTCGGTCTGGTCACCCCCCATCAGGTCGGCCAATTCATCATGGGTGATTTTCACCAACAGCTGGCCCGGAGAAACAGAAGTCAATACCTGTTGTCCGATCGCTTTCTCCTTGACCGTTTCCGAAAATTCCTTGGCTATTTTAAAGTTGACATCGGCATCCAGCAACGCCCGCCTCACTTCTTTCAGGGTTTCAGCCACATTGATGTCGGTGACCTGCCCCTGTCCTTTCAGCAGCTTGAACGCTTTTTCTAATTTATCCGATAAATTTTCAAACATCTTGATTTCGAATTACTCCACAAATATAATCATACGAGCGGCTCGTCCCTACATTCTTTCGGGCACATGGATACCCAGCAAGCCCATGGCATCCCTGATGGTTCGTTGCACCACAGCCGACAACGCCAGTCGCCATGCTGCCACGGAAGGATCTTCAGCTTTAATGACCGGGCAATCGTGATAGAACTGGTTATACTCCTTGGCAAGCTCGTAGCTGTAATTGGCCATCAGGGCTGGGCTCAGCTGTGCGCCGGCATCCTGAAGCACCTCGGGGAAACGCAACAACACCTTGATCAATCCGCGCTCGCCCGGATGCAGAGAGGGGGCCGGATCGCTGCTCCCCCAAGATTTCATACCCAACTCCTCTGCTTTTCGCAACACCGATGAAATGCGTGCGTGGGTGTATTGGATGAAAGGTCCGGTATTGCCGTTAATCTCGATCGACTCCTCGGGATTGAACAACATTCGCTTGCGGGGATCCACCTTCAGGATGAAATATTTCAACGCACCCAGGCCGATGGTTTCATACAAAGTTTCCGCTTCAGAGGCGTCCAGGCCTTCCAATTTCCCCAACTCCTCTGTTTTTACACGTGCCGCATCCACCACCTCACTCATCAGGTCATCGGCATCCACCACGGTACCTTCCCGCGACTTCATTTTACCTGAGGGCAGGTCTACCATACCATATGAGAGGTGATGGATGTGATCGGCCCATTGATACCCCATGCGTTTCAGGATCAACGCAAGGGCTTTGAAGTGGTAGTCCTGCTCGTTGCCCACCACATAGATGTGACGGTCGAGGTGATGGCTCTCAAAACGCTGAATAGCAGTACCTATATCCTGGGTCATGTAAACCGAAGTTCCATCCGAACGGAGGAGCAGTTTCTGATCCAGGCCATCCTGTTCCAGGTCGATCCATACCGACCCATCCTCCTTGCGATAGAGCACGCCTTTTTGCAGGGCTTCTTCAACCTTTGCTTTACCCAACAGGTAGGTTTTTGACTCGTAGTACGTTTCATTGAAATCAACCCCCAGGCGTCGGTACGTACTTTCAAAACCTGCATACACCCATGCATTCATCGTTTCCCAAAGCTTTCTCACCTCAGGCACGTCAGCTTCCCAATCGCGCAACATGTCACGCGCCTCCTCCATCAAAGGCGCTTCATTCTCCGCCGTTTCTTTATCCATGCCGGACTCCATCCGCTCCCTGATTTGTTCTTTGAGTTTCTGGTCAAACAGCACGTAGTACTTTCCCACCAATGCATCTCCTTTCATGTGCGAGGATGCGGGTGTTTCACTGTTGCCCCATTTTTGCCAGGCCAGCATCGACTTGCAGATATGAATGCCACGGTCGTTGACCAGGTTCACTTTGGTCACCTGGTGGCCGCATGCTTTGAGGATCTCAGCCACGGACCATCCGAGGAGGTTGTTGCGGATGTGCCCAAGGTGTAAGGGCTTATTGGTATTGGGAGATGAATATTCCACCATCATGTGCAGTCCGGAAGATGCAGGGCGCCACCAATCTTCGCTTTGCAATTTTTGCATGGCATCGGACCAATGTTGATCCGCCAGCACCAGGTTCAGGAACCCTTTGACCACATTGAACCGCTCCACCTCCGGTGCTTGTTCCAGTAAGAACTGCCCCACATCGGCTGCGGTATCTTCGGGTTTCTTTCCTGAGAACTTCAGCAGTGGAAAAACCACGAGGGTAACATCCCCTTCGAATTCGGAGCGGGTGGGTTGCAATTGAACGGATGCGGAAGGGATCTCCTTTCCATAGCATGAGGCAAAAGCCTCGGTGATCTTATTTATCAGGGTCATATTCAGGCGTGGGTAAGGCTTTCCATTCCGGCTTTGAGTACATCGAGAGCGGCACGTGCCATTTGATCACCTGCTTCCAGGGTCGGGTTGATCTCGGTGATTTCGAAGCAGCATATCGAAGGGGATGCAAGCAGTGTGCGGACCAACTCACGGGCTTCTTCCAGAAAAAATCCGTTTTCCACCGGTGTACCGGTTGCGCTGGATACGGAAGGATCCATGCAATCCACATCAAACGAAACAAATATCCGGGTACAGTGTGCCAATTGCTTCAGCACTTCCTCAGCGATTTCGGGTACACCTTTGGAGCGAACTTCATTCACCGTATAATTGCGGATTCTGTGCTGTTTGATGAGCACATCTTCTGCTTTTTCGGTACTCCTCACACCGATGAAGCACAAGTCGTCTCCCAGGATCTTGGGGGCAACAGACGCCATGTTCTTCATGGCATTCCATTGCTGTATAGTATGTTCATCCGGCTGACGGATGGCGCAGGCGAGGTTGTCTTCACCCAGGGAAGCAGCCAACGGCATTCCGTGCAGGTTGCCGGAAGGTGTGGTATAGGGCGAATGCATATCGGCATGGGCATCGATCCAGATCACACCGAGCCGCTCCCCGGGATGAGCAGCTTTCAATCCGGCAATAACACCGGCAGCGCTGCTATGATCTCCGCTGATCACAATGGGCAACTGCCCGGTGTGAAGCAGACCGGTTATTTGCTCGGCCACCTTTCGCTGGTAGCCAAGCAACACATCGATGTGTTTGGAAAATGGCGTTTGATCCGGCGGAGGATCGTCGGATGCTATCAATGGAATCTCAACCTGGGGCAAGGCAAGGACCGTGTTCACATGACTGCTTCTTGCGGCCTCCAGAAGGGCTGCAGCACCTTGTGCTGCTCCTTTCTTTCCGGCACCCAAGTCAGCCTGGACACGAACCAATGTCAAACCTGTGTCCGTCATTACATTATTTTTTTTCGATTGCAATTGTACCAAATTTTTACCTTTACCGCCCTTGATATGAAAGGAAGTCATAAACATAAAACCTCAAAGCAACTGTTCGGCCTATGCAAACCATGCGGCAGGCAGTTGCAAAGAACTGAAAAAATCTCAGCAAGCTGGCCATGAAGAACCGTTATCTGGACCTGATCGAGCAGACCTTCGAATTTCCACAGGAAGAGTTCAGGGTAGAAAATGATGAATTGCTGTTTAACGGCATCCGATTAATGGACATCATTAAGGAGTACGGAACACCACTTAAGATTACCTATCTACCAAAGATCGGATCCCAGATCAGCAAAGCCAGGGGGTATTTCCAACAAGCCTTTCAAAAAACGGGTTACAAAGGTAACTATACGTATACATATTGCACCAAGAGTTCGCATTTTTCCTTTATCATAGAGGAGGCGCTAAAACACGGTGTTCACCTCGAAACTTCATCCGCTTACGACATCCAGATCATCCGGAAGCTCGCCGAACGCGGTGCCATCAGCAAAGACACATTCATCAATTGTAACGGTTACAAGCGTGACCTCTATAAGCAATGGATATGTGAACTGATCAATGAAGGATTTCAGAATGTGGTGCCTTCACTCGACAACATGAGTGAACTGAAATATTACCAGGAAAACATCACAGGCAAGTGCAAGTTGGGCATCCGGATCGCATGCGAAGAAGAGCCGACATTTGCGTTCTATACATCACGGTTGGGCATCCGGTACACGGACATCATTAACTTTTACCAGAGCAACATAGCGGGCGACAGCAGATTTGAGTTGAAGATGCTCAACTTCCATATCAACACCGGCATCAAGGACAACAGTTACTACTGGAATGAACTCCGGAAGTGCATCAATGTCTACTGCGACCTGAGGAAGATCTGTCCGTCCCTTGATTCCCTGAGCATCGGCGGAGGTTTCCCGATTAAAACATCCCTCAATTTCGAATACGATTACGCTTACATGGCCGAGGAAATCGTCACGCAGATCAAACAACGTTGTGATGAACTGAACATTGACGTACCCAATTTGTACTCCGAATTTGGGTCTTTCACTGTAGGTGAATCCGGAGCGGCGATTTACGCTGTGCTGGATCAAAAGCAACAGAACGACCGGGAGATGTGGTACATGATTGACAGTTCACTGATCACCACCCTGCCAGACACCTGGGGTATCAACCAGCGGTTTATTTTACTGCCCGTCAACCAGTGGGGCAATGAATACAGGAGTGTAAACATAGGTGGACTCACGTGCGATAGCCTTGATTACTACGACTCCGAATCGCACAACAACCAGGTGTTCATGCCCAAAACCGGTGAAGGTGAAACCCTTTATATCGGCTTTTTCCATACCGGGGCTTACCAGGAATCGCTGGGTGGCTATGGTGGAATCCAGCATTGCCTGATCCCTGCCCCTCAGCACGTAGTGATCCGTAAAGATGAAAACGGCAAAATCACAACCGAAAGATTCTCCAAGGAACAACAGCCCGAAACCATGTTGCATCATTTGGGGTATTAAGGTATATTCCAAATGCTTATATTGCGGCATTGGAATATAGAATCCAGGTGTTAAACACAAAGTGCATTCCCCTTCATGCTGTCCGATAAGTGCCGTAACATTTTGCTTAACCCTTTCCGACTGCTGTTTTTTGCAGCATTGCTGATTTCCCAGGGATGTGGCAACAAGGGCACTTCCGAAAGCGGGCTAACCGAAGGAGTCGTGGAGTATGAGATCAGCTACCCGAATCTCAGCAAAGACCACCCCTTGAGCAACCTGCTGCCCACTTCTCTCAAGGTATATTTCAAAGACAATAAGACATCCACGGAAATGAAGTCGATGGGCATCATGCGCACATCTTTCATAGGCATTCCTGAGGATGATGAAATGTACGTGCTGTTCAGGATGTTTGAAGACCGGTTGTCCAGCACACTAAGTGGCAGCGATATCAGGATGCTTCACCAACACATGGGTGAAATCCAGATATCCATGGAGAATGACACCAAGACGATCGCCGGGTACAAATGCAAGCGTGCAACCGCGCGTTTCCAGAATGGGTCCATGGATGATGCCGCCCTATACTACACCAACGAGATCAATGTGGACAATGCCAGTTGGACCTTGCCCTACCCTACAATTCCAGGATTTCTGATGGAATATGACATGCTGCAGAATGACATCCTGATGCACTTCGAGGCGAAAAAAGTCCTGAAAACATCCGTACCCGACGATGTTTTTGAAATACCTGACGATTACAAAATGGTGCCACTGGACGTGATCCAGAAAAAGATGGCTGACCTTTCGGAAGCTTTTCAGAACTTCTGACACAATCTTCATCCACCTCTACATGTTGATAAATTAAGCATCTCCGGTTCCGGCCGGGGATAAAAATCCCCTAATTTTCAGGTTTATTTGAGCTGCATAGATAATGGCCAAAGGAAACCGGTTCAAGGACAAAGATCAGAAGAAGGAGCGCAAACCCGGACGCATCCGTCGTGCCGTCCAAGGCTTCAGGCGATTCACCGTAGATGAAAGGGTACGAAAAATCTTCGGCCTCACCTGCCTGCTTACCTCCGTGATTCTCCTGATTTCCATGTCGAGCTTTTTGTTTACCTGGGAAAACGACCAGGACAAGATATCCTCATCATGGAGCGACCTGTTGTCCAGTAGGGATGCACAGATTGATAACAACGGAGGCTCCCTGGGCGCGCTGCTTTCCCATATCCTGATACATCAATGGTTCGGCATTGCATCGTTCGGTTTCATTTTCCTGTTCCTGCTGATGGGGCTTCGCTCTTTATTCAAGGTACAGTTCCTTCCCTTCAAAAAAACCTTCACCTACACCTTGTTCTTCATGATTTGGTGTTCGGTTTTCTTCGGCGCTATTTTCCAAACCCGTTACCTGTTCATGGGAGGCGGCTTCGGGTACTTCATCGCCGGGTGGCTGCAAAGCTTTATAGGCGTGTTTGGAAGTTACCTGGCCCTTGCATTCATCATGCTGACCTTCCTGGTAGCCGCATTTAATATCTCCCTGAAATTACCTGCGCTTCCCTCCGGTAAGAAACCGGAAGAGCCGGAATCAGAAGAGGAAGAACCGGAAGATATACCTGATGCGCTTAATACCGTTAAGGCCGCTCCTGCTGAACCGGAAGAAGAATCACCCCTGCCCGAAGAAGAACCACCGGCCGAACCGGAAGAGCTGGACCTTGCGCCGGTGATGCCCGAAGAACCGGAAGAACCCGAACCTACCGGTGATGACGGAATTGATTTCTCCATAGAAGAACAACCCGCTGGTGAAACCGAGCAAGAAGCACCGGAAGCCGACACCACCGAAGGACCTCCCATGGCTGAGTACGATCCAACACTGGAACTCTCCAGCTATAAGTTCCCCCCTGCAGATTTGCTGGAAGAACACGGCGAAGGTGTGATCCAGGTAAACAAAGACGAACTGGAAGCAAACAAAAACCGGATCGTTGATACACTCGGGAACTACAACATCAAAATAGCGAAGATCAAAGCCACGATAGGCCCCACGGTTACGCTTTACGAAATCATCCCGGAAGCCGGCGTACGCATTTCCAAGATCAAGAACCTCGAAGATGACATCGCTTTGAGCCTTTCGGCACTGGGTATCCGTATCATCGCCCCCATACCCGGTCGCGGTACCATCGGAATCGAAGTGCCCAACCAAAATCCGCAGATCGTTTCCATGCGGTCCCTGATTGAATCGGAGAAGTTCCAGCATACCAAGATGGATCTTCCCATGGTATTGGGACGTACCATTTCCAACGAAATCTACATCGCCGATCTGACCAAAATGCCGCACGTGCTTGTGGCAGGTGCAACCGGGCAGGGTAAGTCGGTCGGACTAAACGCCATGCTCGTGTCCCTGCTTTACAAGAAGCATCCCTCCCAGGTAAAGTTCGTATTGGTGGATCCCAAAAAGGTGGAATTGACATTGTTCCGCCACATCGAACGCCATTTCCTGGCCAAACTTCCGGATGCGGAAGAGCCGATCATCACAGACACCAACAAGGTGATCAACACGGTTAAGTCGCTCACCATTGAAATGGACCAGCGGTATGACTTGCTCAAAAATGCGGGCGCCAGAACCATCAAGGAATACAACGCCAAGTTTGTTGCCCGGAAACTGAATCCCAATGAAGGTCACCGCTACCTCCCCTACATCGTACTGGTTATTGATGAATTCGCCGACCTGATTATGACAGCGGGCAAGGAAATCGAAACGCCCATCGCACGCCTGGCACAGCTCGCCCGTGCCATTGGCATTCACCTGATCATTGCCACACAACGCCCATCGGTGAACATCATCACTGGCACCATCAAAGCCAACTTTCCCTCACGCATCGCATTCCGTGTAACATCCAAGGTTGATTCCAGAACCATCCTGGATGCAGGAGGCGCCGACCAGCTCATCGGAAGAGGTGATCTGCTGCTATCTACCGGCAGCGAAGTGATACGTATCCAATGTGCCTTCCTGGATACACCGGAAGTGGAAAGGGTAACCGAATTCATAGGAAACCAACGCGGATATGCAGATGCACACCTGCTACCGGAATTCGTTGACGAAACAGCTGAGGGTTCAGGGACCCTCAATCCGGATGACCGCGATTCAATGTTCGAGGATGCCGCCCGCATCGTGGTGGTTCACCAGCAAGGCAGCGCTTCGTTGCTCCAAAGACGACTGAAACTGGGATACAACCGCGCCGGCCGGATCATCGACCAATTGGAGGCTGCAGGCATCATTGGCCCCTTCGAGGGTAGCAAAGCCCGCCAGGTATTGATACCGGATGAAATGGCTTTGGAACAGTTTTTGAATTCACAGAGATCAAACGACGAGGGGAATGAGGCTCCCCTATCATAGGAAGCCTCCCTCGCAAATCAGATTATCATGAACAACAAGATCATCACACTCAGTGCCACCGCTATTCTCACAGGACTGTTTTCCCTTGCTCAAGCACAGGACGACGGCGACGTACGGGACCCAAAAGCAAAAAAGATCCTCGACGAAGTGAGCGCGCAAACCAGCGCCTATACAGACATCAGCGCACACTTCACCTACACACTCGAGAACAAGGAAAGCGACATACATGACTCCCAGGACGGGGAGATCATCATCAAAGGCAGCAAATACAACCTGAAAATCGCCGGCCGTGAAATTATTTTTGATGGAAAGCATATGTGGACCATCATGCCCACCGATGAAGAAGTGACAAAAAGCCTGCCCGATAAGGACGCATTCAGTCCGGCAGACATGTTCAAGACGTATGAAGAAGGATGGAAGTTCCGCTACATCAAAAAAGCGAAGGAAGGCAATGTGGATGTAGACCTCATCGACCTGGTACCGAAGAACGGCGACAAAAGTTTCTCAAGGGTACGACTCAGCATTGACGGTGCGAAGAAACGTGTCGTGAAAGCCTATTTCTTCGGAAAAGACGGTAGTTCATACATCTATGAACTGAAAGACATGAAGTCGAATCAGAACGTACCCGACAGCAAGTTCATGTTCGATCCCAAAGCCCATCCGGATTACGATGTTACCGACCTGACCGAATAGGTTCATTTGCGCGACATCTGCATGTAGCGCTGGTAATTCCCCTCATCCCCCATGGCCCTGTATGTCAGGGCCATGTTTGCATATATGGCCCGATCATCCGGCGTCAACTCCAGGGCTTTCCTCGAATAAGCCAGGGAAGCCTCGTATTCTTTCATGTATCCATAGGCCACGCCGATGTCTTTCATGACCAAACCGTTTTGCGGTGACAGCTCTGCCGCACGAAGCAGATACGGAAGTCCTTCCTGCACCTGCCCGAGGTATCCGTAACTCAACCCGATGTAGTGCATAACAGCGGCATCATCTGCCTTCTTGTTGTACCCAAGGAAACCTTCCAGCGCCTGACGGTAGTCCTTTGCCTGAAAGGCTATCAACCCCATGTTATAATGGGCTTTCTGATACCTCGGATCAATACGTATGGCCTGCCTGAAACATGCAATTGCCGAGTCATGAGCCGGTACCAGCGAATAGGCCAGTCCGAGGTTCGACCATCCATCAAGGTATGCTGGGTAAATGGTTACGGCACGTGCAAGATGTTGTATCGCAGGCCTGACAAAGTTTGCATCTCCCTTTGCGGCGAGCCTGTAGCACTCAGTACCATAATTGTATTGAATGCGCGCGCTGTTCGGTTGCTTCACAACGTCCGCAGAGAACAAAGACATGTTGTTCTTCCATTCCATACATCTCATCATTGTCATCACAGTTGCTGACAAAAGCAGGATGGAAAACAACCATGCCTTCAGAGGGGCACATTGAAAAACCGATCTGATATCCCGGAGTTGCATATCCACCTTCCTGCCGATATGAAGGATCGCATAGCCGGCAGCCACGGAAAATCCCAGGGAAGGCATAAACAGAAACCTTTCAGCAAATGTGGCACCGATCAGCATAAACAGATTTCCCACTACGGCAAGTGATACAAAATAGAACAAGGCGGCAGTTCCCCATACTCCTTTTCTCCTTGCACCAAGGCAAGACAAAACAAGCGCTGTTCCTGTAAACAACAAGCCAATCCATGCCTTTGCATCTGTCCACCCCAGTGCCGGAATGGCATTGTAGGAGTAATCATGACTCAGTGACACCGGCCAGATCATCTTCCGGAAGTACAGGAGTTGGAGCCAGGCAGCGGACGGCAACCGATCGAACATGGAATTCTTTCCCGCAATTGAATTGTTCAGCAGACTGTTGAGGCCTGCGTCCAGAGGGCGATCCATGCCATGAATCACATGGGTGCGCCATGCATACAGAGCCACTCCGGCAATACCCAACGCCATCCATGAAAAGACGATCTTTTTCCTCCCCGTTATCAATCCGGGTGTACCCCACATCAGCACCGGAAGAGTGACCACCGCAGTGAGTGCGCTTTCTTTCGACAGGAATGCACACACAAACCAGCACGCCGAATACAGCAAATGCTTTATGCCTCCGTGTCGGTGATATCGCAACATTTGCCGGGCAGCCAATACAACAAACAACAATGCCAGGATCTCATCCCGCCCCTTGATATTGGCCACGGCCTCCGTGTGAATCGGATGCAGGGCAAAAATCAGAACAGCCGCATACGGCAACAACCGTTGATGCACTCCCAGCCAATCTTTAAGAAACAGGAACAATTGTGCGGTACACAAACCGAACAACAGCACATTCAAAAGGTGGCCGACAAAAGGCACATCACCCGTTAATGCATGCTCAATGGCCCAGGTTACAGGCGCTATCGGCCGGTAGAGTCCGTCATTGAAACCGTCTGCTCCATGACTAAAATTGGTGGTAAGGATGGTGGGAATTGCGCTCCACCCCTGCTGTACATCCGTGTTATGAACAACAAACAGGAAATCATCCAATGCATAACCATTCCATAGGGTGGGCAGATAAGCCAACATGGCAATCAATCCCAACACCAGAAAAGCACGTTTCTGCATGATAAAAGAAGGTGTATTCAAACACGAACGCCGATTACACAAATATCATCCACCTGCTCATAGCCTGACATCCATGCGGTCAGGGTTTGATCCAGGTATGCTCCCTGGGCGTTCATTGCTGTTTCATGAATACTGATCAGGAGGTTTCTGAAGGTTTGATATTTGAACTTCTTGCCTTCCGGGCCTCCGAACTGATCTGCAAATCCATCTGAAAACACATAGATGCAATCACCGCGCAGCAGGTCGAATTCGTGGTTTGTGAAATGCATGGCTTCATCATCCTTATATCCGCCCACAGGGTGTTTGTCTGCTTTGGTCTCTATCAGTTTTCCTTTCCGGATGATATAGAGGGGATTGAAAGCACCGGCATACTGCAGCTTCATCCTCTTCCGGTCCAGGCTGCACAGGGCGATATCCATTCCATCGTGAACGGTGGAGTTGCTTCTTTCCTGACCGAGTGATTCTGTCATGAGGTGGTTGATGTAGTTCAGCACTTCTCCCGGACGGGTCATGCCTTTGACCGTAACGGCCTGGTTGAGGCTGTTGTGTCCCACGATGCTCATGAAAGCGCCAGGAACACCATGGCCTGTACAATCCACCGCGGCAAAGATCACTTTCTCATCACCTTTTTCATCCGCCTGTCCACGGATGTAGTAGAAATCACCACTGACGATGTCCTTGGGTTTGTACAACACGAAAGAATCGGGCAGCAGCTGCTTCACCGAATCGTTGGGTGGAAGAATGGCTTCCTGTATCCGCTTGGCATAACGGATGCTGTCGAGGATGTCACGGTTCTTTTCTTCCACCAGTTCTTTTTGCTTCACCACCTCCATGGTACGTTCGCGGATCACATTGCGAAGGCTTTTTGTGGAGATGGTTACCGCACCGTACACAAAGGTTGCAAATGCCAAAACGTAGGCAATGTAAGCCCAGAAAGTGCGGTACCAGGGAGGCAGTACCACAAACTCATACACAGCTTCTTCACTCACCACGCCGTAAATGTTCTTGGCCCTGACACGGAAACGGTGTGTCCCTTCACCGATATAGCTGTATTCCTTGTGGGATTCCTGCCCCCAATCAGACCAACCTTTATCCGCACCGGTCAGGAGGTATTGGTACACCACGCCTTCCTCCTGTCCGTATTGGGGGGCAGCAAATTCAAACTTCAAAGCATTTTCACCGAACGGGATCACAGGGATCATGCTTTCAGTTTGCACATTCACCAGTTCTCCGTTTTCATCGTAGTTGGTTCCCAGGAAAACATCCTTTCCTTTGACCATGGACACCCGTCTGATCATAGCAGGATAAGGCTTCTGATAGTCCTTCTCCATCTTGGCATCATACCTGAAAAGACCTTCTACCCCGCCCAGCCAGGTCACACCATGCGGGTCGTGAAAAATAGAATGAATGATCTTGTTGGATATGGTGGAAAAAGGCCCTTTGATCCATTTTGCATTTTTACCATTCCTGGGAATCACATACCCCACTTCGATCTTTTCCCGGTTCTTGTGCACCCCCACCACCCATACATCTCCGTTCGGCCCTTCCTTCATCCGGTGGATGCCCAGGGTGTCTCCGTTTTCGGGCTTGTAGAACCAGGGACCAAGTACCAGCGAACGTTCAAAGGTATTGTTGTGTGGGTTGAACTCGAACACACCTGAATAGCTGGCGAAGTACAATCGCTTGCCGATCTGTTCCACCAGGATGGGTTCATCTTCGTATTCAAGTCCGCTTTTATGCCCGAACCGTGTAATGGTCGGATGGTCCATTCCCTTTTGTCCGAACCGTATGTCCGATATGCGGATCACCCCCTCTCTCATGGTACCCAGCCACAGGTTTCCATCCGCATCTTCATTCACACTAAACACCACCTGATCGATGCCGGGAACCTGGCCTTCATCTTTCCATCCGTTTGAGGTCAGGTAAATGGATTGCAATCCCTTGGTCAAACCGAGATACACGCGATTGCTATCCGTTCTCGACGGGTACAGCACATAAGGCTCCACACGAAGAATGGAGTCCACGTCGCCATTTGCATCCATCTGCAGTACATCGTTGTTCATGGCCATCAGCATCACGCTTTGTTTGCCACGATGAACCGGCAGCAACCCCCAGCATTCGTTGATCACCTCATTCACCGGCGAAAAATGGGCCTGGGCTTCTTCCTGATCGAGCATGCTCAGGTCATCCTGACCATTGAGCACATACAATCCGTAAAGTGTACCCACATATAACTGCCCCCTGAACCGGCCAATGCTTTGCACCGCCCCCTGGAGTCCGTTCCTGTCATTGAAGAAAGATATGGGGTCATGAATATCCACCCGGGCAATGCCTTTGGAAAGAGCCAGCCACAGGTTGTTTGAATCATCGAGGTATTGGGCGTAAATCAGCTGATCCTGGAGGCCGATACTTTTGTTAATGGAAGTGAGCACTTCTCCCTTTCGGTTGATGATCACCAACCCGTCTCCAAAGGTTCCGACGGAGAAATAACGATCTCCCAGCGGCAGAATGTTATACACCCGGCTCATGCGCAGTGCTTCGGATGCCTGGCAAGGAAAGGGAGCAACGGAAGAATCCTGTGTGTTAACCAGGAAAAATTCAGAATTCTTGGTAGCCAGCAACATGTGGTTGCTATCATAAGGTGCCAGGGATTCCAGGGAATGATCAAAGCGTGCATCATGCCACAGGGGTTTAAGCACATCCCCGTGCAGCACAAAAACCCCCATGTCGTGTTGAATCACGTACACCTCATTCCCATATACAAATGCTTTGTAAAACCCTGTTGCCGCATTCCACACCTTCATGTCATGTCCGTTCCAAAGGAATATTTTTTCCGGTGACTGGAAGATCACACCTGCTGAACACAGCAACACCCGCCATACTTCATTAAAGTCTCGTTCTTCTTCGGGGACGTACCGGAGCAGTGACTCATACCTGAGCTGTCCGTCGGCATCGGGCTTCAGAAAGCCCAGTTCACTCTTGGACCCCACATAGATCTGTCCATCTTTTCCACGTCCCACAGAAAACACCTGAAGATCAGAACCCACAACAATCTTGTTCCAGCGTGCACCGTCATACTCAAGCACACCTTCGTTGTTGGCGAAATACATCAGGCCGCGTTTGTCCTGCGCAATTCCGAAGTTCTGTTCCTGTGCATCATAGATGGTCTTGATACCATTTACCGTATCAATATCCACGAGTTGGGGGGAATAATTGGAAATGCGCAGCACCGATTCACGGTCGAACTGCGCACGTGCGGGAAACACACAACCGATCATGCCAAGTACCAGCATGAACCGGACGCGAAGACATGATTTTCTTGTAGCCATCAACACCCTCTCCATACAAGCAAATGTAAATAAATGCAGGTTACCTGATATGTGTGAAATCAAATCCTTCCTACGGATTAAATGGCACCCTATTATCTGATCTGCAGCGATAGAGAAACCGGTCCTTTCAGGGTATGCAATACCACCTTGTACATACCTGCAGCCACATCCCCGGGCAACGGATAGGTTTGATGTGTGGCTTGCTGAGGATGGTCAATCACATCCACGATACGGCCACTGGCATCTACCAGCCAAATGGCGGCGGGTTGATATGCGGGATTGAGCAACCGGAGACTCCACGAACCGGTGGTGGTAGGATTTGGAAAGAGACGCATACCCTGATCCAGCGATACTTCCGCAACACTCAGCGGGTCTACGGGCGGCGGCGGAATACCTGTTTTATTGGACCTGGTAGAGTTATAGTTCTTGGTACTCACTTTTCCGATACCCACCGTACAGGTTGATGGCAACATGGCCTCGACCATATAGTAGAGGGTATCTGCCGCCATATCCAGGGTGATGTCTTCCCACCAGGAATCGCTCCTGCTGATGGAATCCATTGTGAGGTGCATGGCACTCAACGTTGACCCTTCCCAGGCCCGCAACTTCAAAGGTGTTACGCCACCGTATTGGGTCCACGAGCAGTGCACGGCATAGGTGGTTTGATTGATGGTGGCCGTAAGGCCGATGGGGGTATGCGGTGCGCTCATGCCCGATTCCACGCCATTCGAATCCACACCGGAGATCTCATAGGTTGAAGGCAGGGTCTTCTGCGGATCGGAATCCTGTACGATATACTCACTGGGGCCTTCCCGGTAAACGGTGTCCAGCACATCAAAACCACCGAGGGAATTTTCGCGGAACATTTTGTAGAAGGCGATGTTGTCTCCCGGCGTTTTCTCCCAAACGATCACGTGTTTGTTGATGGTATCGTTGGTGGTTACCACACAAATTTCCGGCGTAGGAGGCGGCACCTGGGCATACAGGGTGAAACAACCGAAGAACATGGCAAAGCCTGAAAGCGGGTAGATCTTATTCATGGGCAGGAGATCAAAGAAACATTAAAATGAATACACATCAGTTCACGAGTAAAGTTATAAAACTGTCGACGAAACCACAAAGGGTCGGTGCCACCACCGCACCGGATTTTTTTGAAAACATTTACATTTGCGCCATGATCGCGGCAAGAAGACATCTTTGGCTGATAAGCCTCTTCCTTATTTTTCTGACAGCGGCGGGGGGCGCACAAAACCCAACGCAGGCAAACCTGGCGTCTCCCTACCAAACCATCATGTATCATATCAGCAACCTGCAACCCGACCAATATCAGCCGGAAGCAGCGGGTCGTGCACTGCTGACGGAACCCGGTGAAGATGCCGCCAAACTGGCCGTGAAACTAAAACAGGTATTGGATGGCGAAGGTCTTTGGATCGACAAGGCCCGGATACCCAATGACCCCAACTACGAAGATTCCATATCCGGCCTGCACAGATACATATTGTTCCCTGAATTCCCTGATATTTTTGTTGAAAGGGTGAACGGAAAATGGTACTACAGCAGGCGCACCGTTGAAGTCATCCCCGTTTTGCACAAACGTGTATTCCCTTTCGGAACCGACTTCCTGATGAACCTGTTTCCGACCTACGGACAGAAATTTTACCTGGGATTACAAGTGTGGCAATACATCGGGATATTTATAATTGTGCTGGTTTGCGTGGTCATGCACAAACTGCTCAGCCTGCTGATCCGTGGCTTGCTTGTTCGTGCAGCCAGACGTATTTACCACCAGGAAACCGATGTGGATGTGGCGCTCAAAGCTGCGCGCCCTTTCAGCCTGTTGCTGATTTCCCTGTTGCTGACCATACTCGTTCCGGTGCTGCTGCTCCCGATCAACATGAACAGGTATGTGATGTTGATGATTCATGCACTCACACCACTGTTCGGCACCATGTTCCTTTACCGCATGATCGACTTCGTGGCGATTTACTTCGAACGATTGGCGGAACGCACGGAAAACACGCTCGACGACCAGCTCATCCCTTTGATCAAGAAGTCGCTGAAGATCTTCATCATCATTACCGGCTCACTGTTCATCCTTCAACAACTCAATGTGAATGTCACCACGTTGTTGGCAGGACTTACAATCAGCGGCATTGCCTTCGCCCTGGCGGCACAGGACACCATCAAGAACCTGTTCGGATCGCTCATGATTTTCCTGGACCGGCCATTCCAGATCGGTGACTGGATTGTATCCGACAACATCGACGGTACCGTGGAAGAGGTCGGCTTCCGGTCTACCCGCATCCGCACCTTTGCCAATTCGCTCGTATATGTTCCAAACGGCAAAATTGCAGACGCTACCGTTGACAACATGGGCCGCAGGGTGTACCGAAGATTCAAGACGTACCTGGGGGTTCAGTACGATACCCCGCCCGTACTGATTGAAGCATTTGTAGATGGCCTGAGGGAAATCGTGAAACGCCATCCGAATACCAGGAAGGATTATTACGAGATCCATCTCAACGACTTCGCCGGTTCATCGCTGAACATCCTGTTTTATATTTTCTTTGATGTACCCACCTGGCCGCAAGAGTTGAAGGCAAGGCATGAGATCATGCTGGCAACCATCAAACTGGCCGAAACACTGGGTGTTCAGTTTGCCTTCCCCACACAAACACTGCATGTGGAGAACTTCCCCGGGCAGCCGTCACGTTCGCAGGCTTACAACACCGACATGACGGATGTGAAGGAAAAAGTGAGCACTTTCCTGCAAGGGTTGTCTGAAGGGGATAAGGATAAGAATAAGAAGGAATAGATTACAGGAAGGTCAGGCCTTCGCTCCCACCATACATTTCTCGAAGAAGGCAACGGTCTTCTGAACCACCTGGCCCGTATCACCTGGCCACTTGTTACCCCGAAGCGGATGAGATGCACCGAATGTATGATCCGCACCCTGAATCGCCAGGGTTTGTGCGTGTCGACAACAACGGCTGAGGGCTTCCATCTCTGAATAGGGTACAGACTCGTCGGCGGTGCCATGCACAAACATCACGGGAATTTTCAGGCCGGAAGCTGCCACATCAATCCGAAACCTTTCACTGTTCTCCAGGTAATCTTCCAGGAACTGTTTGTAAAGAGGCAATTGTTCTCCGGTACGGCTGTTCATCACATGTACCATTCCATCTTTCTGCAGCTTCTGCAGGTCAAAAGCAGCCACACGCGATCCGAAGTCACTCACGGCAGCCCAGGTAGCCAGGGCTCCAATGCGTTTGTCTTCCGCTGCATGAAGAATAGCGATGCCACCTCCCCTGCTATGTCCCATCAAACCGACGCTTTGGGCATCCAGTTCTACATTGGATGGAATGATATTAGGAAGTTCGGATGTTACCCAGTCGGTCACCAACCCCAGGTCTTCCATCTCCCTCGACAGGTTGTTGCGACCAAAAGCCTCGGGGTCGGAGAACAACGTAGGCGTCTTGACAGTAGTGCCGTTGTGGGAAAAGTTGAATTTCACGAACACAAATCCTTGTCCGGCAAAATAAGTGGCCACCTGAGGAAAATGCCCCCAGTCCTTGAAGCCTTTGAAACCATGGCAAAAAACAATCACTTTCTGCGGATGCGGAGCGGACCCGAACGTGACATCCAAGAGCATGGGACGCCCGTCGCTTCCGGTGATCTGGTGTTGCATAACTGTGATCATCCGGCAAAAATAGCAAATCAAAACACAGCATTACAGCATAAAAGGCAGGAATTTGAAGCATCCTGCGGTTTGCGCACGATCAAAAATTTATTCAAATTGCAGCTCCCAACGTGACGCCTGGCATCGGCACGTGGTTTTGACATCAACTATTTTCCGACTCCCATGAAACATCTGTTATTGGCAGCAATCCTTGTATTGCCGGGTCTGGCCGGCGCCCAGATCACAATTGGCCAAAGCGACATGCCCGACCCGGGCGACTCTATTACGGTCAGTGTTCAAACCAGCCTGAGCGGCTTCAACCCTGCCGCAACCGGAACGAATCAAACATGGGACTATTCCACCCTGGTTCCCGATTCGCAACGCTACGAGGTATATCTGTCGCCATTGTCCACACCCTACCCGTACTATGCCTTTTCAGCCAGTTATGGCGTGCGCAACCCTTCACCCGACGCCATCCCGTTCAGCCTGCTGGGAACACCTCCGGAGAACGCATTCATCTTCTACAAGGAAAGCGGCTCAACCTACCAGATTCCGGGAGAGGGAGTAACACTTTCCGGACAACCCCTGCCACTTTTCTACAACTCACCTGATGTGGTGTACAGGTTTCCCCTCAACTACAGCAACCGCGATTCATCCTTGAGCGGCTACGGCATGGCACTTCCCGGATTCGGATATTTCGGGAAAGACCAGAAACGCACCAACAACGTAGACGGATGGGGCACCCTCATTCTGCCCTCCGGCACCTACGAAACAGTTCGCGTACACTCCATCCTGGAGGTGACTGACACCATCTTCCTTGACACCCTGGGCTTCGGGTTCCGGATCCCCATGCCCACCGAACACGAATACAAATGGCTGGCCAAAGGCGGCAAGATACCGGTGCTGCAAATCAACACCCAGGAATTGCCGTTCGGTGGAATTCAAACCGTCACGGAAGTGATTTACCAGGACAGTTCCTACATGAAATTCTATGCGACCGCTATCGTGAACCCGGCATGCCCGAATGAAAACAACGGAAATGCCGAAGTAATCGCCGCGGCGGGAAAAACACCCTATTCCTATCTATGGAGCAATGGAGCCACCACCCGGCAGATCGACAACCTCGGAACAGGCCCATACACGGTTACCATTACCGATGCATATGGTCAGGAACGCACCGACTCGGTTTATGTGGATGAAAGAACCGGCGACCTGGCCTGTCTCAACATACCAACAGCCTTCACACCGAACAGCGACGGATTCAACGACACATGGGTGATTCGCAACATCGATGATTTCCCGGGCACGAAAGTCGAGATCTTCAACCGGCAAGGATCAGTAATGTTTTCATCCGACAACTACACCAAACCGTGGGACGGGCGCTACAAGGAAGGACGTGTTCCTCCCGGTGTATATTACTACTTCATTACATTAAGCAACGGACAGCAATTCCAAGGAACAGTCACCGTCCTCCGCTAACCCCATATCTCCATGAAAAAGACCTTATTCATCCTGTTTGCCTTGTGTTTGTCCGTAGTAACGGCGCAGGCCCAACAATGGTTGCTCAGCGGATTTCTGTCGGAACAACCCATGGTATTCAACCCGGCTGTTGCCGGCACAGACAAAGAGATTCCGGTTACGTTGTCTCATCGTTCACAATGGCAAGGTCTTGAAGGAGCCCCCTCCACGCAGATCCTCACCATTCACGGTTCCGTGAACAAGATAGGTGGCCTGGGACTGTCATTGCTGAACGACCAGACAGGTCCCGCCAGGCAGGTGGGTGCCCAACTGGCTTACAGCTACCGCCTGAAAGTACGCGAAGGCATGCAACTCGCTTTTGGCATAGCCCCGATGATCTTTCAGCATCACCTGGACCTTGCCAGCCTGACCACCGATGAAGCAAATGATCCATTGCTTGCTGCAGCCTCCGAGAGTGCACTCACGTTTGATGCCAACGCCGGTTTGTATGTATTCACAGATCAATTTTCCATCGGCTTTTCCATCCCCCAATTGCTGAAAAGCAAAATGTATTTCGGTGAAGATGAAATCACATCCCGACTTCACCGTCATTACATCCTGCACGGAAATTATACGCATAAGATCAATGACAAATTCACCCTGCAACCTTCTGCCGTACTCCGTTATGCATACAGCTCACCCGGACAAGGAGATATATTGGTACGCGGGATATACCAGGAAAAATTCTTCCTGACCGCCGGCGCCCGTATCAGTACCTCCACCCAACCCACCGATGCATTGCTGCTGCAAGGAGGCGTGAAATACAACCAGTTCACGCTGGGTTACGGATATGACTACGCCTTCACCACCCTTCACCAGGGTTCGAGCGGAAGCCATGAAATCGTGTTGCGGTACAACATCCCCGGTGACGTGAAGAAGATCAAGGAGGATGAAAGCGGCAAAGGGGTGAAAAGTAATGAGGGTAAGGAAGTAAAGGAGGGTAAGGAAGTAAGGGAGAAAAAGGTAAAGGAAGAGAAAGTGAAGAAGGAAAAAGTTAAAAAGGAAAAAAAGAAAAAAGACGGTGAAACAACCGATCAATAATTGACATGAAATACACCACCTTAGGAAACACACAACTCAAAGTCAGCAAAATCTGCCTCGGCACCATGACCTGGGGCCAGCAGAACACCGAAGCGGAAGCACACGAACAAATGGATTACGCCTGGGAACAGGGCGTGAACTTCATGGATGCGGCCGAAATGTATCCTGTGCCCCGGAACACGGAAACACAAGGACGTACCGAGACCTATATAGGCACATGGCTGCAGGCCCGCAAAAACCGCGACAAGGTGATCCTGGCCACCAAGATCGCCGGACCGGACGACTCCCTCCTGCACATACGCAACCCCATGGGCTTTGGTAAAGAACAACTGGCCGACGCCCTGCACAAAAGCCTTAAGCGTTTACAAACCGATTACATCGACCTGTACCAGTTGCATTGGCCCGAACGAAACACAAGTCGGTTCGGTACGCGTTACTTTCCCGGCGTTCAGGATGACGGATGGAAAGACAACTTCGCAGAGGTCCTGACCTCATTGAAAGGGTTCATGAATGAAGGCAAGATCCGCTACATCGGGGTATCCAATGAGCTACCCTGGGGCGTGATGCGCTTCCTGGAAGAACATAAAAACAAAGACCTGCCCAGGATACAAAGCATACAGAACGCCTACAACCTGCTCAACCGAACCTTTGAATACGGATTGTCGGAAATCGCCGAGCGCGAGCAGGTGGGCCTGTTGGCCTATTCACCTCTGGCTTTCGGACTGCTGAGCGGTAAATACTACCGGGGTACCGCCAAACCGCAGGACCGCCTGTTGCAGTTCGCTGCATTCAAAAGGTATTCAGGAAAACGCGCCGGAGAGGCTGTGGAATCGTATGTGCACCTGGCCGATGAAACAGGCATCTCCCCTGCTACACTTGCACTGGCATATGTGAATGATCGTTCGTTTGTGACAAGCAACATCATCGGCGCCACTACCATGGAACAGCTGAATGAAAACATCGCCAGTATCAACGTAACGCTGGACGAACCTACCATCAAACGCATTGAAGAGATCAACCGGTTGTTCCCGGACCCGGCGCCATAAAACGCCTTACGGGTGAGCCACAAAAAATGGAAACAGCCCGGTCTGAAGAATTTCTTTACCTACACTGGGATGGAAGATACGGCTGGGCAGGCTTCGCCCGAAAGCACCCATAATCAATAACGGGTTATTCAATTCCGCGGCTACCGCCTGAATCTGGCGAGAAGCATCACCTGTTTGCCGGTGAATTTCATACTTACGGAAATGTTGTTGAGCAAATTCCTTGATCAGCTTTTCATTTGTCAACCGGTTTGACGATTCGGAAAACACCTGCACGATGTGGACGGGCAACTTCGCCAACTGATCGGGAAAAAGCAGGGCGAATTGCTTCATGGCAAAGATGGAAGACGGACTCCCGTCGTATGCCACCAGCAAACTTTCAATGTTCTCATATTGCGCCGGAGCCACTACAACGGGACACATCGCTTTTCTCAGGACGGCATTCAGCAAACGCTGTTCCAAGCGATTCTCCAGGTAACTTTTGTAATGATCTACGCTAACGATCAGCAAATCTGCAAACATGCTTTCTTCCGCCAGCTCATGCGACAACTCACCGTCATCTGCATGCACGGTACAGTTTACTCCGAGCTCCCTGCATCTGTCCAGAAACGCATCCTTATGCTGATTTGGTGACTCTCCTACGATCACTTCATCATCCACATACACTTCTTCACTGAACGAGTACGGAAACTGACCGGTTGTAACCCTGGATGATTCCTGATGATGAACATGTTCGGTTTGGAGGGTGGGGACATACACCCCGGTAAGGGAATAGGGTTTGTTACCTGCAAGCACCTGCGCACATGCAATGGACTTCTCAGGTAAAAGTGTTCCATCAATTGCAACCAGAATCCGCTTCATATCGTCGATGTTTTGATGTTACCCAAATATACGCATTGACAGTGGGAATACCATGACAAAAGTCAGGTCCAAAGCCCACATAGAGCAGTTTCCACACAATCCCATGCTTTGATAATCAGGAAAAGTTTCTATTTTTGCCAGCCTGTTTAAAGGCGGGTATCAGACTGCAGACCATCTAACATCTAAAGTCTCCTATCTGATTACTAAATATGGCGCGGTAGCTCAGTTGGTTAGAGCGTCGGATTCATAACCCGGAGGTCGGGAGTTCAAATCTCCCCCGCGC
The DNA here is from genome assembly GCA_020635855.1 of Flavobacteriales bacterium. Lineage (NCBI taxonomy): Bacteria > Pseudomonadati > Bacteroidota > Flavobacteriia > Flavobacteriales > Flavobacteriales bacterium. The sequence continues at coordinate 1,497,799 of JACJYZ010000002.1, read as the reverse complement.
TACTCAAAAAGTCCCGCAGTTTCTGCGGGACTTTTTTCATGAAGCAGGGGCGTGAAAACCCCGTTTTCAAAGCAACTGCTTCATGAAAAAAGCTGCGACGTTAGGAGCAGGACTTTTTGAGTAAGCCCCCCCCTTTCAGATTCACCGAAGGTAAATCGACACTGTGTTTTACAGAAGCCGGCAACATGATAAAAAAAGCTGCGACGTTAGGAGCAGGACTTTTTGAGTAAGTCCCCCCCTTTCAGATTCACCGAAGGTAAATCGACACTGTGTTTTACAGAAGCCGGCAACATGATAAAAAAAGCTGCGACGTTAGGAGCAGGACTTTTTGAGTAAGTCCCCCCCTTTCAGATTCACCGAAGGTAAATCGACACTGTGTTTTACAGAAGCCGGCAACATGATAAAAAAAGCTGCGACGTTAGGAGCAGGACTTTTTGAGTAAGTCCCCCCCTTTCAGATTCACCGAAGGTAAATCGACACTGTGTTTTACAGAAGCCGGCAACATGATAAAAAAAGCTGCGACGTTAGGAGCAGGACTTTTTGAGTAAGTCCCCCCCTTTCAGATTCACCGAAGGTAAATCGACACTGTGTTTTACAGAAGCCGGCAACATGATAAAAAAAGCTGCGACGTTAGGAGCAGGACTTTTTGAGTAAGTCCCCCCCTTTCAGATTCACCGAAGGTAAATCGACACTGTTACGACCAACACGCTCCAACCTACCATCCATTTCCCCGCTGGCGCGGACGTCTTCGTCCGTGCCACGCTCCCACTCAATACACCACCAACGTCTTCCCGATCGCTTCCCTGAGTTTCGTTTCCACGCCCACTTCATCGGCATAGCGTTTCCATTGGCTCACTACGGATGATATTTCCTCCACCATCTGGTCGGCTTTGCGGATGTTCATCCTACGGGCCACCTCCAGGAGGTCGGCAGCCTCGATTCCATCGCGTTTGCCATTCACACTAAGGGCATGGGTGCTCACCCATTGACTGCCGGGCCGATAGGCATGGCACACATCAAATGCAGGTGCGAGCTGCCACTTGCCGGAACGGTCCATGGTGAAGGCGAAGTTCTTGGTATGGTCATCGCAGTTGCGGCCCATCACATTGAAGGCCATGCGGCGGAACAACTGTTCAGATTGGGGGTACGGGAGTGCCAGCATGCGCACCGTTTCAAACAGTTGCTCGTAGCTGTACAGGTTCATCTCATTGAAATCAAAGTGGCGGAGGGCGCAAAGGCTTTGCATGTGGATCTTCTCTCCTTGGTCATCGCGGTCGAACCTCCGGGTCATGAAGTGGGCGCGGCCGTTTTCCTCCAGAAGACGGCACTCGGTCATGTCGATGCCCGCATCTTTCGCCATGTTATAATATGCCATTTCCACGCGGCCGTAGCCGGAAGAGGCCCCGAACTGGGTATCGGTTACGCCGTCAAACTTGAGAATCCAATGGGTGAAGCCCTTGGGTACCTGGGCCTGACCGCTTCGTACTTCAAGTGTTTTCGGATTAAATGCAATCACTGCCTTGGCCCGTGCGCCGCCTGCGGATGTGCCGATCTTAAGGATATCCGACAATGCCTTCTGCTCATCCGGATCCAGGTGGGTAGTGAAGTTGTTCCGACCTGTCAGGATCTTTTCCGCGACGGCAATCAGGCTATCAATTTCCAGTTTGGATGATTGTCTCGCCGTTTTCGGACGGGCGGGTTCGAACTCCAATGCTCCCATTCCTCTTTTGCCGATGAAGCAAAGCAACTCAACCGGGGTCAGGCTATCGGGCGGGCGACCCTGGCTGGCCAGCCATGAATTGATGACGGCATGCCCATACTTATCGGGCAGCACATCCGCCAGCATACCTGGCAGTCCTTTAAAGGTATCCTTGTTGCGCAGATCGGGAAATGAAAACACACGTTGCCGTGCCTGTGCCACTGGCATGGTGAATGGAGCGGGATCCAGTTGAAGGGAAAGAAAACCCGGGTCGTATTCGAAATAGCCGATGCCGGTTGCCTCATCCCAGGCAATGGCACCGACACGATGGTCCCACAAGTGAACGAATGCCGTGGTCATATGCGTCAGTTAAGATTGACCTGAACGACCGGCACGTTGCCTGCGTTTGAGTTCCTCTTCGGCGAGTTTGAGCGGACTGATAGCCGGTTGTTCTTCGAAGGCTTCCAGCACCTGCAACTGTTGCAATGCGCGCAGCAACTGAACAAAGGTGATGAGGTTGCAGCCTTTCCCCTGCTCCACCTCCACCAGTGTAGACCGGTTGATGCCGGCCTCTTCAGCCAGTTGTGCCTGGGTTTTGTTCTGTTGAAGGCGGTTCCGGCGTACAAACTCCCCAAGTTGCACCAGGATGGCGGGATCACTCATGGATCGCCATGTTTTGTTGGGTTTATCCGTCATTACAAATGAATTATATTATTAATGATGGATTTTCCCAACAAAAATACAAGACAAATTCTTTAAAACCAAGGAAATAAGAAAAACACCCGAATAAGCTACCTCACTTCCACCTCATGGCCGGGGGTATGCACGAGGTGTTTATCCCATACAACATCAACTCCCAGAATGCCGGTGCTTACCTCCAGATCCAGCCGTCCGCATGATGCCAGGGGTGCATATTCAGCTTTGTAATCCAGTGTCAGTATCTTGTCGGTATACCCACCCGGGGCATCTTTCACTCCAACAAGGCATTCACGATGAGGCAAGCCGTCAATCCATTCCACCTCATAATGCACCACTTCTCTTTTCATCATACCAGCGGTGGCAAGGTTCAAAACAAGCATACCTCCCAGCACAATGGGCACAAAACCTACCACCACATATACCAGGAAAAACATCATAGGAAACTTATCCCGAACAACCACTTTTTTGTATTGTAAGGGGAATGCAAGTATCACCAGCAATGCGGAAATCAACCAAAGTTCCCCGGTGGAAATGGCAGACATAAAACGAGGAATAAAAATAGCAGGCAAACTCAAAAACACCGAAGCCAGCAGCACAGAGAAGACCCAATGCCAGTTTCCGTAAAGATTATTATCTGCCAACTTCTCACCACCCGCTGTTTTCAGGGTAGTTTCTTCTTGCACCTTTTCATAACGAGGTTTGGGCAGAGGCTTACCCAGCACCCTGCGGTCAATCAACGAATAATTGTTCCCTTTTGCCAGCGGGTCCTGGTTCAGGAGCAGGCACAGGTGCCGATAGATCTCAGGCAGCAATTTCTTGAACGATTCCGGTTTCTCGAAGAAATGCTCCACACACACCGCAAAGAACTCATGCTCATTGGTACCTCCGTATGCGCGGAGGAACGACTCCTTACCCGCATGCATGCGATCAAATTCCGACTGTCCGAAGGCCATCCAGCGACCAAAGTATTTACTGAAGTTCTCATCGACTCCGAATCCCTGATCCATGTGGATCTTGAGGCAATGCGCCAGTTCATGCAAGGCCAGGTTGCGGCCGTCATCATCATCGGCATAACCTGCCTTGTAATCCCGCCATGAAAACATCACCACCCCATTGCCAGTGGTACCTCCCAGTAATTCCCGGCGCAACAGTTTTGAATAAAATGATGCGGGATAGATGAGGAAATGCCTGAAGAAAGTCAATGAAAATTCGGTCATGCCGTAGGTGATCTGCGCAACGGAGGCAGAAATAAGTACCTCCATTTCAAATGTGACCTCCAACCCTTCCCTTCCGTGAAACTGCTTCTGATCACGAATGATCATCAGGCGGTGAATGAACCGCGCCTGTCCTTTGGTATCAAGATTTCGGTAATATTCCATCCGCTCCAACAGAAGCGCATGCACCTGCATGAAAACCTCGCGGGTGATGGGCGTGCGCTGCCTGATTTTGTTGTGATAGAATTGTCCGGCAGCTCCCTTGTTATATGACATAAACAATTGAACAAGGAATACGGCCACAAAGAAAAATGTCAGCAGAATACCATACCCAAAGTACTCCGGATTCGTACCGGACACCAGAAGCTGCAATATATATAACCGCATCATTGCTGCCGTGAAGATAGCCAAAAAGCCTACCTCACACGCATCCTGGCCAACTTATCTGATTTTCACATAGGCGCTTTTGGCCTTGATGGTGACCCGGGTTTTGGCACGCTCCATCTTTCCGTCCACCAGAAGTGTTTTATCGGTTTCCTGCTGGGAAACAGTCAGGACAGACGGCAGTGTGAGCTCCTTGTTGTTCTCCAGTTCGGCGTGCAGGGAGAAAGGCGCGTCTTCCGCAAACTCCAGGTTCAGGCCGGTATAAGAACCCTGCAGGTATACTTCCGCACAGGTCGATTGAATGCCACCGAGGTCGATATCTCCGTAGCGCACATCCAGGTCAGCCAGGCGGGTCAGTTTCCGTAGCCGGATATCCGTAAAAAGCGTTTTACCTTTCAGTGAAGCAAGATTACTGAGCGCATAGGTATCATGCCGTGAATCGATCCGAAGAGATTCGGCTTCCAATATTTCCACCTGGGCCGATGAGGTTTCAAGATCCAAATCACCCGCCTTGTCCACTACCAGGTCACCGAAGACAAGCTTGATGCTGCCATTTCCCATTTGGCGAATCTTGGCCTTGCCATAACTCACATCTACGGTTGAGTTGCCGATCAACCCATCCACCCTCAGGTCACCATGATTCACAGTGATGCGTGTTTTACCCTGCAAAACGGGCAGGTACACATCACCGAACCGGTTATCCAGGTCGATATCACCCCGGGCAGGCATGGTGATGTGATAATCTACCTGCATGCGGATGTGGGATGAAAGTCCTTTTTTCAGCTCCATCGCGCTGCGTTGCCATGCGTTCGCATTTTCAGCCCAGAGGGTTTTGAGGGTCACCTGCGCCGGCGTACCAGTGAGGGAGAAGTCGAGCATACCCAGGATTTTATCCACATCTTCCTGTTTCTTGCCACCTACATCCACCTGGATCACCACAGCCACACTGTCTTTATCCCATGTTGTGACATGCACGTTGCCGTACTTGTTCTCCACATCCAGGCGGCATCCCTGTCCGAAAGCAAACTGCTTCCTGATCTCCTTTGTCTGCGAAATATCCTGCGCCACCGCGCTGAACAGCGGCAGCACACAACACAGCAATGTAAGCTTACAGGCTTTTAACATGTTCATGACCGTCATCATTTTTTCTGTTTTTCAATTCTTTCAAAACATCTTCCAACAGTGCCAGCTTCATCTTATAGTTGCGCACCATCGCTTCCAACACTTGCTCGCGGTTCACCGGACTACCCATGTCTGCTTCCAGGGTTTGGAAATCGGCCTCCAACTCCTTCATTTCATTCACCAGGTCATTTTTTGCATCCTCATCCAGCGCTTCGATCTCCTCCATGGTTCGGTCAATACGAGCGGCATAATACACTTCCGCCTCACCCACTTCCTGCGGCACGTCCATTTCTACCTGCGGCACTGCAGCAGAATCAACCACGGCATCGGCCACTGCACCGTTATCCGCACCTGAGCCGACGGACACCCGGTACCCGATCCAGGCACCGGCCAGAAGAAGTACAGCCGCTGCCACACGCATCCATCCACGGTTGCTGCGGCCGGGCGACTTTGCATCCAGGTCTTTTTCAATCCGGCTCCACAGATCGGGTGAAGGCCGATCGAAATCAAGCTGATCCTTGTTGTTTTTGATCCAGTTTTCCATAATCCTGTTGTTATCCTGCCGCTGCCATCAGGTCTTTCCTGAGCCTGGCTTTGGCACGGTTGAACTGTGATTTGGAAGTTGATTCGGTTATCTTCAATTCTTCTGCAATCTGTTTGTGACTCAATCCTTCGATCAGGTAGAGCGACAGCACAACCCGGTATCCTTCCGGTAGTTGTTTGATCGCTGCATGAACCTGTTCGGGTTCCGGCTTGTCGGACCTTTCCGCATTTTCTTCTTCATCGGCCACCAGGGTCCGTTCCTCATCCAGGTCAGCCCAGTTCATCTTTTTCTTACGGACTACATTCAGGGCCCTGTTCAGCACAATCCTTCGTATCCAGGCACCGATGGTCGCCTCTTCCCTGTAGGTGTGAATCTTGGTGAACACATCCACAAAAGCTTCCTGCAACACGTCTTCCGCCTCTTCCCGATTATTGAGGATGCGCATGGCCACGTTGAACATGGCGGTGGCATAGCTCTCATAGAGCTCCCGCTGTGCGCGGCGGTCCCCTTTCTTGCATCGGGCGACCAGATCACTGTGTATATGGCGTACCTGGCTAATCAATGTTCAATCGGTCAATCTTGCACGAAGGTAATTCCATTCATCAAAACACACCCAACTTGAATCCGGCGAACACCGAAGTACCCGACAACTCACCCCCGAGTGCATTGCTGCGATCCATGTCGGAGATAATGCGGTAGCTTCCACCCGCGATAAAACGCAGGTGCCGCGTCATGTTCAGTTCGATATTCACACCAGGCTCAATCACAAAGAATGCCTGGGCACTGTTGAAGCGATAATTATAATCAAAGCGGGTATTGTCGAAAAAAGCAACCCCGCCTGCACCCACTCCGATCGGCGCAGTCAGGTGAGCCACCTTGTTCGACATCACGATGGGTTCTACCAGAAAACCGCCATACCCCATCTCCATGCCCTGAAGATCTCCGGCATCGTTGTAGGTGGTGACCTGGGATGCGAGACCCTGCCCGAAAAAACCCAGTGCGAGGGAATGATCAAGGATCCAGGCAAGCTGGCCACCGACAAAAACAGCGGGGTCTTTATATATGCGTCCCATCCTGCAGACAGGTGCGATATAAAAACCGTTCTTTACATCTTTCGAAAACAAAGTCTGAACTTCCTGGTTACCGCTTTCGGAATCGGAAGTTTGGGAAGATGATGATTGTGGCGCTTCCTGTGCTGCGATTGTGCCACCTGCCATCATCAGCGTCAAAAGGATCAATACGTTCTTCATTGCATGTGCATTTTAGGTTTATTGCTGACCTAATGACACACCTTTTCAAAAAGGTTGCACGCCTTAAGAAAGTTTACAGTTTGTGGTTGGTAGTTGAGAGCCGTCAACTAAGGTGAGACGCCCGGAATGTTCTGTCCGTCTGGATTTGCAGTATGGCTTTCCTTTTCTGCCACCTCCCAGATCAGAAGGGCCAAAAGAATTGCCACCACCAGCCACAGGAAGAACCGGCGGTTTTTATAGAGCGGTTTTCGGTGGATGTTGCCTGAAACCTGCTGGTAGTTATAGGTCAACTTCCCGAAGTTCTTGTACTTCAGCATGTCCTTTTCCGGGACCTCTCCGGCATCCTGCCTGATCACGTATTTCTTCCCGGACTTAGCCATGTTTTTTATTTAAAGTAATGCAATTTTTCAGCTTGTCGAGGATGCGATAGGTTTTCACCTTGGCCGCCGCCTCTTTCAAACCAATCACCTCTCCGATTTCACGGAATGACATTTCCTCAAAAAAGCGCATTTCCAATATCGTCGACTCCAGATCATCGAGTTTTTCCAATGCACTGAGCAGGGCCTGCCTGGTTTCCAGTGACTCATCATCTTCTTCCACTTCACGCATCATGGCCACGGCCATGTTTTCGGTCAGGGCCACCTGCTGTACACGGTTCGTTTTACGGTGGTGCAATTTAATTTCATTCAGGGCAATCCGAAACAGCCATGCAGAAAAAGGCACTTTCGAGGGACGGTATTTACGCAAACCGAGCATCGCTTTCAGGAACACTCCGGACGTGACATCGCCGCTTATATCGGCATCGTTGTTCACACGACGGTACACGAAGGCATAAATCACCCTGAAGTAGCGGTCGTACAACACCGAGAAACAACTGCTATCGCGCTGTGCCGCCCGAACATCCATGTGTTCGGCAAGGATTTCCTCTTTGGTTTTGTGATGCCTGTTCACCTGTGACCTTGTGCTTTCAGGGTCATAATTCTCTTGTTCCAAAAAAGGAACAACCCCGGAAGATATGCACCCATTGCCTTTGTTCAGCTACAATTTTCAAAAAATGTATACATTCGGCTTTCGAAAAAACCAACTTCCAGCTTTATGAAAAAGTCAACGGTCATTTTATGCGCATTGGCACTGGCTGCGGCCTGTAAATCAACCAAGGTTACAAAAGACGGAGCCGGCGCCTCGTCATCAGGTCTTACCCAATCCGATGCAGACCGCGGAGCTGCAAAATTCGATGGGCTTACACTGGCTCAATTGGAGCGCGGCAAAGAAATTGACGACAAATATTGCACGGCGTGTCATGCAAAGAAGAATTACAAGGAAATAGGTTTTGACAAACTGAACGGCGTCGTACCCAACATGGTAGGCAAAGCCAACAAAAAAGCGGGAGCGGAGGTGATCTCTACGGAAGACGGCGAGGCCCTTCTGCGTTATATCCAAACCATGGGCCCCCTTTCCAAATAAACTTCAACCGCTCTTAGGAACCTATTCTTATTCAATACAGCATGAAGAAAGTAGCAGTCATCGGATCAGGTACCATGGGTAACGGCATTGCCCACGTATTTGCACAAACCGGATTCCAGGTTTCCCTGATTGACATCTCTCAACCAGCACTTGACAAGGCACTGTCCACCATTTCCAAAAACCTCGACAGGCTGATTGCCAAGGAAAAAATCAGCGAACAGGACAAGCAAGCTACCCTCGGAAACATCACCGCCTTCACCGACATGAAACAGGGTGTGAAAGGATGTGAACTGGTGGTGGAAGCGGCCACAGAAAACATCGAGCTCAAACTAAAGATCTTCCGTGATCTGGACACCGCCTGTTCACCGGAGACCATCCTCGCCACCAATACCTCATCCATCTCCATCACACAGATTGGTGCGGCAACCCAACGTCCGGACAAAGTCATCGGAATGCACTTCATGAATCCGGTGCCCATTATGAAACTGGTAGAAGTCATCCGCGGGTATTCCACTTCCGACGAGGTCACCAAATCCGTATTTGAATTGTCACACCAATTGGGCAAAGTTCCAGTGGAAGTGAACGACTATCCCGGCTTTATCGCCAACCGCATCCTGATGCCGATGATCAATGAAGCCATCTACTCCCTCTATGAAGGTGTAGCGGGTGTGGAAGAAATCGACACGGTGATGAAGCTCGGCATGGCTCACCCGATGGGACCGCTCCAACTGGCCGACTTCATCGGACTGGACGTATGCCTTTCCATCCTCCGTGTTTTGCACGACGGGTTCGGGAACCCCAAGTATGCCCCCTGCCCCCTCCTGGTGAACATGGTAACTGCCGGACACCTGGGTGTGAAATCAGGGGAAGGATTTTACAAGCACACACCCGGGCAAAAAGACCTGGTGGTTGCCAGCCGTTTTTCCCGCAACAAGGGAGAGGCAGCAGGCGTTGCATAAAAGATCGTGAAAACGTCCAAGGCATATAAAAGGCGGAGGCGTGGAAAAGAAGGCCACACACCGGATGAAAAATTTCCTATCTTTGGGCTTTGATGAAATTTCTGAATCCCGGTCTGCTCTATGCGCTCTTCGCCCTGGCGATTCCCATCATCATTCACCTATTCAACTTCCAGCGTTTTAAGAAAGTCCTGTTCACCCAGGTACGCTTCCTACAAGATATCCAGCAGCAAACCCGGGCCCAGTCGCGCCTGAAGCACCTGCTTGTACTTGCAAGTCGTCTGCTGGCCCTGACCTTCCTTATTCTTGCCTTTGCCCAACCTTATATCGCTTCCAAAGAAAAGAAAGTGGACCTGGGCAGCAAGGCCATCAGCATTTATGTAGACAACAGCTTCAGCATGGATGCGGTGAACAGCAACGGCCGTCTTCTGGAGCAAGCCAAAGCCAAGGCCCGAGAGATTGCATCCGCTTATGAACCCACGGATGCTTTCCAACTGGTGACCAATGATTTCGACGGAAGGCATCAGCGCATGTATACCCGGGAAGAGTGGCTGGACAACCTGAACGACATCAAACTATCTCCTGCATCCAGAAAACTCAGCGAAGTATACACCCGCCAGAAAGAAGTACTCAAAGACCAGCAAGGTGAAAAGATCGCCTACCTGATCTCCGATTTCCAGAAGAGCAACACCGATCTGAAAGCACTGCAACAAGACACGTCCGTTACACTGCAACTGGTGGCACTGCAAAGTCAGACCACCAACAACATTTACATCGACTCCGTTTGGTTTGAAAACCCGGTGCGCATGGCGGGAAAACCCGAAGTGCTGACCGTACGCATCAGAAACAATGCTGATGCGCCCTATGAGAATGTCCCCTTGAAGCTGATCCTGAACAATGAGCAAAAGGCCATTGCCAGCATCAATGCGAATGCCAATGAGGATGTGGAGGTACAGATGAATTTCACTGCCGATCGCGAAGGCATCCAGTATGGCAAACTCTCACTCACCGACTACCCCCTGGTGTACGATGACGACTTCTACTTCTCCTATAACATCGAGAAACACATCAACCTGCTGGGCATTTACGAAGAAACCGAAAGCAGGTCGGTGAATTCCCTGTTTGCCGACGATGAATACATCTCCTACACCCCCGCCAATGTGCACGAACTCGACTATTCAGTGATCGGCAATCAGTACATGATCATCCTGGATGGCTTGAAAGAGATCTCATCCGGACTTGCAAGCGAGCTGGTACAATTTGTAAAAGACGGTGGATCGATCTTTATCTTCCCTCCTTCACAAGGTGACATGACATCCACCAACGAATTCCTCGCATCCCTGCATGCAGGCCAGTACGGAGCACTTGACACCACCGACAACCGCGTGGCCTCCTTCGCCCGGAACAACCCGCTGTACCAATCTGTCTTTGAGAAGATCCCCGAGAACATGGATTTCCCGATGACCAAACAACATTTCCAGATCTTATCGCCGCAGAATAGCCAGGAAGAGAAACTCATGACATTACAGGACGGTCATGCTTTCATCAGCCGCTTCAACGCCAACAAAGGTAGCGTATACGCCTGCGCCATACCCAGCGACGACAACCGGTTCATTTCCTTCGGAGCCCACGGCATGAATGCACTAACGTTGTACCAGGCAGTACTGAATAGTCACATCAACGAACCTCTCTTTTACACCATCGGTCAGGAAGAAGCCTTCATGGTGAACCAAATCACTGCCGACAAGGAAGACCTCTTCTCCATCCAAAGGGTGAACAAGGAAGGCGCATTCATCCCTGAGCAAAAAAGGATGGGGTTGAAAACCATGGTACAAACCCATGACCAGATCACCGAAGCCGGACTGTTCACATTGAAACTGGATAAGCTGGACATACGCGGACTGGCATTCAACTACCCCAGGAACGAATCGGAAACTGCCTGCTTTAACAAAGACGATCTGAAAACAGAACTGGCGGATGCCGGCCTGAAGCATGCCTCCATCATGGACGGAAGCATGAAGGAACTGGCCATGGCTGTGATGCAACAGGAAAAAGGCATCCCCCTCTGGCGAATCTGCATCCTGCTTGCCCTGCTGATGCTCGGCGTTGAAACGGTATTGATAAGAATTTTGAAATAGAACAAAAGACACGATCACCTATGAAAATCTGGATCAAGTCTGCCAGGATTATCGACCCTGACTCACCCCATCACAACAAGAAAAGAGACATTCTGATTGAAAGCGGAAAGATCACGCGCATCGGCACCAACCTGAACCCACGCGGTGCTGAAAAGCTGGAAGCCGACAACCTGCACGTGTCTCCGGGGTGGTTTGACATGCAGGCCTTTGTTCCCGACCCGGGCCACGAATACAAAGAGAACCTGGCATCTGCCTGCAACGCTGCAATGCGCGGCGGCTTCACCGGCATCGCCCTGCTGCCCGACACCCATCCGCCGAGAGACTCAAAATCAGATATCGAATACGTCATCAACCAATGTAAATCCTACCTGGTGGATGTACACCCGTACGGCGCTGTTTCGGAAGGATTGAAAGGCGAAAACCTTACCGAGATGCACGACATGAAGCAAGCCGGTGCGGTTGGGTTCACGGACGGCAAACACCCCGTGAGCAATGGAAACCTGCAACGCCTGGCACTTCAGTACTCAAAAGATTTCGGAGGCCTGATCCTCAGCTTTCCCTTTGAAAAGAACATCGCCGGCAAAGGCATCGCCCACGAAGGCCCGGTGGCCACCTCCCTGGGTATGGCAACCATCCCCGTACTCTCTGAAGAACTGATGGTGAACCGCGACATCTACCTGGCACAGTACACGGGCTCACGCATTCACTTCTCCACCCTATCCGCCAAGTCTGCTTCGGAACTGGTAAAAAACGCACGCCAGAAAGGTACCCAGGTAACCGCTGGCGTAGCAGCCCATCACCTGCTGCTGACAGAAGATGCACTGTCTGACTTTGACAGCAACGCCAAAGTCATCCCTCCTTTCCGTTCCAAATCCGATAGAGACGCGATGCGGAAAGCTGTAGCACAAGGCATCATCGACGTGATCTGCTCCGACCACTGGCCGGAAGACCAGGATGAAAAGAGAAAAGAATTCGACCTTGCCGCTTTCGGCGCCGTAGGTTTTGAAACCGCATTCGCCGCCGCATGGACCGCTCTTGAAAAAACAGCAGACCTGGCAACGGTCATCAAGGCCCTCTCCGCCAACCCGCGCCGCATCCTCGGCCTGGCACAACCGGTGGTAGACGAAGGACAGCAGGCCAACCTTACGCTCTTCAACCCCAACCACCTCTGGCAGGTGGAAGAGAAGCAACTGGCATCGCGATCCAAAAACTCACCGTTCCTGCAACAGGAACTGAAAGGAAAAGCACTGGGTGCTATCAACAAGGGGCAAGTTCATTGGGTGGGGTGATTTGAAAATGAGGGAATGTGACGATTTGAAAATGGTTCGTCACTGACCTTATCATTTACTTCTCCCAATGGTTGAGCCAGAAGCCGGTGATCGTTGAATCAGGCCCGTACTGAAATGCCAGCGTTTTGGTTTCTACCGGGTAATCGTCCCAATTGAACTTCATCATCACACCATACCAGAAGGTATTGGGCTCGTCGGGTCCGTAACAGTCGGGTTCGCCCAGGAGGCCCAACACTTCGTTCTGAAGACTTCCCTAAAAAACGTAGCGAATAAAAATAGAAATTAGTCGCTAACTTTAACAGGGAACAAAATGAAGAAGAGCAAATTCACCGAGAGCCAGATTGTAAGCATTCTCAAGGAGCAGCAATCGGGCAAAAGTGTCAACGACATCTGCCGGGAACACGGCATCAGTCAGCCCACGTTTTACCAGTGGAAGAGCAAGTACTCCGGGCTTGAAGTCAACCAACTCAAACGGTTGAAAGAACTGGAGAGCGAACTGGCCCAATACAAGAAGATCGTAGCGGAGCAGACCCTGCACATCACCGTACTGAAAGATGTGATTGAAAAAAAGCTCTAGGGCCTGCCGAGAAGCGCGAGCTGATCGGTTATGCAAATCATCAACATAAGATCAGCATCCGGCAGGCCTGTGTGTTGTTTACCATCCAACAGTCGGTGTATTACTACCACCCCAAACCCAAGGACGATCAGATGATCCGTGACCGGTTGGCGGAACTGGCCGAGCTGCATAGCCGCTGGGGCTTCTGGATGATGCACCACCGCTTACGCAACATGAACTACATATGGAATCATAAACGGGTATACCGCATCTATACAGAGATGGGATTGAACCTGCGCCGCAAAACAAAGAAGAGACTTCCACTGCGGGTGAAAGAACCGCTGCTTCAGCCACTGTATTCGAATGTAACCTGGAGCATGGACTTCATGCATGACGGATTGTACAATGGCATCAAGTTTCGCTCCTTTAACATCATTGATGATTACAACAGAGAGGTGCTCAATATCACCATTGACACCAGTCTGACCAGCAAGCGGGTGATCCGCCAATTGGATCAATTGATCGCCTGGCGGGGAAAACCTGAACGCATTAGGGTAGACAACGGTCCGGAGTTCATTGCCCAGGCCATGGAGGAATGGGCTGAGAGAAGAGGTATCCAGATGAAGTTTATAGAGAAGGGAAAGCCCCATCAGAACGGATATGTGGAGCGGTTCAATAAAACCTACCGGGAAGAAGTATTGGATGCTTTTTCGTTCACCCGACTGAAAGATGCACAGCTGTTGTCCCACGCATGGATGTGGATCTACAACAATGAGCGTCCGCACTCATCATTGGGATATAAGACGCCAGTGGCTTTTGCCCAGGAACGTCTTCGAGGCTACGCCTCTTCGACGTTCCTGCCCGATCAACAATCTGATTGGAAATCGTTAGTTTTAACTGCTACGAATTAAGGGGAGTCTTCAGTTCACCTTCATTCCCTTGTGCAGATGGCTTTGCATGAGGTCGCCCACCATGCTTTCGCGGTAACGATAAGTTCCCGGCTCCTGGTCCGCCCACTGCTTTTTATCAAAGGGCTTTTCACCCGGGCCGCAGGCGGCCAGTAAAAGAAGGAAGATGATCAAATGTTTGATGCTATGGATTGTTTCAACCATGTAGGCGCGAATATCCTCGTCCGGGCTATGTTAACTCATCTAACTTACGCTTAAGCTCCTCTTGATCATATTCAAAGGATCGGGACATGTGCAACATGACATAGTCGATACCCCAGCCATCCTTTACCTCAAAACAATACTCCATTGAAGACAGGTGACCACATAAGCTTTTAAAAAGCTCTGCGGACAAATTAACCATGTCTTCAATCTCAGCAAGATTCGGGATCACAACCCCGCTATTGGGGTCTTTATGAGCGAAGACTTTATTTCTGGCGGTAATAATTCTACTAATAGCATCTTCATTTTCCTGAATCTTCTCCTTAACAAATTCCCGAACGGGTTTTGTGGAATCTCTTAAGTCCTCACCAAAACACGAGTTTTCCAATTTGTTACAGAGTTTAGTAAAACTGCGCTTTTCATTGGACGAGTTATTCAGAAGTTTGGATAGTTGAACAACAGCAATAAATGCTAATTGATAAACATGATGTCCAAAAAAACCATGTGTTTTGAATTGATCTTCAAATTCATATTTAGTTTCATAAAGCCTCTTCAGGTTTTCAATACATATATGAAGATCAACCAAAATATTCCATTGATCCCGAATAAAATCTTCAAGTTCTTCTGGCATTGTCATGACAAACATTATTAATTAACCCATAAACCTGTATACAGGAACGCACCTTTTCATTTCATGGCTCAAAGCTATGAATTAGACCGACAAAGGCACAGCATTCGCCAAACACATTCCTCCGCCGCTGGCGCGGACGTCCTCGTCCGTGCCCACATTTCTTTTCAACCAATCGCTTTCCTAAACATACACATGCAAGTCTCGACACTTCTTTGGATCACCAGCTGTATTTCATCTTGTAATTTTGTTACATGTCCAGTAATTACAGGATACATCAGCCGGATAAAGCCTACTTCGTAACAATGACAGTTGTAGGATGGATCGACATTTTCTCCCGGCTGATTCAAAGAAAACGCATAGTCGACTGCCTGGCCTACTGCCAAAAAAACAAAGGCCTGATCATCTATGCATATTGCATAATGCCAAGTCATCTGCACATGATCTGCCAGGCTGATGAGGAACATAAGCTATCCGGAATACTTCGCGATTTCAAAACGTTTTCCAGCAAACAAATCATTCAAACCATCAAGGATGAACCTGAAAGCCGTCGTGCATGGCTGCTTGAACTACTTAAAGACAATCGGCCTTATCTCAAACAAAACCAAAAATGGAAGGTCTGGCAGGATGGTAACCATGCGAAAGTCGTATACTCCATTCCTTTTATACGACAGAAGCTAAACTATATTCACATGAATCCCGTGAAAGACCTAATCGTGGATAAACCTGAAGACTATGTATTCAGTTCCGCGCGAAATTATGCAAACATGAAAGGCTTGCTTGATGTGGTTTTATTTGACGGATGCAGTTAGGCCGTCGTGTACTTCTGGCACGGACGTGGAAAGATCAACGGACGTGGCACGGACGAAGACGTCCGCACCAGCACTCGACATGTTGAATATCTATACACCCCCGCTGGCGCGGACGTCCTCGTCCGTGCCACGCGCCCCGTCACCGTTGCACATCCAACAAAAAAGCCCCTCGCTAACAGCAAGGGGCTTTTACATTTGTAGTAAACACCACCTATTTCATCAACGTCACCTTCTCGCCTTTCCGGATGTTTCCGGCTTCGAACAGGAGCATGTACATGCCGGGCGCCAAATCATCTGTCGGAACCGTTACATGGTGTGCGCCGGTTGACATGGATCCGAAGTCGTGGCTGTATACTTCCTGCCCGAGGTTGTTCATTAAGGTCACACGCACGGGTTCAGGGCGCTGCAACTCAAAGTCGACACCTACCTCCGTGGTGGCAGGATTCGGGAACACTTTATAGCGGATCAATTCCTGTTCTTCTTTACCGAGCGGGTAGTTACCGGCCTCCCAGAGTTCGATGTCATCGAGCGCTGCTTCTACAATGCTGCCACCGTCCAGGTTCAGGCCCTGGTTGGGATGCAAGCTATCGGAAGCCACAAACTTCAGCTTCACCTGTGCAGAAGGTGTCACATAATCACGCACACGGAAGGCGAACCTTCTCCAGCTGCGATCCTGTGCATTGGTTTCTTCGATCTTGGTCCATGTGTTGCCATCATCGGTGGAGATGAATGCCTGCCACCAGTCGTTTCCAGGGTTAGCTCCACCCACGGGGCCGTTCACGTACCAGCGCCTCCAGGTGAACAGCGGGTTGGTCATACCGGTCAGGTCCCATACGGGAGATATGATGGAGGTCTTGCCACCGTCCACATCGTTCGTACCGATTGCATCGGAAGATGAATTGGCATTGCCCGTAAAGGCACATGCAATAGCACCGGAAGCGGGCGTGTAATCATCATCCACCTGTACCAGAGCGTCAGGGTCGCCCACGTCTGGGTTGCCGTCGCCATCCAGGTCTGCATAGGATGGAATGGGAATATCGATGGTCCAGAGACCGGTTGTGGCATTGTCGTCCGAGGCACCCACCACCCAGTTGCCGGAGAAGTCATCGAAGTCTTCATACTGCTGTTTGGTAAACCCTACCGTAACGAAATAAGGGATGTTCGGGAACACGGCTTTGTCGGCACCAACGGGTTGCACCGCGGCGATCTTGTTGTAAATATCTTCCAGTCCCACATAATAGCGCACCAGCGATCCATCAGGTTGTGCAGGAATTTGTCCGGTGTAGGTACTGCCTCCCGAATTGGTCAGCGCCACCGACTTCAGGGTGGATGATTCATTCACGGTATACCAGCAATAGGCATTCTGGAATGCCCATGCATAGGTGAATGTGATATCGGCTGTAATGGTGATGGGCGTGGCTGGAGTGGCCGAAGTCAGGTCTGTATGCAAGAGTGTTGCGTTCGACAGCAGGGTGATGCCGTGCCGTGCAAATGCATTCACAATGTCGAGTGCGCGGGGTGTTCCGTCTGTGATATCTCCGTTGTCGTCATCTTCTTGCAATGCATCGATCAGTATCTCGGTGTACACATCTCCTTCTGTTCCGTCGGGACCGGTGGCCAGTCCGTTAAAGGTAGCACTGAAGAGGTCCATCATATCCTGCACCGATCCGAAATTGAGGGCCACATCGTACCATGCGCCCGCAATGATCTCACCGTCGGCATGCACTTCACCGATGAGGTCTTTGGGATACACCTTCGGTTCGCATTCGGGGGCATAGCAGCGGAACAAGGCCGCCGCATCATCCTGGTAGGTGCCTTTTCCAATATAAGGCAGTTCGGTCACACCGATGGCCCATACGTCAGCATAGCCTTCGTTCATGGCACCGTTGGCGAAGAACGAACCTTTTGACTGGTAATAGTTGTCGTTGATGCCGTGACCATATTCATGATACACCACATCACCCAGCATCGACAGGGCGTAGCAGTTGTTACCGGTCACATAGAAGTTAATACTGGCACCGTCATAGAACGCGTTGCAGTTACCATCGGTCCGCTGCACCCTCACCGGCAGTTGGGTATCCATATCGGTGAACGATGTGAACTTGGTGCGCATGTAGTCGTGAATGATGTTGGTATGATAGTATCCGGAAATGGCCTCGGTGATGATGTTGGATGTGAGGTCCACCGTATTGCTGCCGGTGGTTAGACCGGTAGCATTGTAAGAGTAACCGGTGGTACCGGATGCACCCACATATACCACTGCATATGGCCCTTTCAGGTTCACCGTAGCGGATGCGGGGTCGGAAGGCAATGTAGCCACTCCGTTCACATCGGCATTCACACCACCGATCTCTACATATGGCATGGGCAACATCTGGGCGGCATCGTGCGGACTTGTCACACTCACTTCACCCTGTACGGTAACGGTGCTGTATGGCGAGGGGGTGTTGTCGCCTTTGTCGTTCATATGTGCGTATTGGCGCACGCGGTCTTTGCGAGACAACAGCTTGCCTGTATTCGCATCCACCAACACGTCATAAATGGCAGGCACCGATGCGTCATCCTCGTTCCGGGCATGCACCGTTGTGTTGTAAACAAGATGAAACGAGTAACTTCCATCACCCGGTACAGGAAGGATCTCCAGATCAGGTGACACTTCCGTACTTTCAATGGATCGCTGTATACCTTCGGTGGCGCTGCTGATGGAGGCATCTTTGGAAACGGAAGGCACCACGGGCATACTGATATGATTGAACACATCCAGTCCGAACATCACAACACGCCCGTCCAGCGTCATTTTCAAGGTTAGGCGGCTGTTGCGAACAGGCAATCCCTTGTAACGTTGCCGGAAGTTCACATAATGATATTTGCCTGATGAATGAAACTCCAGGAACTCCAGGTCGGCCACGGGAATGTGAAACCCCTGCAGTTCATGTTGGATGAAGTACATCGCCTTTTCACGGGGATCACCCGGTACCGGAACAGGTATGGGTTGCCCGAAGGCGCGGTGCGGCATCTGGTTGTTTTCATCATACACAACATACCAGGCACCATGTTTCTGAAGGAAAGACTGCCAAACATCTGCCTGTCGCAGGTTGGCCTGGATGGCTTCGTTGGGTTGATGCTGCTGGGCCCGGACGTATCGCACATCCATGGATCGGGATTGGTCACGCGGACCGTCGTTAGCGGCATTGCCTATAAATGCAAACAGGCATGCCGCCACAGTAAGGTAGCATTGTTTCATTGGTTGAAATCAAGAGGGATTAGAGACGGGCGCAAGTACGAAAATCCGGATAAGAATACCAAATCAATTTCAAAAAATTCCGGATCGCGCAACCCGCATGAATGAAAGGACACAAAAGATTTACAACAAACTTGCACCCTATCGGATTCACAAGTGAAAACCCGACCTGGGAGGCATCGTCAGCGGCGGCACCTGCATGGGGCATGCAGACACCTGAATTGGCGTGCATATTTGTTCTTATGTCAGGGTTACCTCCAGGCCATCAAAAGCGAGCGCCACGTTGGAGGGAAGTTCAACGCTCACCTCCGCATGCTTTCCAAGCTGGTGACTGATGTGGGTGAGGAAGGTTTGTTCCACTTCCAATTCCTTTGCCAGCTGTATGGCTTCATCAAGGGTAAAGTGAGAAATATGTTTTTCTTTTCTAAGGGCATTGATCACCATTACCCTGGATCTGCGAATCACATCCTTGGCCTCATCGTCCATGGCATTGGCATCGGTCACATAGGAGAAGTCGCCGATCCGGAAAGCTGTCACCGGCAGTTTGTGATGCCAGACGCGAAACGGCATCACTTCAAGTCCGCTTATATCGAAGGGAGTCCCTGGTTCGATCAGGTTTACATTCACCTTGGGTACGCCCGGGTAACCATCATCATGAAACACATAATGGAACTCGCGTTCGAGGCATTTGAACACATGTTGGGTAGCATACACATCCAGCGGTTTTTTTGCACGGAAATTGAACGCACGCACATCATCCATCCCGGCCACATGGTCTTTGTGTTCATGGGTGAAAAGCAAGGCATCGAGTTTCATGACCCGGCTGGCGAGCATCTGCTGACGGAAATCCGGGCCTGAATCGATCACCAGGGTCTGACCGCCGGTTTCCACCATCACGGATGTCCGCAGCCTTTTATCCCGGCTGTCTTCCGACTTACACACGTCACATTCACATGCGATCATGGGCACGCCGGACGAGGTTCCTGTTCCTAAAAATGTGATCTTCATTTTGAATGCCATGTCAAAGCCACAACTTGCCAGACGACTTCAAGCACATGGTTCACAAAGGTGCAAAATTATGGCAGATCGGTACACCACCGTCACATACGTTTGATCCTGACTTCATAGAACAGACAAATACAGGGCGGTTCAACGGTTTCGATAATCCAAATATCTTTTTTACTTTGGCTGCCACAACCGGTATTCACAACCAAATTCTACCATCGTGAAATTAGGTGTACCCAAAGAAACAAAGGAGCGGGAAAAGCGCGTCGCTCTCACCCCCACTATCATCAAGTCTCTTATTTCGAAAGGCTTTCAGGTAGTGGTTGAAAAAGGCGCAGGAGATAAAGCCTTCATAGCTGATACACAGTATACGGAAGCCGGCGCCACCGTGGCAGAGAAGCAACAGGTATACGCTGATGCCGATGTGGTACTGAAAGTGAATGCCCCGTTGCCGGAGGAAGTGGCACTGATGAAAAGAGATGCCGTGCTTATCTCCTTCATGTTTGCCGCCACCCATCCGGATCTGGTTGAGGCATGCGCCAAACAGGGCATTTCCGCCTATTCCATGGATGCCATCCCGCGCACATCTCTTGCTCAGAAGATGGATGCGCTCAGCTCACAGAACAACCTGGCCGGTTACAAAACCGTACTGCTGGCCGCCAATGCACTTGGAAAAATATTTCCCCTGCTGATGACTTCCGCCGGAACCCTGAAACCATCCAAAGTGGTCATCATGGGTGCGGGTGTGGCGGGCCTTCAGGCCATTGCCACCGCCAAACGCCTCGGTGCGATCGTGGAAGTATCGGACATCCGGCCGGAAACAAAAGAACAGGTGCAATCCCTCGGCGGCAAGTTCATTGAAGTACCTGCGGACGCCTCTGTAAAAATGGAAGGCGGTTACGTCAAGGGTGTATCTGAAGAATTTCTGCAGAAACAAAAAGAATTGGTTGCCAAACACGTGGCAGATGCCGATGTGGTGATCACCACCGCATTGATCCCCGGCAAGAAAGCACCGATGTTGATCACCGCCGACATGGTCAAATCCATGCGCGCCGGCTCGGTGATCGTTGACATGGCTGTTGAACAAGGCGGCAATTGTGAACTGAGTGAACTGGATCAAACCGTTGTAAAAGAAGGGGTGATCATCATAGGCGAATCCAACCTGCCGAGCCTCCTGCCGCTGAATGCCAGCGAGCTGTACGCCAAAAACATCAGCGAGCTCCTGTTGCACCTGGCCTCCAACGAGGGTTTCAAGTGGGACATGGAAGAAGAGATCAACAAAGGTTCGCTCATTGTCCACAAGGGAGCCAAAGTGCATCCCTCCGTTGTGCAAACCCAAGCCACCGCATAAACAATTAATATTCTCATTCTCATGGAAGCAGTCCTTGAATTCTTTTACCAGCACATGAACATGGTGTATGTGGTCATCCTCTCCATCTTACTTGGGGTGGAAGTGATCGCCAACGTACCGTCTGTCCTGCATACCCCGCTCATGTCGGGTGCCAACGCCATTCACGGGGTTGTGATCATCGGCGCCATCATCATCATGGGCAAAGCAGACACCACGCTGGCCATCATCCTGGGTTTCCTGGCCGTGATACTGGGAACGCTGAACGTGGTGGGAGGCTTTGTGGTCACCGACCGCATGCTGGAAATGTTTAAGAAAAAACCTGCAAAAAAAGACTAAGTCATGGGTGCCTACCTTTTGGAAATATCTTACCTGATTGCTTCAGTCCTCTACATCATCGGACTGAAGAAACTGAGTGGCCCAAAAACCGCCCGCTCCGGAAACCTGTGGGCTGCGGTGGGCATGACGCTGGCCATCTTCGCCACCATCTTTCTTTACAAGGATGAAAACGGCAAGCACCTGGGCAACCTGGCCTGGATCTTCGGCGGCATCATTGTAGGCACCGTCATCGGATGGATCATCGCCAAGAAAGTGGCCATGACCGCCATGCCACAAATGGTATCCCTCTTCAACGGAATGGGCGGTGCTTGTGCAGCCATCATCGGGCTGATCGAATTCCCGCACGCCCTGCACGCAGAGACCCCGCACACATTGATGCTGCTCACCATTTTCTGTGGCCTTGTGATCGGCAGCGTGTCCTTCTCCGGATCCATGGTCGCTTTTGCCAAGCTGAATGGCAACATGAAGAAAGACATCCGTCTCCCCTTCTACAACATATTGAATACGCTTCTGATCATTGCTATCG
This sequence comes from Flavobacteriales bacterium, assembly GCA_020635855.1. Classification (NCBI taxonomy): domain Bacteria; kingdom Pseudomonadati; phylum Bacteroidota; class Flavobacteriia; order Flavobacteriales; species Flavobacteriales bacterium. The sequence continues at coordinate 1,475,476 of JACJYZ010000002.1, read as the reverse complement.
CCGCAGGCATTGCTTTCCTTCTTATCTCCGACATGCCGGCGGAACAAAAGGTAACATGGGTGTATGCGCTTACCGGCATCTCCCTCCTCTATGGCATCCTGTTCGTGATCCCGATCGGTGGCGCCGACATGCCGGTGGTGATTTCACTCCTGAACTCATTCACAGGTATGGCTGCAGCATTCGGCGGATTCCTTTATGACAACATGGCCATGCTCACGGGTGGTATCCTGGTGGGATCGGCAGGTACGATCCTCACCGTGGTGATGTGCAATGCCATGAACCGTTCACTGAGCAATGTAATCTTCGGTGCCTTCGGCACGGGCGGTGCTGTCAAAGCCGCCGGTGGAGACGGCCAACAGAAAAGCTTCCGGGAAGTTTCCATTTCCGACGTTGCCGTGCTGCTCAACTATGCCTCCAAGGTCGTGATCGTGCCCGGTTACGGTTTGGCCGTAGCGCAGGCACAGCACGTGGTTCACGAACTGGAAGAACTCCTCGAGTCAAAGGGCGTGGAAGTAAAGTATGCCATCCACCCGGTGGCCGGACGTATGCCCGGACACATGAACGTGCTCCTTGCCGAGTCGAATGTAGACTATGGCAAGCTGGTGGAAATGGAAGACATCAACCCCGAATTCTCCACCACCGACGTGGTACTCGTATTAGGCGCCAACGACGTGGTAAACCCTGCCGCGAAGGAAGATCCTTCAAGTCCGATTTACGGCATGCCCATCCTGAATGTTGAAGATGCCAAGCAGGTCATCATCAACAAGCGCAGCATGAGCGTGGGTTATGCAGGGATCGACAACGACCTGTTCTACCGCGAAAAAACCGGTATGCTTTTCGGCGACGCCAAGAAGGTACTGGCAGGGTTGGTGGAAGAGGTGAAAGCTTTATAGTCGTTAGTCTTTAGTAGCAAGTAGAAGCAAACGACTAAAGACTTACTTTCCTCCGGAAAGTATTCAATCCCACCCCGGCGAAGATCAGCCCGATACCGGCAAGCGACATCCAGGGATAGGTCTCATCAAAAAGAAAATAGCCGAAGCCGAGTGCATACACCAGACTCAGGTATTTAAGGATGGCAACGCTGCTGGCCTCTTCAGCCTGGAGCGATCGCGTCATGAAGATCTGCCCCACCTGCGTGAACACACCCGCCAGGATTAGCAGTCCCCATTCATACCCCATCGGTTGCACCCAGTTGATCATACACCATATTCCCATCACCGGCGTGGCCACCAGCGGAAAGTAGAATACCACATTGTAGGCATGATCGGTGTGCCTCAGGATGCGGATGCAAACGTATGCCAGTCCTGAAAACACAGCCGACAAGATACCCAACAGCATGAAGATAGGTTCGATCCGTTCGTCAAAACCTTTGATCAGCAACACCCCGGAAAAAGCAACCAGGAAAAACAACCACTGCGATGGCTTCACCTTTTCAGATAAGAACAACATCGAGAACAACACGGTGAAGATGGGCGACAGATGCTGCAGCGTCACGGCAGCGGCAAGCGGAATCCTTTGCAGGGTGATGAAGAAAAGCGTCAGGGCGATTACACCCACAGTACCGCGCAACACCAATATCTTGCGGTTGGTACCAAAAACCGGCAGCCGGTGATACCGAAGAAAAGCAAAGCTGATGATGAGGGTAACGGCGGAACGGAAAAGAATAATCTCATGGGCGGGAATGTGCGTGAGCGACTTCACGCAGATGTGCATCATGGAAAATGCCAGCGTGGAATACAGCATATATCGGACACCCGGCCTCATTCGCCATCCTTTACCTGCTCATCCAGCCACTGCAGGTAAGACGGGCTGGCAGCAGCCAGCGGCATTGCCACGATACACGGGCATTCATAAGGATGCAATGCCTGAACCCTGCGCTCCAGCGCATCGAACAATGCCACCTTTGTTTTGGCGATGCAAACGGTTTCGGATGCACGCTCTACCCTGCCCTGCCATCTGTATACGGACTGCATGCCATCCGTTATGTTCACACAGGCAGCAAGGTGTTCTTCCACCAGCATGGTACCGACACGCTCCGCCTCTTCCCGGTTGGGAAAAGTCATGTACACAAAAAGAAATTCCGCGGGGTTCAGATCCATTGACTCCATGATCCGTGCAAGGTGGGTTTTTTCAATCCTTTTTCCAAAAGGCCCATGAATTCCTTTCGTGCAATGGGCCTCGCACCAAGAGATGCGAGATGTTCCGTAGGCACCTGGCAGTCAATCAGTGTAAATCCTTTTTCCTTCAGCACTGCCACCAGGGTAATGAATCCGTATTTGGATGCATTGCTTCGGAGGGCGAACATTGATTCGCCGAAAAACATGTTGCCCAGTGAAACACCATACAAACCACCGATCAGCTCCTCCTCTTCCCATACTTCCACCGAATGCGCCCATCCTTCACGATGAAGTTGGGTATAAGCAGCCTCCATTTCATCCGTGATCCAGGTACCCTTCTGCCCCGCTCGCTTTACCTTTTTACAAGCCCTGATCACATCCGCAAAACAGTTATCCAATGTAACACGCCACGGTGCCTTTTGCAACAAACGCCGCATGCTATCAGAAACCTTCAATTCATCGGGAAACAACACAAACCTGGGATCTGGCGCCCACCAGAGTATGGGCTCACCAGGGTTGAACCAGGGAAAAATTCCGGAACGATATGCCTGAAGCAAACGATCACGACCAAGATCCCCGCCCCACGCAAGGAATCCGTCTTCATCGGCCATTTCAACCGGGGGAAAATCTGTTTCTTTACTTGCCATTTAGGTAAACACCCGAATCTTTCTGTAAAATTAACGTTAAAGGGTATAAGTTGAAGCGCCATGGCAGGATCCTTTCCGGCGAAAATAATATGCATCGGACTTACGGTTACATCAACCGTGATCGGCACATGTCATGCACAATCGGATGAAGCCTTTCGCGAGCATAAGAAAAGCTGGTCAAGCGGGTTCAGCTTTATGGCGGGTGCACATTATTACAGCCACATCATGTTTGAATTTCAGCTGGCAACCGGCACCAATCCCAAGATCAATCCGCTCATTCCCGAGCGAAGCCGTTTTCATATCCAGCGTCTGTCCGCTGGTTTATTGGGTGGTGTGGAGCCCAGGTTCTTCATTGGGCCTGCCGCTTCCTATATGTTCACCACGGGGTACTATTCCGGTTTTGCTGCCCGCCTCAATGTAGCTTGGGTGACGGATTTCAAGGAAAGCGTCATCATGTTTCGCCCCGATATCGGCATCCATATTGCCAAAAACTGGCAGCTGCTTTTCGGACCCAACCTGAAACAGGGCCAGGGAAATCTCAAAGACGACATCGAGAACTTCAACCTCTCCCTGATCTACGCCCTAACACGCAAATCACTTTATTATAACCAATAAAGAAAAGGCCCTGCTCTGATGAGCAAGGCCTTTTCTTTGGCATTTTGCAACAGGATTACTCGATCACCAGTTTCCTGGTCAGGATGGCTTCATCCGAAACAAGTTGCAGGAAGTAGATGCCGGGCACATGCCGGTCCAGTTCGACCTGTCGAGTGAGTCCACCCGAGACATCCCCCAGTTTTTCCGTCCAGATCACCTGTCCGTGCATATTCACCAGTTGCATCGTCACATGCTGATGCTTGCTGAGTTCGAGGTTGAAGGTAAATGATCCCCGGTTCGGGTTCGGGAACAACTCGAAGCGTTCGATGAGTCCGCGCACATTCGGCACCGCATCCACCGAATCCGGCGGCGGCGGTATGGACGTTTTGTTGGACCTGGATGAATTGTAGTTCTTGGTTTTGAAGGTAGCCACGCAACCTGTTGCAGGCACCACTTCCACCACATACGTGATGCTGTCAAGTCCGGCCGACGGCGACAGATCATTGTAGCCCGTTACCGAACCCGCAACGGTGGTTAATACACTGAGCGGGTTTTGATTGGTGCCCCTCCATACCCGATAGGTCGGTACCACCACACCTTCATACGGCGTCCACATCAATGAGATTGTACCTCCTGTGCCATGTGCAGCCTGTAGCCACATGGTTTTATGGATCGTACCCGTTACGGACTCATTGCTGCATGAGTCCAACGCAGTAATGCGGTACCTGGCCGCCACCGCGCGTGGATTTGAAGTAACATCTTCAAATTCACTGTAAGCACCTGTGAACGGCACATTCCCTATGAGGTTAAACTTATTCAGCACTGTATCTTCCTTATACACATTGAAGCTTGCAATGCCCAACCCGGTTTGTTTCTCCCACACCACGATGTTCTTTTCCGTGGTGGAATCAACCGTTACAATACAGATCTCCTGCATGGGCACTTCCACATCCACTGCTGCGGTATCCAATACCGAGCAGCCATTGGCATCGGTTACGGTTACCTGGAAATCACCAGTTGCCAGTCCGGTTGCTGTGGCATTCGTCTGGCCATCCGACCACACATAGGAATACGGAATGGTGCCACCGGCAGCGGTCACCTGCACGGCACCATCCTGGGTGGTACATGCCGTTCCGGACGCGACCATGGTGGATGTCAGTTCATCCGGCTCCGATACTGTATAGTTGCGCACCACAAGGCAACCGGCACCATCTTGCAGGATGAGGGTATACACCCCCGGTTGCAGTCCGCTGATGTCTTGTGTATATCCGCCGTTGGACCATGTGTAAATGTATGGCGTGGTGCCGCCGGTCACAGTAAGATCGATGGCTCCGTCGTTGGTGCCGTTACAAGTGGTATTGTGTACCACGTTGGCCAGTTGGGGCGACCCTGTATTCTCGACCGTTACCACCTTCACTTCGCTACATCCGGCGCCATCGCTTACGGTCACATCGTAGGTACCTGCAGGCAGGCCGCTTGCACTGGTTCCGGTGCCACCTGTAGACCAGGCATAGGTGTACGGGCTCGTACCACCCGATACCGTCACTGAAGCCGATCCGTTTGCTGTACCGCAATTGGATTTGGTTGTTGACACTGTAATCTTAATCTGGGACGGTTGGGATACATTGAAAGAAGCCACGGAACTGCATCCGCCCGAATCGGTCACCGTTACCGTATAGGAACCTGCAGCAAGACCGGTTGCCTTCTGGGTGGTTACACCGTTGGACCAGGTATATGCAAATGGTGAGGTTCCACCCGACAGCCCCACCTTTACACTTCCGTCGGCCGCACCGTAGCATCCGGCATCGTTCAACGAATCAGCCTGCAGCGTGGGTGCTCCGATTTCATTGATATTCACTGCACCGGACTGGGTACATCCCATGCCATCGGTTACCGTTACATGATATATGCCTTTGCCCAGACCGGTCACAATGGTTGTGGTTTTACCGTTGGACCACACATACGAATAAGGTGCATTGCCGTTGGATGCCACTGCACTTGCGTTGCCATCCGTTGTGCCGCAGGTTGCATCCACCTTGGAAGTGGATACCTGAATGGGCTGAGGTTCGTTTACGCTTACGCTTTGCGACGAGGTACATCCGTTGGCGTCGGTAACCGTCACATGGTACGTACCTGCTGTCAATCCAACCGCCGTATCCGCGGTCTGCTGCAGGTTGTCATCCCATATGTATTTGTAAGGTGCCTGTCCGATACTAATGGTGGCGACGGCACTGCCGTTGCTGCCAGCGTTACAGGTAACCGGATCAAGTTCCGACACGTTGATTTGTGGCCCGCCTACCCCGCTCACATTAATGGCACCGTTCACTGTGGCGCTGTTGCCGCAAGCATTGGTAATGGTGAGGGTAACCGCATAGTTGCCCGGAGTAAGGTAGGTATGTTCAATCGTAGGAGAATAGCTGGTGAGCGTATCGCCATCACCGAAACTCCAGAAGAACTTGGATCCGCCGATACCCAGCATGGTCACCGGCCAGCAAGTGGTATACTTGTTGCCGCCCATTGGAGGCTCAATCAACATGTTCCCGTCCACAACCAGGTTTCCACCCACACGCACCAGCACAGAATCTGTCACCGAGTTGCCGCAATTGTTGGTCAGGGTAAGCTTGGCCCAGTAGTTACCGGTCGACTGATACGCATGTTTCACAATGGTTGCGAAGGCGCCGTTGGGAAGCAGCAATTTCTCCGTAGCCGACGCACTGACTCCGTCACCGAAATCCCAGTTGTTCTGATCGAACTCCCCGAAGAAGTAGAACAACAGTGCATCACCGGCACATCCGGCGTATTGGCTTTGCGCGGCCACACCGAACTTCTCTCCGTCAAGCACCGGTTGCGCATTGTTAATGACCTCCACGGACTGACCGATAGACGCACGTTTTCCGCATCCGTTCTCAACGGTGACCATTACGTTGTATGAACCGATGTTGGTAAAGATATGCTCCGTTCCACCGGAAGTGGTGTCCCTGGTTCCGTCGCCGAAGTTCCAGTAGAAGTTGAAGTTGTCATAACCCGAATCTCCACCGCCGGGAATGAGCATGACTTTATCGCCGGGACAAAGCGGAGAGCTGATTACCTCCAGGTCCATTTCCGGCACTGCCGCATTGTTCACCACAGACACGGAACGCTTCTTGGTAATGGTATTGCCACATCCGTTCATAATGGTCACGGAAGCAGAATAATTACCCAATGCGGAATATACGTGATCGATCCTACCCGTATTGGTGGTATCGAAAGTTCCGTCACCGAAGGACCAGAAATAGGTTTCAAAACCCCGCGTAACATCAAATGAAACCAGGTCGCCGGGACAATTGCTTTCCGGCCAGCTGCTCATGTTGATGTTGCTGGAGAATGTTGCCAGCGAATCCACTGTCACAAAAGACTCAATCGTGCTATCCGCTCCGCAATAGTTGGTGATCTTAACAGCCACCTGGTACACACCGGGGTTCTCATACCTATGTGCTGCGGAAGAACCACCATAGGCTGTATCCCCGTCGCCGAAATACCACACGTAGCTCTCATACCCGCCGGATGCGCTCATCTGAATTTCATGATTGGGGCAACTGTGCTGGGGTTCGAAATCGATGCTCAGACTGGATGTAAATTCAAGTTGGTCATCAATTTCCACCGAGGAGGTTATCACCGTATCATACCCGCAGAAGTTATAGACGCGGGCGCTTACGGCATAGGTACCGGGTGCGCCATAGCGATGATCCGAACAGGAATTGCCGGTAGAATCCACCGGAGAGCCATCGCCGAAATCAAACACATACGCCTTGTTGCCGTAAGGGGCACACAAACTCACTCGCTGACCGGGGCAAGCCGGACTGGTGTATACACTCAGGCCGAATCCGTACATCGGAAAACCTAAATTCGTTTCCACCTGCACCGTAGTGGAAATGGTGGTGTCATCTCCGCAGAAATTCTGTATGGTAAGTTTCAGGTCGTAGGTACCGGGCGTGGTATAGAAGTGATCCCGCCAGTACGTGGTGGTGGTATCAACCACGCCATCTCCATAGTTCCATACATAATACTTGTAACCCGAAGGACCGTTGAACGACATCCGTTGTCCGGGACACACGGCATTCGTGTTGGTGTTGATCCGGAAGTTGGGATCATTCGTTGGAAACGGCACATGATCCTGCACACTCACTGTTGCTTGCAACACAGTATCTATTCCGCAATAATTATAAATGCGGCAATTGACCGTATACTCCCCTTCGGTCGGATATTCATGACCGCGGGATGCATCAAAGGTGGAATCAACCGGAGAACCGTCACCATAGTCCCACGCATAGGAGGCGTATCCGGTCGGAGCATTCAGGAATACCTCCTGACCGGGGCACACCGCACCACCCGGGTTTTGATCCAACTTGAAATAAGGGTCGGACGGGAATCCGGCATTGCCATCAACCGACACTGCAAACTTCACCGTTGAATCCTCACCGCAGAAATTGTAGATGGTGCAAGCCACCTGGTAGTTTCCGGGTGTGCTGTAGAAATAATCTTTGCTCGCATCGGATGTAGAATCTTTCGGACTTCCGTCTCCCATGTTCCACACGTAGAACTTATACCCATAGGTAGCATCCAGGCTGATGGGTTGCTGGGGACACACGGCCATGTTAGGTCCGTTGATATTGACCCCATCGGGGAATCCGCCATTGGGCACCACATGAATGGAATCCTGGTAGATCTGAGATTCACCGCAACCGTTGTACACTTTCACCTCAACCGGGTAGTGTCCGAACGACTTGAATGCATGGTTGGTGCTGGAGTAAGAGGATGAATCCTTTTTGCTTCCGTCTCCATATGTCCACACATAAGACCGATAGTACTGGTTGCTGCTGAGATACATGGAAACATTGGCTCCCGGACAAACATCATGTGAATTAAGATGAATGACCGCATTGGGATCAAAGCCCTGGGACCCTACAACATGAACCGTATCTTTGAGCAGGCTGTCGTTTCCGCAGTAGTTGGTCACCTGCGCCGAAATGGGATAGTCGCCCAACTGATTATAGGTATGGTAAGCGTAATTCTGACCTTCACCCAGGTTTACAATGGTTCCGTCGCCGAAATTGAACCTGAGTTGTTTGAAGTCTCCCGACACGTATACATTGATCTCATCTCCCGGACAAATGGTATCCCGCGAAGGATTCATATATACACTCGGATTGACGGGCAGGTTGGAATGAACCGTCACACTATCCACCACCTGGGTTGAGTTTCCGCAAGCATTGGTCACGTCTTGCTTGATGTAGTATTGGCCGGGGGCGGCATACACGTGCTTACCGAAGGTTTGGGAACTTGTTGCACCATCTCCGAAATCAAAATGGGTGGCCTGGTTGGTATAGTAACTGCTGTAACTGACCGGTTCTCCCAGGCAAACATCCCGTGAAGAAAGTGTGAAACCACCCTGGGCCTGCACTTTGGTTGACACCTTGAACATTTTAACGATGGTATCAGGTCCGCACGGTGTGGTCAGGTATAGGGTTACCGGATATACTCCCGGTGTAGTGAAGGTGTGAAATGCAGATGACCCGGACCCTGTATTGCCGTCACCGAAATCCCAGGAATGTGACGAATTGGTCATGTAAGTATAGAACTGAACGGAAGTGCCCGGACAAGCGCTGTCGGAAGGATTGATAAAGAACTGACCGGTTGATCCCTGCACGGTCACCACCTTGTTGGTACCTCCTAAGTAATTGAAACTGCCGTCGAATTGCTCCAGGTATACCGTGTAACTTCCAACCGTGTTGTATATGTGGGTCGGGTGTTGAACCGCCGACGTATCGTAGGACCAGATATAACTTCCTTCACCGAAATACCACCGATAGTGAATCCCCGGCTTCAGTGTGGACGTGTTGGTTGCTTTCACCATCAAAGGAGGGCAACCGGATTGAACGGAAAGATCAAAGGTTGGGGTTTGCGCAACGGCAGTCACACCCATGATGGCAAACGCAAAAGCGTATAGAATTTTTTTCATTCGAATGATGGTTACTGGAACACAAAATGCTCCCAAACTTACTAAAAAAGCCGTTTCGATCATACGCTATTGCTTCGCATTTAAACATTCCTTTACAAGGGGTTTCTGTCGTGCTTTCCAGGATTTCAAATAACTTTGACACATGATGAATCCGAACCACGCCCCTCTGGCAGAACGCATGCGACCGAAGACATTGGACGCCTATACCGGGCAGTCTCACCTGATAGGCGCGGACGGCCCGCTCAGGCGGATTTTTGAAGCCGGCAAAATCCCCTCCATGATCCTGTGGGGGCCTCCGGGTGTGGGCAAAACCACACTCGCAGAATTGCTGGCACACCAACTGGAAATGCCCATGTATGCATTGAGTGCGGTTACATCGGGTGTAAAAGACGTACGGGCGGTGATTGACAAAGCGGAACAAGAAGTAAGGATGGGGCTTCCACGTCCTGTATTGTTCATCGATGAAATTCACAGATTCAGCAAAGCGCAACAAGACTCGTTGCTGGGCGCCGTTGAAAAAGGCCTGGTCACGCTGATCGGGGCCACCACGGAAAACCCTTCCTTTGAAGTGATCTCTCCCCTGCTTTCAAGGTGCCAGGTGTATACCCTCAACAGCCTCGGTAAAGAAGATCTTGAAGGTTTATTACGCAAAGCCATTGCAGAAGACGAGGACTTATCCAAACGCAAGATCGAACTCAAGGAAACCGGGGCATTGCTGCAGGTTTCGGGTGGTGATGGCAGGAAGTTACTCAACGCACTGGAGATGGTATCGGAAACCCTGCCGCCGGACGGTGGCGTCATCACCGATGAACTTGTAACCAAGGTCATTCAGAGCAACCTCGCCAGGTACGACAAGAACGGTGAGTCACATTACGACATCATCTCGGCATTCATCAAATCCATCCGGGGCAGCGACCCCAACGCAGCGGTTTACTGGATGGCCAGGATGATTGAAGGCGGAGAAGACCCGCTGTTCATCGCACGTCGTTTACTGATTTTGGCATCTGAAGACATCGGGAACGCCAATCCTACAGCCCTGGTCATGGCGCAAAGCTGCTTCCAGGCCGTGCATGCAATCGGGTATCCCGAGTGCCGGATCATCCTCTCTCAAACCGCCACCTACCTGGCATCAAGCCCGAAAAGCAACGCATCCTACCAGGCCATCAACGAGGCCATGGCACTGGTGAAAAAAACCGGTACACTTCCCGTTCCGCTGCATCTTAGAAACGCCCCGACACAATTGATGAAAGACCTTGGTTACGGAAAACAATACGAATACAGCCACGATCAACCCGGGAGTTTCTCCCGCCAGGAATACCTGCCCGATGAAATAGAAGGCACACGCATGTATGATCCCGGCAAGAACGCGAGGGAAAACGAACTGCGTGAATTCCTCAGAAAACGCTGGGGCGACAAGTACGGATACTAGGCAGGCATTGCCTGAATGAACCGGGCGATACCGGTCATGATCATCTGAACCGCCATCGCCGAAAGCACCATCCCCATTAACCTTTCAACGGCAGCCAGGGCCTTGTTTCCCAGTTTGCGACTGATCACACCCGATGCGAGGATGCAACAGCTACACAGCAGCCATGCCACCACGAGTGCCAGCAACCATTCCATCCACCGCCCGGGCTCACGATTGAATATCAGCATCACCGTAGCCATGGCAGAAGGACCCGCCACATAGGGAATCGCCAGCGGTACAATGAACGGCTCTCCTTCAATGGTCTCCCTCCCATCCGCCTGCGAACCCGGAAAAATCATCTTGATGGATATCAACAATAGAATCAACCCACCGGCCAGTGTCAGCGAGGGTTCTGAAATATGAAGCATCTGCAGGATGTACTTGCCGGCGAACATGAACAACATGAGTGTCATCAATGCAATGAGCAACTCCCTGACAATGATTTTCCGGTGACGCGACGGATCCACATGGCGAAGCGTACCCACAAAGAACGGAATGTTCCCGAAGGGGTCCATCACCAGAAAAATCATCAATACAGCTGAAAACATGGACATGGTTGAAGATTATTTGACACACACATGCAACACAACTTCCACAAGATAACAATCCGCAAATTGTAGGTGACACAACGGATAAAAAAAAGAGCCTGAATGCTCAGGCTCTTGGAAATATAGTATGCTGAATCTGTTACTGACGGGTGAACCCTTTTGCACGGGCTTCCTTCAGACAGGCGTAAATGCCTTTTTTGTTGATGGTACGGAGACCGCTGGTAGAAACCTTCAGCGTGATCCACTTATCCTCTTCAGGAATAAAAAACTTCTTCACCTGAAGGTTGGGTTGGAATGTACGTTTGGTTTTGATATTCGAGTGGGAAACTTTGTTTCCTACGATGACCTTTTTACCGGTGATTTCACAAACACGTGCCATAATGCTAACCTTTTTAAGGAGTGCAAATGTCATAAATAATCTGAACATTACCAAACAACTTCCTGAATTATATCCTCACCCACCCTGCTTCTTCCCTTGGTTCATCGGAAAATATTGGCAAAGGAAGGCAAAAACACAACCACCGTGGAACGGCCCGCGGGGATATGAATCCGCATCCTCGGGTCATCCGGGGTGCGGGTGCAAACCAGCTTCAACCGGATATCGTCTTTCTCTATAACCATACGTTCGAGACCTGAATAGTTGAGCGGGAGTGCCACCTCGGCGGGCTGCTCCGCATCAAACCGGTACACAAGCCTGAGGGCCTCCGCATTTTCCAGGGCATCCCGTTCACCTGTCACAACCGATCCGGATAACACCTCTATTCCTTTCTGCGCCAACTGCCGGTAGTATCCTTCATCGGCCGTGGTATCAGCCACATTAGGAATGTATTCTCCTCCACCGAACACGCCCCGGTTGACCCCGTCTTCGAAAAACCGGCTCTCATACCACCCCCATGAATCATGCGGCCTTGCGCGACCGGGGTAAGCATATGCCATGGAAACAAACATAAGCAGGGTCATACCCAAAGCTGCATTCTTCCCATAGGCCTGTGATACCCGAAGAACCATGAGTCCGATCACAAGTATCAGCGACACTTCAATGAACGACAACAGACGCCAGGGAAACTGAATGAAGTCGGCACCGGGCACGAAGAAGTAAAATGGCATGGACAAAGACAATTGGAGCAGGAAACAAAACAACATACTTGCCATCAGGTGCAGCCTGATCAGATGCGCTGCAGGCGTTGGCAACAACACCCGCTCCCGAACCACCGCCTTATGGATCATCCACCACAATGTGAGCACACCGATGCTGATCCAAACCACGCCACTCACCTGAACGGTGTAGCCATTTGGCGAATCATGGAAAGAATAATCGCCATCATAGAAGTACAACCACAACGGCTTAAAAAAATCCACAATGTTCATTTTGATTTTGGAAGGATCGTACCAATCGGAAACAAGGTATGCGGGAATAAGGTAAATGCTCATTACACCCGCAAAAACAACACCGGCAATAACACTTCTTCTGATGGTTGACCAAACCTCCGCCCATTCGAAATGATGATTCCACCGGATGGCAACCGCACACAAAACAATCAATACGGCATAGTAACCGATGATGGAATGCGCAAAGTAAACCGCCAGCAGGACCCAAACAAGGGAATACCCGAACACCCCGGTTTTGAGGTAATGTGCACACCAAACAAACAACCATGGGATCACCATCATGGCCGAGAATTCAGCCACCGCTCCCCTCACAAACCAATCGGTATATGCATAATGCTGCAGGGGAAGCAGGAATGCGATCAACACCGAAGGCCATATCCGAAGCCCCATGATGCGCAGAAATCTGAACACGCCCGCACATCCAACGGCAACAAATACGGCACACGCCAGGATGATGGATGCCTGCATGTGGTGCAATACTTCAAAAAAACATGCGGACACCCAGAAAAACAGTTTGTGATAGAACAAGGGCAGCGGACTGCCCATGCCACCCGCCTCCCCCGATGACCACAGCGGGAAAAAATCGAACTGGTCGTAGTGATAGGCATAGACCAGGGTTCTGAACTGCATCGCCTGATAATCGTGGTTGTAAGGCCAGCCTTCCCGTGTGATCACATTGTGAAACACCAACACCAACAAGCCCAGGAAACCCATCGCCACCAAACTGACCACACGCGGCATCTCCCTGAACCTGGCGTACAGGTAGCGTGCGGGCCGGTAAAGCAATGCACACCAGGTCATCAATATGATCAGCTGCACCAAATCGGAAGCGTTTGATAATTCGTCTCAGTCATGTTCGCAGGAACGGGACGAAGGTAAGATTAAGATCCGCATTCATGCACCCGCACATCACGATAGCATCCGGGAACGATTGCTTATTTGCTCCATATAGGTACACATCCACCCCAGATAATGAACACCAGCTTTCAATGCTGCTTCCGAACCGGGCTTCCCCTGTGCTGCCTGGAGGAAATTCACCTTGGCCCGCACATTGGCGCGATAGGCTTTAAAATATATAAACAATGAGTCCGCCCCTTCATCCACACCGGGCACACACGGCAGGTAGGCCTTCATGAACGCAGAAGCCAGTTCGGGTTTGTCCGCCGCTTCCATGTCCATGCAAAAGAAGGCCACCTCATTCAACAGGTCGATGCGTCGGAAGTCGGGGTTGAATTCGATGCAATCAAACACAACCGGGTCTTCATACAGGAAGATGTTGCGTGCATGCAGGTCGCCATGCACATCCCTCACCCAACCGGCCTGCCTCCTGTTTTCTATGAATTTCTTTTCCTGTCCAAGATACACCTCCACACCTTCCATTGCTTTTGTTGCTCGCCTCACCATCGGGGCGGGCAGATCTTTCTTCACAGCATCCAACGCATCACGGATGTTCATGAAGCGTTTCAGCAATGCGCCGGCATCTTGTCCGACATATATTTTTTCTGCACCCGCATGAAATACACCCACCCTTCGTGCAATGGCTTCCACATGCGCCTCTGTCACCTGTCCGTTTTCCAACATCACATGCATCTGCAGAGCCGGATCCAGCGCTTTCATCTTCACGGCATAATCCAACAACACTTCATCCTTCTCCACCGGCACAACGCCAAGGTACATGTCCGGTGCCAGGCGGCTGTTCAATCGCACTTCTTCTTCACAGAAATGACGGCGATCGGCCAGTCGTGAAAAATCCAGGAAATTAAACCGCTCATGCTTCTTGAGTTTGTAAGCAAACGGCGGCGCAATAAGCACCGTGGATATATGGGTGTCATAACGATTCGTCACACCGTGAAGATCCTTCTCCATCACATCGGCCGATGTGCGCACATCCGACGCAGGAAACCCGCTCTCCAATAGTTTTGCAAGCACAACATCTACCTGGTCTTGAGCGGGAACATCCGTGGAATCCACCTGCATCACATCCTGCCGAAAGGGCGCGTATGTTTTTTTCATTTGCAGATACACTTCCTCCCCCGCTTCACTGTCGGGTCGGGATTGACGTACCCTTTCCAATGCTGCTTGCTCATCACACACCACCAAAATTCGAAACACCTGCGCACCGGACACAACCCGTTCAAAATCGGCGCGGCGTTCCTCATCTGCAAAGGTGGCATCCACGATCACATGACGGCCCGCATTCAACACCTCCTTCGCCCTTTCAAACATGCGTTCATACACCTGCTTCACACTGACCGCATCATACTTTCCCCGCATGCCGGCTTCATTCCTAACCAGGTCGGTATTGAGATGTTCAGCCTGACAGTAAAGGGCCAGAAGACGCGCGAGTGCCGACTTTCCGCTGCCGGGCAGTCCGGCCACCATCATGGCCACAGGTTGTTGATGTGTAATCATACTTGCAAAATTATGGGCTCCTGTCGCTTTTCAAAATTCGCTACCTTTAAGGCTAGATGCAGTCACTCTCATTTCACCCCGTCGTAACCGAGTGGTTCACCCGAACCCTGGGCCACCCGACGGATGTACAGGCACAGGCCTGGCCATCCATTCGGGAAGGACATCATACACTGATCGCAGCTCCCACCGGGTCGGGTAAAACGCTGGCGGCATTTCTTTCAGCCATCAATGAGTTGGTGCAACGCGGACTTCAAGGCACGCTGATGCCCGAAACAACGGTATTGTACGTATCTCCGCTCAAAGCCCTCGGCAACGACATCGGCAAGAACCTGGAGCAACCCTTGGAAGGTATCCGGCGCGGACTGAAAGAAAAAGAACTCCCCGACATCAACATTCGGGTGGGTGTGAGAAGCGGAGACACCACGCAGTCAGAAAGGGCTGCCATGTTCCGTCACCCGCCTCACATCATGGTAACCACACCGGAAAGTCTCTACTTGTTGTTGACAAGCCAGAACGGCCGACGCTTGCTCTCTTCCGTAGAAACCGTGATCATTGATGAGATTCATGCGATGCTGGGCGACAAGCGCGGTTCGCATCTGTCACTCTCGCTGGAGCGACTGGAAAAACTGACCGAAAGACCCTTGCAGCGCATCGGACTGTCGGCCACACAAAAACCCATTTCACGGGTGGCCGACTACCTCAAAGGTGGCAGCAGGAAAAATGTTAACATCATAGATACCGGCCACACCCGACCACGCGACCTGGCCCTCACCTTACCCAACTCACCGTTGGGCGCCATCATGGCAAACGAAGTTTGGGATGAGCTGTACCAGGAAATCGTGCGGCTGATTGAAAGTCATCGCACCACCCTGATCTTCGTAAACACGCGAAGGCTGGCGGAACGACTCACGCACAACCTGTCGGAACGACTCGGGAACGATCAGATCACCGCCCACCACGGCAGCATGTCGAAAGAACACCGACATGAAGCCGAACAAAAACTGAAAGCGGGAAAGCTGCGCGCCATCGTAGCCACCGCATCCCTTGAACTGGGCATCGACATCGGCTCGGTTGACCTCGTTTGCCAGATCGGCTCACCCCGTTCCATCGCCGCCTTCCTGCAACGCGTGGGCAGGTCGGGCCACTCCGTCGGCGGCACACCGAAAGGGCGGATGTTTCCGCTTACCCGCGACGAACTGGTGGAATGCGCTGCCATCCTGGATGCGGTTCGCAAACAGGAACTCGACTCCATCATCATGCCCGAGGAGCCGCTGGACATCCTGGCGCAGCAAATCGTAGCCGAAGTAGCCGGAAGGGATTTCCACGAGGATGAACTGTACGGGATGTGCAAAGGCGCTTACCCTTATCGCAACCTCACCCGGGAAACCTTTGACGCCATGCTGAAGATGCTGGCGGAGGGCTACACCACACGCAAAGGGCGCCGCGGCGCGTACGTGCATCACGATCGCATCAACGGCGATGTGAAAGCACGCAAAGGCGCACGGCTCACCGCCATGATCTCCGGCGGCGCCATTCCCGACCATTTTGATTTCGACGTGCTGGAAGAACCGGGCAGCACTTTTGTGGGCACACTGAATGAAGACTTCGCAGTTGAAAGCCTGCCGGGCGACATCTTCCAACTCGGCAACAAAACCTGGCGCATGCTCCGGATCGAAACCGGACGCGTATTTGTTGAAGATGCGGAAGGCCTTCCGCCCACCATCCCTTTCTGGTTCGGTGAAGCCGCCGGTCGCACACCCGAACTTTCCAGGTCCGTATCGGATCTCCGTGAAAAAGTGGCCGAGCTTGTCGGCGATGTGAACGACATCCCGCCGGCGGATGCACTTACCGATCCAACGGCCAACGAAGCATGGAAGCAACCCGCCATGAAATACCTGACCGAAGAAGTGGGCCTGGAGCCCTCGGCCGCCGACCAGATCATCTGTTACATCGCCGCATCCAAGGCCGCGCTGACCATCATCCCATCCTGCAACAACCTGGTGCTGGAACGATTCTTTGATGAGGCGGGCGACATGCACCTGGTGATTCACAGTCCGTTCGGCAGCCGCCACAACAAAGCCTGGGGCTTGTCACTCCGCAAAAGGTTCTGCAGGAAATTCAACTTCGAATTGCAGGCAGCGGCAAACGAAGACGCCATCGTGCTCTCCCTGGGATCCACCCATAGCTTTCCGCTGGAGGAGGTGTTCCAGTACCTGAAAAAACAAACGGTGCGGGAGATCCTTATCCAGGCCATGTTCGATGCGCCCATGTTCGAAGTAAGATGGCGGTGGAATGCTTCCCGTGCCCTCGCCCTGATTCGCAGAACATCCAAAGGGAAGGTTCCTCCACAGATACAACGCATGCAGGCTGAAGACCTGGTGGCGCTGGTCTTCCCTGATCAGTTGGCCTGCCTGGAGAACATCCAGGGCGACCGCGAGATTCCCGACCATCCGCTGGTGAAGCAAACCATTCACGACTGCCTCACAGAGGCCATGGACATCGATTCGCTGGAAACCCTGCTGGAACGCATCGAAAAGAACGAGATCACCATGCACGCCTGCGACCTGAGGGAACCCTCCCCCATTTCACAGGAAATCCTTAACGCAAGACCTTACGCCTTTCTGGACAATGCCCCGGCAGAAGAAAGACGCACCAATGCCATTCGCATGCGCCGGTGGATAGATCCGGCGGAAGCCAAAGAGTTGGGATCGCTGGATGCCGAGGCCATTGCCAATGTTCGCAAGGAAGCCTGGCCGGAAGCAGCCCAAGCCGAAGAACTGCATGATGCCCTTATCCTGGCTGGCTACATCACCGCAACGGAAGGAAAGCACAACCACTGGGAGCCTTACTTTCAAACACTGGTGGAGGCAGGTCGTGCCACCTCATTTGCACCCGGAGAAGAAACACTCTGGATAGCTACCGAGCGACTGCCGGAATGGCAAACACGCTTCCCTGACGTGCAACCACAACCGGAAGTGAAAGCACCCGAGGTACTGATCCGGGAGTGGGCCACATCCGGAAAAGATGCCCTGACGGAAATCGTACGCGGACGCCTGGAGATCATGGGACCGATTCTGCCCGACCAGTTATCGGTACCGCTAGGCCTGGAAGAAAGTCAGGTATCCCTGGCCTTGCTTGCACTGGAAAACGACGGCTTTGTTTTCCGGGGGAAGTTTACTCCGGGCACCGAAGAGACCGAATGGTGTGAACGGCGGCTCTTGGCCCGCATTCATAGGTACACACTCACCAAACTCAGGAAAGAGATCGAGCCGGTTTCTGCCGCTGCGTTCATGCGCTTCCTGTTTCGCTGGCAAGGCATGCTGCCCGAACAACGCACCGAAGGCCCGGAAGCTTTGCGAAATGCTTTGTTGCAACTGGAGGGTTATGAAGCCCAGGCGGCCGCCTGGGAGGGCGATATACTCCCGATGCGTGTGAAGGATTACGACTACCTGTGGCTGGATGTGCTGTGCATGTCGGGTCAGGTAACCTGGGGGAAGTTCAAAATCAAAGTCAACGGCGACAACCTGCGGGGTCCCATCAAAACAACTTCCATTACCCTGGTCGGGAGAAATGAAATCAGCTACTGGAAAGCTTTGCGAAACAGCGGAGACATCACGCTGTCCAACCACGCACAAAGGTTCCTCCAATGCTTACAAGACAAAGGCGCCGACTTCTTCGGCAGTTTATCTGAACGCGCAGGACTCCTCCCTTCTGAAGCCACGGAAGCGGTGCAGGAACTGGTAGCCGCCGGCCTCATCACATCCGACAGTTTCATAGGGATACGTGCTTTGCTGATACCCGACAAAGCCACACGCAGCAGGGGCAACCGTAAAAAGGTGATGACCTTCTCCTTGGAACATGCGGGCCGGTGGTCATTGCTGGCATCCGAACCGGAGCCGGTAAAAGCATCGCACCTGCAGGAAAAAATGGCGAGGGTGTTGCTGAAAAGATACGGTGTGGTGTGCCGCAAATTGGTGGAACGCGAAAGCGGTATGCCACCCTGGCGGGACATGGTGCGGGTGCTCCGCACGATGGAAGCACGCGGCGAAATCAGGGGTGGGAGGTTTGTAAATGGATTGTGGGGAGAGCAGTTTGCGCTGCCGGAAGCCATCCCGCTGTTGCGAAAAGTCAGGCAAGCAGAAGGTGAAGTTGCCATAGCCATCAGCGCCGCCGATCCGTTGAACCTAACGGGCATCGTTACCCCCGGACGTCGTGTTCCATCGCTGTATTCAAACCGGATCCTGTATATGAACGGTGAACCGGTGGTGGCCAAGGAAGGCAAAGAAATCCAGTTTATCAAAGCACCCGTGTCTCAGGAGGAATCCTACCGACTGAAGTCACTACTCATCAAAAGAGACATTCCACCGAAACTGCGTGCCTACCTGGGTAAAGGCGTGGTATAGGGGCTGGATCCCAGACATGAGACATGAGATGTTAGACACTAGATCATATACCTTTCTCACAGGTTGAAAGTGCCATGACGGTAATAAGGGGTATGCCAATTCCCACCCCGGTTCAAGTTATGGCATCTGCAAATACGGAAGGAGCCAAAGAGATGCTGTACCTTACATAGGTAAGACTGGTCAACTGTTCTTCCTCTAATGATACAAGGATGCAGAACACCGGATTCCAGGCCCACGCACGATAGCGTTAACAAAGCCTTATGGTCTACGTACCTATGGGTTCAAAGCATAAGAAAGTCTGAGATCTAATTTCTAAAGACTTACGACTAAGGACTAAAGACTTACATTTATACTTTCTAAACCCCAAGCATGACCAGGCACTTACTCTTCATCACCGCATGCACGCTCAGTTTCGCAGGCACTTACGCACAAAATGTAACAGACAGCCTGGAGGCGGTTCAAAAACTGATCGATGTAAAGAAATACGAAAGCGCTTACAACATCCTTCAGCACACCGACCCTGGCAACAAGAATGCGGAAGTGGTTTGTGTGAAGAACGAACTCCTGTTGAAATACTTCGTCACCAGCATCATGCACCAGATGTTTGCCCTGAAAGACCTGGAGCCCAGCGAAGATGTGATGGATTACCGTGGACAAAGCATTTCCGCGTCCATGCACATGTTCGATGCCCCAACCATCTTCGGAGCGCTCCTGGAAACCGACAGCACCAACTGTCGTTTGCACAAAGGCCTGGCCGCTTACTATTATGAAGTGTTGACCAAATACGGAGGCAGATGGCTGAAGCCCGATGAAGAACTCCAGCAGGAAATCATGAAGCATTGCGATGCCGCTGCCCAACTCGGATGTGCGGAAGAGAACAGCTACTTCGCCTCAGGTATGGTGCGTCTGATGCGTGCCGAATACAACAATGCTGTCCCCGACCTCAAAAAGGCACTGGCACTCAATCCCGACAAACCCGAAACGCAATACAACCTTGCGTACGGCTACATGTACCTGGATAGCACCCAACAAGCCATCGACCACGCAAAAAAAGCCTTGGAACTATATGAAAAACCCGCTCCAAAAGCAGATGCGGCACGCATGATCGGACAACTGTATTCCGAACTGAACGACCATTCCCACGAAATCGAATACCTGGAAAAAAGTGACGAGATCGAACCGGAGAACTTTTATACCCAAAAGGCATTGTTGTTCGCCTATATCGTGGCAGGTAAATCAAAAAAAGCCAAAGCCATGCGGGAACAACTCTACACGATTGGCAAAACCAACCCTTCCGTACACCAGGCATTGATGGACATATATCACGGCACTGACCAATTGAAAGACCTGGCAGGATATTACGAGGGGATGATCAAAGAAGAAACAGACAGCCTCACCCTGGGCACAATCTATTACTACTCCGCCCAGATCTACATTGACGAGAACAACGAGAAGGCCATCGATTACTTCAACAAAGCCCGCACGTACCTGGCCGCGGCACTCGACCCCAAGAACCCGGTGTTCAACACCATCGACCAGGTATTGGAAAAGCTGAAAACCCAACCATAGAATGAACATCATCCTACACAGAAACCACCTGCGGATTACCATTCTCCTGCTGCTTGCATGCATCCTCCCCTCCTACGCCACACATCGCTACATATCCAACACCGACCCCAACGCCAACAACAACAATCCGGGCACAAGTCAGAACGCACCTTGGGCCAGCTTTGCACCACTGACCAACTTCACCGGCATCGATACAATTTTCCTCAAAAGCGGGGATATTTTTCGGGAGCAAATGACCGTCACGAATGCTACCGACCTGGTGATCACTTCATACGGAAATGGCGATTACCCCGTCATAAGCGGTGCCGACCTGGTTACGGGATGGACCGCTTCCGGCGGCAACTACATGGCAACTTTCAACTCCACACCGGTTGGTTTTTTCATCAACCGGCAGGAACAGACCCTGGCACGCTATCCGGATGCAGGCAGCTACCTCCAGGTGGATTCTGCCACCAAATATTTCCTTGAAGATGCAGACCTGGCAGCCATCCCGCCGCAGGTACTGGATGCATCATGGGTGTGTATCCATACCAAACAGTGGTGCTGGGAAAAAACAGCCGTTGCATCTTCTTCGGGCAACCACATTGCATTTCAAACACCCACCCTGCAGCAAGCCACCCGGAAATACGGATACTTCCTGTACGGCGATAGTTCGTATCTCTCCGTTCAGCAGGAATGGGCATACATCTCCTCTTCACAAAAGTTGTACTGTATTCCCACCGGTGATCCCAACAGCATGACATGCGAAGCCTCCGTACGACCCTATGGCATTGAGCTGGGAACAGGAACAAACCACATCACCATTGCAGGCATTGCGTTTGATATGCAAACAAGTACAGGTGTTGCCATCCTGGATTCCAACAACACACATACCCATGTTTCAGACTGCCGGTTTTACGGGCAATACGAGTACGGTGTGGATGTATTCTGTACCCATGCTGAAATCAGCAACTGCATATTCACACATGTGGATGGACTGGGCATCTATCTTCGCAACACGGCAACGGGAGCTGAAATCCATCACAACGAATTCCACAACATCGCTCCCTTCCGGAACCATGGTGTAGGCCAGGAATTCAACGGATCGGCACTGCTGGCATCGTTTACCGATAGCTGTCACATCCACCACAACCTGGTTGACAGTGCCGGTTATTGCGGCTTATCGGTTGATGGCAAATACAACCTGGTGGAACGCAACGTTGTTCGCAACGCCATGCTGTTGAACAATGACGGGGCAGCATTGAAAACATTTGGTGTGGGATCGCAATACAACATCTTCCGGAACAACTTCGTGAGCAATAGCGAAGGCAATACCGAAGGCACCTACCAGGCCGACTTCCTCACCCCGGGCATTTACTTCGACTTCCGCACCAACCATTGCAGCGTCATCGCCAACACCATTTACAATCAAACACCCAAAGGCATTTTCCAAAACAGCGGAAACCAGTACAACACCATTTCCGACAACGTGGTCTACGGAAGCGGATTTGCCCTGGACCTGAACGGAAACCCCATCACCGGCATCCCCATGCGCAATATCACCGTATCCCGTAACGATTTCTTCGCCAGGGATCCGAATGCCTACATCCTGCGCCAGGTAGATTATACCGACAGCATGGACACAGGCCCGCTTGATTCCAACCGGTACTTCCAGCCATACAACGCATCCCACTATGCATACCGACCGCAGGAAACACCCAACACCGATTACGGTTTCCCCGCGTGGCAAGCAACCGGTAACGATACACATACCCGCAGCAGCTTCGTCAGCTGGACACTCCCCGAGGCGATGGACACGCTGATCATGAACCCGACCGATAACGACTCCGATGTGGTTCTCGGGAATGTACTTTATCTGGATCTCGACAGCCAGCTGGTTTGCGGTACAATCACCCTGCCCCCCTACACTTCGCGAATCCTCATCCGCACCAACACAACGTGCAACAACGGCATTGATCGGATGACAGCAACATCCGATATGCGCGTGGTGCCCAACCCTGCCGATACCCTGGCACAATTGTACCTCAACCCACCGCTGGAACATACCACCTTTTATGTATTGGATGAATTGGGACGTGTGGTTGCCTCCGGAACCACCACGGGAAAGTACACGCAATTACCAGCGGGAACATTGGCCCCGGGCATGTACATGATCCGAGTGGAAAACAGCACCCAATACACACGGTGGATCAAAAGCCGATGATGAACCGCGTGATCATATGCCTGTTTTTACCCGTCTTGGGAGCAATAAGCCTTTCTGCTTCGGCACAGAACTGTGCGGACATGAACCTGCAATGGGAAGCCGATATGCCAGCCGCATGTTCGGGTCTGACCCTGACCATGACCCACGACCAATCCGGAAAACCATACCTATACGTAGCCAACAAGGAGGCCGGTTTAACAGTTTACGACCTGAGTACTCCCTCATTTCCGACACAAGTGGCATCGATTCCGCTGGCACAACTCGACTCGTTGCAAGTGATGAACCTGAGCCAGTACGGTGATTATATTTACCTGGCCACCGGTACACATTTCAATAACAATGAATCCAGCGGCATGGCCATTGTAAACGTCAGCGACCCGGTATCACCGGTGGTTACGGCTACATGGAAACACCCGACCGGTACCGGCGGAAGCGGCATTGTGAAAGTAGAAGACAACATGGCCTACCTGGGTGCAATGGGCAACGGGCTTGTGCTGCTTGATGTAACGAACAAAGACAGCATCCGCCTTGTTTCAACATTCATTCCGGATATCAACTGGCCGGTGAACAACCCGACGGCATCGTTGTACAACGCAAGAGGAATGGTGGTTCAAGACAGCATCGTGTATTTGTGTTATGACGCGGGCGGACTGCGCATCATCAATTGCACAGATCCTCTTCACCCCAGAGAAACCGGGCGCTACTGCAACCCGGTCATGTACACGCCGATCAATCGCCCGAGGGCCTATAACAACATCGTGATCAGGGATACGCTGGCGTATGTTACGGTGGACTATTGTGGCCTGGAAGTGATCGACATCCGGGATACATCCATCATGACACTGGCAGGTTGGTGGAACCCTTACGACTGTCCGAACAACAATTGGTTCACCAGTCCGAGCCATGCCAATGAGATTGCCCTGGACACAACCTGCAACCGACTTTACCTGAGCACGGGAAAAAGCGACCTGATGGTGTTGGACATCAGTGACCCGACAACTCCCGACTCCTGCAATTTCTACGGAGGAGCGGATAACAACATCGGCACATGGGGTGTCTCGCTTTACGATCATCACATCTACCTCTCATACATATGCACCCTCGGCGTGCCCTTCGCATCGAACTGGAGCGGCATCAAATCCCTGGTTTTTGATCCCTGCATCACATCAACACAGAACATGGAGAAGCCGTTAACGGGGTTAACGATTTACCCCAATCCCATGCATGATGATGTGAATGTGGAATGCATCGGATGTGGCCAGGCTCAAGAAATCCGCGTGCTGGATGTTACAGGGAAAGAAATCGGCACAATCCGTCTGGAACAAGGAAAGGGGAAGCTTCATATGGCCGGCTTAACGGATGGGATCTATTTCCTGGTGTCGAAAGATACGGAACAACGGATACATGAAAAGATCGTGCACATGACCAGGTAAATCCGAAATTTCTACCTTTGGCAGCTCCATTCCAAAGCGATGCAGGACAGACATACCAATCGCCAACGCTACTTCCAGGAACAAATCCGGACCACGGAGAAATTCGTCATTCCTTTCATTGAAAAAGTAAAGCCGGTGAAAGCGGGTATGAACGTGGTGGAAATTGGTTGTGGAGAAGCCGGAAACCTGGGGCCATTCCTCGAACGCGGCTGCACCACCTATGGCATCGACATTTCTGAAAGCAAGATTCAGAATGCCTCCAAATATTATGAGAATCACCCGGAGCGGAACAACCTGCACCTGATCACGTGTGATATTTACAAAGTAGCGCCGAGCGACCTGCCGCGTTTTGATATCGTGATCATGCGCGATACACTGGAACACATACCCGACCAGGAAAAGTTTTTGGGCCAGTTGAAAAAATTCATGGCGCCGGACGGAGTCATCTTCAACGGGTTTCCTCCCTGGCGCATGCCATTCGGCGGCCACCAGCAAATATGCAGCAACAAGCTGTTCAGCAAGCTTCCCTACTGGCACCTGATGCCACGCCCGATTTTTGTTTCACTGGCAAAATTGGCTGGAGAACCCGCCGGACGCATCACCGAATTGCTGGAGATTCGCGACACCGGTATCTCCATCAACAAATACAGACGCATTGTTCGCTCCTGCGGATACAAAATGAAACAGGAAACCCTTTTTCTTTTCAACCCGAATTATGAAACC
Organism: Flavobacteriales bacterium; assembly: GCA_020635855.1. Taxonomy (NCBI): domain Bacteria; kingdom Pseudomonadati; phylum Bacteroidota; class Flavobacteriia; order Flavobacteriales; species Flavobacteriales bacterium. Next base: position 1,449,972 of record JACJYZ010000002.1, on the reverse strand, counting down.
AAATTCGGGGTAAAGCCGCGTCGTTTGCCATTTATATTGAACTTGCCATGGCTCAGGGACTTTTTCACAACAGCGCACTATTCCCTGCTGACTTTGTAAATCTGAGGCTGAAAGCCCGGCCAAGCACACAAAGGGCTTGCCTTTTACATTCCGAATTGCTTACCTTCGCCCCTCCCTGAAATCAATATAGTTATGACCCATAGAATCGTTTTGACTGCGATGACCGGTATGTTGATGCTGGCAGCCTGCGGTCCGCAAAGCAAGGAAGCAGAGAAAGCAACCACCCCGAAGGTACAGGCAGAAGCACAACAGTTTCTGGATGAGTACCAGAAAACCTACCAGGATGTTTACACCAAATCCTCCGAGCAGGAGTGGTTGTTGAACACACACATCGTTGACGGAGACTCCGTGGCCGAAAAAGAATACGAAGCGGCACAGACTGCCTTCGCAGACTTCACCGGCAGCGAAGAAAACATTGCAGCCGCCAAGAAGTTCCTGGCTGACGCAGACTCACTGACACCTCTCCAAAAAAGACAATTCGACGCCATCCTCTTTATGGCAGCTGCTTCTCCCGCAACCGCCGCAGACATTGTAAAGGAAAAGATCGCCGCCAGCGCCAAGCAGGTAAAAGACCTGTTCGGCTTTGCATTCCACATCGGAAAGAAAGAAGTAAGCACAAATGACATCGACAACATCCTGTCGACTTCCAAAAACGAAAAGGAATTGCTGGAAGCATGGAATGCCAGCAAAGAAGTAGGCAAAGGGTTGAAAGATGGTGTGGAAAATCTCCGCAACCTCCGCAACCGCTGCGTGCAGGAACTGCAATATCCCGACTTCTTCTCCTATCAGGTTTCAGAATACGGCATGAGTTCACAGGAAATGACGGATCTATGTCACCGCCTGATCAGTGAGCTATGGCCGCTGTACCGGGAACTCCACACATGGGCACGCTACCAGCTGGCTGCCAAATTCAACAAGCCGGTTCCTGACATGATTCCGGCTCACTGGCTGCCCAACCGCTGGGGTCAGGCCTGGGGAGACCTGGTGCATGTGGAAGGGCTGGATGTTGACAAGGCCCTCAAGGACAAGACACCGGAATGGATCGTAAAACAGGGCGAATCATTCTACATGAGCCTCGGGTATGATCAGCTTCCGCAAAGCTTCTGGGAGAAGTCGAGCCTGTACCCGCTGCCGGAAGGAACGCCGTACAAAAAGAACAACCACGCCTCTGCATGGCACATTAATCTCGACAAGGACCTGCGTTCACTCATGAGCGTGGAAGCCAACGCACATTGGTGGGAAACCGTACTTCACGAGTTGGGACACATCTACTACTACAAAACCTACAGTACGCCTGAGGTACCCTTATTACTCAGAGCCGGCGCGAACCGGGCCTACCACGAAGCCATGGGCAGCTTGCTCGGACTTGCTTCGATGCAGAAACCGTTCCTGGTGAATTTCGGCCTGGTGGATGCCAATGCAAAAACCGACAGCATCCAGATCCTGCTGAGAGAAGCGCTGGATAACGTGGTGTTCATTCCTTTCAGCGCCGGCACCATGACCATGTTCGAACATGACCTGTACGCCGACAACCTGCCGAAAGACCAGTTTAATGCACGCTGGTGGTCGTATGTGAAGCAATTCCAGGGCATCGTTCCTCCCACCGACAGAGGTGAGGAATACTGTGATGCGGCTTCCAAAACACACATCAACGACGACCCGGGTCAGTACTATGATTATGCCCTTTCGTACATCCTGATGTACCAGTTCCATGATCACATCGCAAAACAGATCCTGCATCAGGATCCGCATGCAACCAATTACTTTGGCAACAAAGAAGTGGGCGCCTTCCTGAAGGAGATGATGAAAACCGGTGCTACCATGGACTGGCGGGAACACATCCAGAAATACCTGGGAAGTGAGATGAGCGCCAAGCCGATGCTCGAATACTTCGCTCCCCTCCTGCAATGGCTGAAAGAACAGAACAAAGGACGTACCTACACGTTGCCGGAGCAGATCTGATATCTTCAGAACAAGAAATAAGAAAAGGGAGCCTTAGTGGCTCCCTTTTCTGCTTCAACAAAACCAATCAAATCCCGCTTCACCTTTTAGCAGGAAACATTCCTTGGCCTGCCGGTTTCTGTCCGACCGCATGAAAGGAATGTGTCTGCTCCACTTTCACCAGGTGGTTCTGATGAATCACATCCTTGTGGTATCCGTCCCTGTCGTACCAGGAACACTCCACCGCGTGATCATCTTCATACCACCCGATGAGCGGGTGATGCTCACGGGCATATCGTTGCACAATCATAACAGGGCCGCCTGACTTAAGCTGCACCCTGTCTCCGGGCTTGAAAATTCTGATCATCATGGTTTGCGCTGTTATGGTTAAACATGGGTTTGATTTCACTTCATGCCATGCAAACGCAATTCCATACCACTTCTGATGAAAGCTTGTCAGGAATATTGTTAAAGGAAGTTAACGCAGGAGACACCTTAGCAGCATACAGCAGCTGCATACGGAAAAACAATTTGGAGCAAGACACATACGGCGTGATCTGTTGCTGTATGCACTTGCTCCAAACTGTTTTGTGAACCAGCTGGGATTCGAACCCAGGACCCCATCCTTAAAAGGGATGTGCTCTACCGGCTGAGCTACTAGTTCGCCATGTTCCGAACACATTGGTTTCGGAATGAGGGGGCAAAAATAAAAACATTGAACGGATAAACAAATAGGAGAGCAAGATAATTATCAATTCCGGAAGGCGGGGCGGACAGCTTGGTCCGAGAAGAGGGTCACATTTACGTTAAACCAGTCATGTCCATCCGCCCCATCCGGATATACAAGAAGGGGCCGGCCCATCCGACCCCTTCCTTAAGATAAAACGAAAGATCACGGGCTAAATTATGGCACATTTCAAGAGGCGGCCATTTTCACCTCCAGGTTATCAGCAAGCACTCTGTATCTTCGTCACCCAAGCCGCACCACCTTTGACCACACGCACAATGTAGGTACCGCATGTCAGTGCGCCCGGATGAAACGGCTCGTTGAAACTGCCGGCATCCTGGTACCGAACTTCGGACCATACTTTCTTACCCAGCAGATCATATACCTCCACCCGTATGTTACCGGGCACAGCTGCTTCCATCTTCACCCAAAGTGCATCTGTCATCACGGTAGGATACACCGTTACTCCGGAAGAAGATGCAGGCACAAAACCATTCACGCCCACCGGTTGTCCTTTCATTCCGTCTTTCTTTTCCTGCTCTGTCAGGGCCGCGTCTTCCTGGTTACCTTTCCATCCATCAAAGGTGGAACCACCGGAATTTTCCTGCTTTTGGAAGGATGCATCTTCCTGGCCACCTTTCCACCCTTGCGCCCAGGCTGTGCCCGCGGCCAGTGTGGATCCGATAATTGCAGCCATCATGATAAATCGTTTGATCGTCGTTTTCATAACCGTAGTTTTAATGTTCAACCATATGACGCATAACCCCGGCACATAGCTGCAGGTAACGGTGTTAATTAATGTTAACCTATTTCCTCCCTTTTTGCTCACCGAGGAAAGCCCCGCCGGGGTTGGGATAAAATCATTATTTTCACCGCAGCAATTTTCAAATCCCGATTCAGATGAAAGAAGTTTATATCGTAGCGGCAACCCGAACTCCGATGGGCAGTTTCAACGGCGCACTGTCATCCCTCAGTGCACCTCAACTGGGCGCTGCCGCCATCAAATCTGCCATTGAAAAAGCAGGCATCAAACCCGACCAGGTACAGGAAGTTTTCATGGGAAATGTATTACAGGCCGGACTTGGTCAGGCGCCTGCACGGCAAGCGGCCATTTTTGCCGGACTCAGTCACAACGTACCCTGCACAACCGTTAACAAAGTGTGTGCATCCGGAATGAAAGCCATCATGCTGGCTGCACAAAGCATCATGCTTGGCGACAACGATGTGGTGGTTGCAGGCGGAATGGAAAGCATGTCCAATGTTCCCTACTACCTGCCTTCCGCCAGAAACGGTTACCGCCTTGGTGACGGTAAACTTGTTGATGGCCTGGTGTTCGACGGCCTGACCGATGTATACAACAAATACCACATGGGAAATGCAGCGGAGTTGTGCGCAAAGGAATGCAAGATTTCCAGGGAACAGCAGGACGCATTTACCGTTGAATCTTACCAGCGCGCAACCGATGCATGGAGTGCCGGCCGTTTCAAAGATGAAGTATCCCCTGTTTCCGTTCCCCAGCGCAAAGGAGACCCGATTGTGGTAGGTGAAGATGAAGAATACAAGAACGTGAAGCTGGACAAGATCCCAACGCTAAGACCGGTGTTCCAACCCGAAGGCGGCAGTGTTACCGCAGCCAACGCCTCCACCCTGAACGATGGAGCATCCGCCCTTGTTCTTGTTTCTGCCGACAAAGCCAAAGAACTAGGACTGAAACCCCTTGCCCGGATCGTTTCTTTTGCCGACGCGGCACAGGCCCCCGAATGGTTCACCACTGCACCCGCCAAAGCCATCCCCAAAGCACTCTCCAAAGCCAAGCTGAATGTATCCGACATGGATGTTTGGGAACTGAACGAGGCATTTGCCGTGGTAGGTATCGCCAACATGAACGAATTGAAACTTGACCCCACCAAGGTAAATGTGAATGGCGGCGCAGTTGCATTGGGACACCCACTGGGCAGCTCTGGAAGCCGCATCATCGTTACCCTTCTGCATGTACTGAAACAACAGGGAGGTAAATACGGCGGTGCAGGCATCTGTAACGGCGGCGGCGGCGCCTCCGCCATGGTGATTGAAAACCTGTAATCATGTCCTTACAGACCGAAAACCGATATGGCATATGCAGACTGGCCGCAGTTCCATGCCGCGCCATGCCTGCAGACACATCGGAAATGGTCTCTCAATTGCTGTTCGGCCATCACTTCCTGGTTGCTGAGCAACACGAAAACTGGGTGCGGGTCAAAACACAACCGGACAGTTATGAAGGATGGGTGGATCAGAAACAGGTTTTGTTTCTGAGCGAAGGCGATTATAGTGAACTGAATCAGAAGCCGCCCGTTTTTGTTGCCTCCACGGATGGTGTGCTGACCAGGGTTGATCACGCCGTCCAGCGCCCCATACCCAAAGGTTCTATCCTACCACACTTCCAACACGACAAGTTGAAGATCGGAGATGAAGTGTGGCATTTTGAAGGCATTGCCTGCAAACCATGTCAACATGCATCTTCAGCCCAGTTAATCGCAGATGCCAGGGACTACCTGTTTGCCCCGTACCTATGGGGAGGTAGAAGTCCGTGGGGTATCGATTGTTCGGGTTTTACCCAAATGGTATATCTGATGAATGGCATCCCAATACCGCGGGATGCTTCCCAACAGGCTCTCAAGGGAGAAGCCGTATCACCGAACGATGCCCAACCGGGTGACCTGGCTTTTTTCACGAAGAAAGACAAGGAAAGGGTGACCCATGTGGGAATGCTGATCGATCCTGATCACATCATTCATGCCTCAGGGGAGGTGCGTATTGATCAGCTGGACAGCATGGGAATTGTGCATTCTACAAGCAAACAACACACCCACCAACTGCATAGCATCAGGAGATTCCTTTAACAATGCCGTAATATTTCCCAATTGTTTATACTTTTGTGCGGGGTAAGTCTTGCACGACCAGCTCCCACTTAACTCCCCCAGGGCCGGAAGGCAGCAAGGGCTAGTGGTTGTAGCGGTGCGATGTAAGTAGCTTGCCCCTTTTTTTTGCTCTTCCCTGGGGAGGCCACCCTGCATGCCGGCTCGTCGCTATAAAGATCCACCGGATCTTTCTTTAACGCTCCACCCTCCCAGGGCCGGAAGGCAGCAAGGGCTAGTGGTTGTAGCGGTGCGATGTAAGTAGCTTGCCCCTTTTTTTTGCTCTTCCCTGGGGGAGGCCACCCTGCATGCCGGCTCGTCGCTATAAAGATCCACCGGATCTTTCTTTAACGCTCCGCCCTCCCAGGGCCGGAAGGCAGCAAGGGCTAGTGGTTGTAGCGGTGCGATGTAAGTAGCTTGCCCCGATACTTAGCCGTGAATGTGTTCTGATTTACCATACCTGGCAATCACCGCTGCTTCGAAGCTTAGAAACTCCTGCCACCTGGCATCCACATCCATTCCTTCAGGGGTACCATATTTGCGAGCGAACCCTAGAAACAACGTATAATGCCCTGCCTCACTGATCATCAATTCCCTGTAAAAAGCTTTGAGTTCTTCATCTTCGAGTACCTCCGACAAGAGTTTAAAACGCTCGCAGCTACGGGCCTCAATAAGTGCGGCAAACAGCAAGCGGTCGATCAGGGCAACCATCCTGCCTTCCCCCTTCCTGATAAAACCTGCCAGTTCATTCACATACGCATCCCTCCGTTCCTTCCCGAGCACCCATCCCCTCTCGCGAATAATGGCATGCACTCGCTGGAAGTGCTCCATCTCCTCACGGGCAAGATCAGCCATGGCATGCACCAGCTCGGAATATTCGGGGTATTGCACGATCAGGGAAATGGCAGTGGATGCAGCTTTCTGTTCACAAAATGCATGATCAGTAAGTACGTCTTCTGTTTTTTCCTCTGCAATTCTGGCCCACCGCGGATCGGTGGGAAGTTTAAGTCCGAGCATAGTTCATTTTTTTCACAAAACTAACAAGAATGGCCAACCGCTGCGATCACACACCTTCGAAGCGGAGACGAACGGTATCAAGGCTGCTTTTTGTTCCAACCAGTGTAACCATATCTCCCATTCTCAAACGGGTGTACCCATGTGAGATCAACATTTGGCCGGCGCGTGCCACGGAAAGGATAATCACATCCGGTGGCAGGCGAAGGTTTCTTAACGCCATGCCATGTAATTCTTCATTCCGGATCTCCAGCTCAATCGTATCCTGGTTTTTGTTCATTCCCAACAACAGGGAGGTGGCATGCGGCGAACGCACGAAATGATCAAGCAGGCTCACAATGGCTGTAGAAGGTTCAACGATCAGCGCTCCCAGTTTGTGAAACGGATCGAAATAGCGTCTTGAGTGAAGCCTCACCACCATATCCTTTGTTCCGAAGTGCTCATAAGCCAATTCGCAAATCTGGTAGTTCTCCGCATCAGAAAGCATCAACACGATGGCTTCCGCTTTACCGGCCCCGATGGATTCCATGGCTTCATAAGACAGCTCAGGCAGTTCCACAATTTGTATTTGCTGTCCGGCGAAATGGCTGTATTCTTCAAGTCGTGTAGCAATTTTCACCTGCCATCCGTTCTGCTCCAACTGTTGCGCAAGAGCAATAGACTGATTCTCCAGGCCGAAAATGATACAGTCACGATGACCATCGAATGTTTGTACATCCGCGCGGGAATGATCTTCTCCCACATAACCCAGGGCCCACTTGAACAAGGGAGGTCCTGCAACCTGATTCAGAACAATGACCGCTATAATGACTGTAGCAAACTGACCGCCCCATGCCGGGTACTCCTGTGCCACCAACATCGCCAATCCGAGTCCCACACCTGCTTGCGTTACATAAGGCATCCATGCAATCAAGTTATGGCGGACAGGATCTCCTCCGAAATACCCACCCACCATACCACCCAGGAAAAGAGCCACCAACCTGACTGCAAACAAAACAATGGCCACCGACCAGGCCTGCAATAACAGATCAATAGAAAGGGAAGCTCCTGTAAGTGTAAAGAACACCACGTACACGGTCGGTCCGACTTCCTGAATAATCTTTACAAACTCCAGGCGGTGTCTGGAATAATTATTCACCATGAAACTACCGACAATCGCTGCCAACAATGGCTCCAGGTGAAACTCCACCCCCCAGTTCATATCCGACCATTGTTTAAGCCATACGGACCCAGGGAACACCGCATAACCCAAAAGCAGGATTATAGTTGTTTTCACATAAGCATGCGTCTTCAATGCCAGTGTCCACTCTACCAGCTTTCCCAATAACACACCCAACAAAATTGATCCTGCTATTTCGGCCAGAAGTATTCCCAGGAAACCTAAGCTGAAGGTACCGTTGTTTAGCAACACATCAGCCAACGACATGCAAACCGCAAACAGAACAATAACGAGCACATCTTTGATCACGGTTACCCCCATCACCGTTTTGGTAAACGGCCCTTTTGCCCGCAGTTCATTAATCACCGCAATGGCTGAAGCAGGAGACCTGGCTACAAAAATAGTACTGAATAAAAGGGCCACGGCAAAGCGTCCATGAAGCGGCATTGGTTGCATGAAAGGTATCTCCGAAGCAAGTAACATGACCGCAAATGCTCCCAGAACAAAGGTCACAACCAACTGACCAAAAGTCATCCATTTGATGCTTTTGAAACGCCCCCTCATTTCTTTCAGGAACAATTCGGAGCCCGCTGCAAAGGCAATGAATGCCAAGGCCACATCATTCAAAAAGTGGAGGTTATTCACCGATTCCCTGGAGAGAAGACGAAATACAAATGGTCCGGACAACAGACCTACGAGTAGCAACCCCGTTATGGCGGGAAGATGAACTTTTTTGAAGTACGCCGAAAGTTGACGGGCAGCAACCGCAACGATGACAAACCCGCCTAGAAACATCCCTATCTCCTCAAGATCGGTCAAGCCCAACATCAACTGAATATGCCCTTTGATTTTCATCCGACTTTTGAAGCCTCTGCAAAATTCATTTATTTCGCCGAAGCAGATTGTACCCTGATTCGCTCAATAGGTTTCTGAATCCATGCAAAAATTATTGACAAGACTGTCATCTATCAGGCTCAGGTATTTTGCCTGGATATGTTTTGGCAGCACCCTTCTGATCGCCATAACTGCAACCTTACTGATTCATGGAGCCATGCACGGATGGGTGTATGCCCTGTTGATAATTACCCTGTTTATGCCTTCCGCGCTGGTGTTTTTGGCATTTATGATGCGAACGTATCGGGTATTCAGTCAGATGTTCAGTATGGGCAGAATGGATTTCTTCCTGCTGCTACTCACATACATCTTTTCCTTTCTGGCACAATTCTTTTCAACTTTGCTAACAATTTCATATGTCGCAATTTAGTCTTGTATTTTTATATCTTTGAGTTGACGCAGGTGACCTGCCTCCGGGTTTACTTATTATTTGACTATGGAAACACTACAAATTCAAGGAACTGTTAACAGCCCGACCGTATTATTCAATGCCCAGGCGGGCATACTGGAAATCAGCGGGAGGTCCATACCGGAAGCAGCTCATGAATTTTTTGCACCACTGGTAAAATGGCTGAAGGAATATGCCACCAGTCCTGCAGATACCACTACACTGAACCTACGTTTGGAGTACATCAACTCCAACTCATTTAAGATGATACTGGACATTTTCAGACCCCTTGAAGACCTTTACAAAGACGGTAAAAATGTAGTGGTGAAGTGGTACTACGAAGAAGATGATGAAGCCATGCTGGAGGCAGCGGAAGACTACAAGGATGTTCTCACACTGCCGTTCAAGGTCATTGCGGTAGAAGAATTCTGATTGCAGAATTTTCCCAACGCATATCCGGTATTCTCCGGCTATAAACCCAAACTTGCAAACACCTCATCCTTTTTCAATTTGGAAATAGGCACCTGATTGTCATTTTCCATCACGAGGTATCCCCCGTCGCTGCGCACCACCTTTTTGATGTATTTCCGGTTAACGAGGTATGACTTATGCACCCTGAAAAAGTTGGATTCAGACAAGAGCGGGTCATATTCCCTCAGGCCTTTGGACACCATCAGCATCTTGCCATCATTCAATATGAAGCGGGTATACGGACCATCGGCCTCACAGTACATGATGTCTGACACGGCCACGAGGATATATTCATTTTTTTGAGGAAGCGCGATCCTTCTGCTCTCATTGGGATTTTGCAACAAAAGCTCAAGGCGATTCATGCGGTCCTTCTTATCGAGCGCCGAGAACACCGAATCCATCGCATTGATCAGATCTTCCGTCAGAATAGGTTTCAACAGATAATCGATGGCCGCAAAACGTATTGCCTGGATGGCGTAATTGTCGTGGCCTGTAATAAAAACCACTTCAAAATCCCTTCTTTTCACTTTCCGTAAAAAATCAAACCCGGTTCCATCGGGCAATTCTATATCTAGAAAAATCAAATTGGGATGATACGTCGCTTGCTTTTGAAGCGCTTCTTCAATGGAAGCGGCGGTTTGAATCTTTGTAATTTCGGGGTATTCAAGCGCAAGGTAGGCTTGGAGGGTATCGGATGACGAAGGCTCATCCTCTACGATCAAACAGGATAGTGAAAAGCTCATATACTAAAAGTTTCAGGCAACCAATGAAACCGGTGTTTAAAGGTACGAATATTTGAATGTACCCGACGTATCTATCAGCAAAACGAATGACACCGCACAAACAACATGTTGCTCTTTCCTTTTTTGTCAATACCTCAACGTGGATATTTATTCCATCGGTAAGGAAATATTTCTATTTTTGCATCCCCGGAATCCCCAACAGTAAAAAACTGCCAGAGATTCAACAAATTCGGGGTGTAGCTCAGCCAGGTTAGAGTACACGTCTGGGGGGCGTGTGGTCGGTGGTTCGAATCCACTCACCCCGACTGGCAACAAAAAGCCGCCATGCATGGCGGCTTTTCTTTTTTCCTTTTGACCTTACTTATGGATAAAGACACATTCACATTCGGGGATTGTTCTATTTTTGACCGGAGACAACATGTTCCGGCTATTGGAAAAAAGCATGCAAGATTCTGCAGATAACATATACCATATCCTGAACGGAGATGTGCTAAAGGAATATTTCCCTGACGAAATTGTCGGTCGTTACATCGTGATGAGGGAATGCCTGGTCGTTGGGCCGACACCTGATGGTGACCTGGATGATTTCTTCAAAGCACGTGCCGCCTTTCTTCATGAAGAATACAGTGTATCACCGGAAGAATATGAAAGGAACGCAAAGCCGGAGTTGCTCAAAATTGCTACCATTCCTCCCGGCGTGGAAGTAAACATGTGGTTTGAAGACGATCTGTTCTGCCAGGTCAACATGTGGTTCGCCTGCTCACTCCTGTGCAAGATCAAACCAGAACCTCATGTATTCCTGGTGAGACCCGAACATCAGAATCCATATCAGTTTTCTTGCGTGGTACCGGAACATTTGCCGGTACTGCTGAATGAAAGAATATCTCTTCCTTCGAAAACCGTAAAAGGCTTAGCTGATTTGTGGGGCGCCTATCAGACCGAAGACCGGAACCAAATGGAAAAACTGGCAAAGCAAATGGGAAACAAGTTACAGTTCCTGGAACCTGCCGTTGAAGCCCACCTTGCCCGTTTACCTCAAAACGGGAAGCCCGGACGCCCGGAACAGGTGATTACTGAAATACTTGAACGCAACCCCGAACTGGGATTTGAATCTGTATTCAGACTGTTTCAAAGCAAAGAAGCCATTTACGGATATGGAGACCTCCAGGTGAAATCCATTTACAACCGCGTGAAGGAAAAAACGAAACACAAGAAATAAACAAACATTGGAGAAGAAGAAGAAAACACTGGATCTTTCCACGGGTTATGTACTCCCTACCGCAGCACGCACCGGCGGATCCATATTTCTGGCAGGTGGCTTGATTGGTCTTGCAACAGGAAACATGGCAGGAATCAGTTTCTTGCTGTTAGGCTGGTGGTTGTATTTCTTCGGGGAGGAACAGAGATCAACGTTGAAAACAAAGCCTATCGACGATTCACCGGATTGTTGGGGCTTAAATTCGGGAACTGGATGTCCCTGGAGGAATATCCTTTTGTCGTTATCATCCAGGGCGCCGACACACAATCCACCTTCAGCCGGGGACAGTCACAATTGATCACCCGAGATGAATACTTTGACATCACCCTGCTCAACCAAAACCATTCGAAAAAACTTGCCATTAAGCGGCTTGACAACCTTGAGGATGCCAAAACAGATCTTGCTATTCTGGCAGATATGTTGCAAGTGACCCCCACCCGGTACAACCCACCCATCAGCGCTAAAACACAGGCAAGAAAGCGAGCCAGGCGCTAACGAACGAGGGTCACAGAACCTACACGGTATTTTTGCACTCCCAGGGCATCGACGTAATCGATCTTGTATACATATACATCTTCAGGAACACCTTCTCCCGCTTCCCATCCCTGATTCATGTTGTTCGTTTCAAAGATCACATTGCCCCAGCGATCAAAAATCAGCATATGAAATTCTTTGATGTATTCCCCGTAAACATGAAACACATCATTCTTACCATCATCATTGGGCGTAAAAACATTCGGCACATAAAAACTCACCACCGGTTCTATATAGACCTTATCCCATGTGGTATCACGACACCCCCTTGCATCTTCCACCATCAGAGACACATCAAACCAACCGGTATCATTGTAAACATGGATGGGGTTGGTCACTTCAGAGGAATCCCCATCACCGAAGGCCCAATACCATTCAATGGCGTTGAACGATTGATCGGTAAATGAAAATTCGGGATGCATGATATCCTGCTCGTATGTATCCACCGTATACTTTGCTTCAGGCACGGGGTATATTTTCAACAATGCCTTTTTCTTCAGTGAATCCGTACACCCCTGACGGGTGACCATTTTCAGACTGATATCATAAGATCCGGGATCGGTATACACGTGTGATGGAAACCTATCTGTTGATTGTTCACCATCGCCGAAATCCCAATAATAGCTAGCTAACGGATCAAGTGAGTCGGTCGGCAAGAACCCTACCGAAAGGGGGATGCATCCGGTTGCCACCGAAGGCATAAATTCCGGATCGGGATCCGGATAAACGTACATGGTTTTTCGCACCAAGGACCGGCAACCGTCTTTTGACACCACTTCCAGCAAAACGGGGTATACTCCATCATTTTCATATGTATGAACAGGATCGGGCTGATCCGATGTGGTACCGTCACCGAAAGTCCAACTCCATGTCTGGATCGGCTCATTCCCGAAGATCCAGGATGAGTCTGAGAAGACGGATGCATAACTGAGGCACGGCAGGTTAAACCCGAAGTTGGCATGCACAGCCGGAAAAATAGAAATGGTTGCCGTGGCTGTATCCGAGCAGGTTTCGCCCTTGTTAACGATCAGTTGTACCTGATAATCGCCGGGACCAGGATAATCATAATGGGGAGACACATCTTCGGATGTATCCGAGTCGGAAGTCAAATCTCCAAAATCCCAGAAATAACTGAAGGCGCCTTTGCTTGTATTGTTGAAATAAACCCGTTGATCGCCGCACTGCGTTACGTTTTCAGGAATGGAGACCGACACGTTGGGTTCGCAATACATCACATTGAACTGAAAATCCCGCTTATTAATACCTATCAACACACCATCCCTGTACTCTTTTACACAGATCCCCACCACAAACTGCCCCAGCTTGCCGGGGATACCGGTAAGAAATCCTGTCACGGGATCTATGGTCAAAGGTGTACCCCCCATCGGATCCTGAAGGGAATAGGGCGAACTGAATGTGACATTCTTATAAGGTGGCGGGTTGATGGGGTTATTCCCGAACGGATCGGTGTAGCTCGCACCATCGTAAGGAATGCATAATTCATACACCAGCGAATCTCCGTCAGGGTCAGTAGCTGAATGATCGAACTCCAGCACTTCGTCTTTACAAACAAATACAGGTGGATATTCATTGAAATGAGGTGCCGAATTACAAACAACCACACCCGTGTCAAGAATGGCAGTATAATAAGTAGCTCCGGTTTGTCCGGGTCCTACCAGATTACTAATGGTCTGATTGCGACAGCAACGCTGGTAGGCCAACTGGTAGCCACCTGGTATGGGAGGAAGTGTTTCCGTAATCACATATTCGGCAGCCTCGACACACACAGCGGTTGGTGGATTGACGCAAGGATTGCTTACTTCTGTTTGCAATTGATGTACCGACCCCTGATTCAGCGGCATGTTGATCGTTTTAATCAGGTTGTTGTTCGCATCGAAAATATTCAGGAGAGCCGGGTTGTCAAAATACGGGACCCCATTGTAACAGTCGCGGTAGACCTTCAGGTAGATCTTGTAGATATCGTTGCCCTGACATTCATAGTAGATCTCACCTCCTATGATGTGGGTGGCCATGGATGCATCAATCGCTCCCAGCCAAAAGGCCAGGGCAATCCCCCATGCGCGAAAACGCCATGGAATTCGATTGATCAACGATATGGCAGTCCGTATATCAAACACAATCCGGAAAATTCTGATTTCAGAGGAGGGACAAAACAAATTTACAAAACCCCACGGCTCCAGCCAACCCTGCAACGCAGAATTAATCGAGCTTATAAAAACTCAGTGGATATTCATCCGATCAAGGGCCTGCTGGTACCTCCGCCTGTTCTGCAAATGCTGATCGTAGGTTTTGGAAAACACATGATACCCGGAAAGATCTTCTTTCGCACAGAAATAGTAATAGTCGTGTTTCTTATAATTCAACACACTTTTCAGCGCATCCTGTGAAGGAAGGCATATGGGGCCTGGCGGAAGTCCTGAATACCTGTAAGTATTGTAAGGGGAATCGATATCCAGGTGGTTGCTGTTCACCCGACGAATGGAAAAATCCCCAACGGCATAGATCACGGTAGGATCTGCCTGCAACCGCATACCTGTTTTCAACCGGTTGATATACACCCCGGCCACCGTGGGTTGCTCGTCCCTCTTCCAGGATTCCATTTCCACGATGGATGCCAGTATGGTTACTTCTTTCACAGAGAAACCCATGGCCTCAGCCTTATTCACACGCTCATCCGTCCAAAATTGAAGATAATGCTTAAGCATGATGGACAAAAACTTTTCCACGTCAGTTGTCCAATAAAAGTCATAGGAATTTGGAAAGCAGGTAAAAAAGGCTTGACCCCAGTGAATACCTTTACCAGCAAGCCCTTTATTGCCTTTCAACCCTTTGAGAAAGTCCAGGGAATCGGGCTCCAATGAATGCCCCAATATACCGGCCAGTTGTTCGGGCGTATGAATATTGTTGAAGCTCACCCTCAAAGGCTCCTGGTTGCCGCTACGAAGCATGTTCACAAGTTCCTCATTGCTCATACCCTTTTTAAGGCGATAACGACCGGGCTTCACCAGCTGATCGTATTTTTTCAAACGCGCCACCCACAGAAATGAGGCTTCATCTTTTATCCAACCGCCATCCACCAGCATTTGCCTGACCTCACTAAACTGTGCTCCGGTATGTATGTAAATAAGGGGGCTCTGGCCTTCGGTGATGGCTACATTCGGACTAAAAATCCGGTGGTAGAGGGAATATCCCTTCCATGCAGTTATTGTGACTACCGCAAGGAGGACAAGCATTACCCAACGCCGAACAGAAGATTTCTTTTTACGCACCATTTATTGCTGTCTGCTCCACTGCTCGATTCCTTGCAACACCATCCGGGCCTGTTCATGTTCAGGATGCCTGACTAAAACATCCTTCACCACCTGCCGTGCCTCATCGAACTTTTTTTGATAAATATATAAACCGGCCAGGTTTAAAAGCAAAGGTACATCATCCGGATCAAGGGAGATCGCCTTTTTGTAATACCTGAGTGCGGTTTCGGGATCATCTCTTCTGGACAAATTTAAAAAACCCAAATTCGAATATGCCTGCACATTGTTCGGATTTTCCTGCAGGGTACTGGCAAACGCATCGAATGCCTGCTTAACATCACCCACCAACAATGCCGCCACACCTAACTTATTCCGAAAATCGGGCACATAAGGAGCCAGATACACTGCCCGCTGAAACAACATGAATGATTTCTTGAAATCTTCCGAGGCACGGTTCGGATCTGAAGCCTGATGGTAACTCTCCCCTACCCGATATGCGGTCCATGCATCATCATTGTCCCAGCTTTTTGCTGTCAGCCAGTTATTCAGCAAGGAATCCCCCGCTTCGTTCGCCAGTTTCTTCACTCCAGCGAAATCCTGCCTGAGGTATAGCAAACGAACCTTATCATTGAAGTTCTTCTCGGTCATTGAGCCCCTCAACAGAACCTCAGCACTATCAAGCAAATAACGCTTGGGATCAAATCGCTCGAAATGGTTAAGGTAGGCCCGTGCCAACGTGATGCGATCCACATCAGGGTTGTTCACGCATGCCAGCCCCAGGAATCTTCCTTTTTCCCCATCCGTGGTTTTACTGCCGGTACGGTCGGGAATCTGAATGCGGTGATCGGTGATACGAACATGAGGGATATCAATGGACCCTGAGCGGGGCATATGACAACCCACACAATCTCCGCTTCCCACCTTTTCAACATGTATCTGCTGTTCGCCATGACATTGCATACATTTCCCATTAAACACATCTCTTCCCGTGACTTTCACACTCACATGCGGATTGTGGCATGTCACACATGTGAGTTGCTGACGATCACCTCGCATGGCGGTTGTATCCGGATGCGCCGAAGTGCTCAGATAGCATTTGCTTTGATGCAGGCGATCTGCATGACTGGCCATGATAAAGGCGTCATCGTCATTTTCATATCGTGCCACAAACACATTCATCACATCTTTCAGGTGCATACCCGGCTTGAAATCCAGGAATGACTTCCCCGGATTCAAAACGGCATTGCCTTGCAAGTGACACCTCTGGCACAGATCAATTTGCAAATCACCGGGCAGCTTGGCCGGGTTGACAATGGAATAATCTATTTCTTTGGATATATCCACGAGCTTTCCGCTTTGCTTCGCCTTCACATGTGCCGAACCCGGTCCATGACAACGTTCACAATCGATGCCGTTTTTAACAACCTTATATTTATTCTCAGACCCGAACACCATTTCCGGGTAACCGTTATGGCAGGTCATGCATTCCAATCCGATCTTTCTGTCGAATCTTGAATTCTGGCCGTTCTCAAATCCGGGAGGCAGATCCCACCTTTGTTCCTGTGTGTAGAAGGTCATCGGTGCCTGTGTCACATAACCATGGGTATTGATCATATGGGAATTGGTATGCTGTCCCGACCCGATCACATAACTAACATGTTCTTCTCTGGCATGGATGGTATCGTTTCCTTTCAACCTGTACTCACGTACAAACATCGAATCGTTTCTCCAGAAAGCGTGGTAATAGAGATCATGCCAACGGTCATAAATCGTTGCCTTTGTAAAATCAGCCGCACTCTTTTCCCGGGTTGCCAGTCCGAAAGATTGGCCCATGCCGGTATGAATAAAAGTCTGATAAACGGATTCGTGACATTGGCGGCAGGTTTCCATGCCCACGTACCGAACGGTATCTGTCAATGCAGCATAACCAGAAGGTTCTGGTTGGATTAACGGCGCATTGCCTTCGCTGCAACGGCTCAACGCCACAACCAGACCTGTCAAGACCGTCAGAATCAACCACACCCTTCCTGAGGTCATGACCTGAGAAGTTGATAAAACAGTCGATCCTCGGCATCCGGGCCACGGTATATCCAATTCCTGAAAACACCCTGCTGAACAAAGCCGACGGATTCAAACAGGTTGATGCTGGCCTGGTTATCCGGAGCGATCAAACACCAAACCTGCCGCAGATTCACGACCTCGAATGCATACGGAAGAAATACAGATAGCGCCTCGCTGGCCTTGCCTTTGCCGCGATCTTTGTGATCCCCGATCAGGATACCCACGCCGGCCCTGGCATGAATGTGCCTGTACTCAAACAGGTCGATGGTACCGATAGGGCGACGGGAACGGGTAGCACAAATCATCCATCGTTGTTGCCCCGAAACCGTCAGGTCGTTCAGCGAACGATCTTTGAGATATGACTCCAGTTGATACAGGGATAGCGCCTGGGGCTGATCTCCTGCCACCCATGTTTCGGGATTGTTCTCCCAGGTGTACAACAAGGATGCATCGGAAGGCTCGGGAGCCCTTAGGAATACAGATGAGCCTGTCATCATTCCAAATACATAGTTTTTAAATCGGTATGCCCGCCTTGGCCCGGTATATACTTTCGTATATATCAGCAACCACGTACCGGTTCATTGCAAAACATCCCTGGCTGATCACATGCCCCAGATGTTGCTGGTAGATTGCGCCCACAACTTGGCGTTTCTGAAGCTTGGGAAGAAGATCAAAAATCAGGTTCACATCACTTTTTCCGGTTCCGTATACCTCATCACAGAAATCCCTCACCGGTGTCAGACATGTTGTGATTCCTTCATCCACACGATTGTATCCCAAAGTAATTTTGCGGATCCGTTCCAACAACTGCGGGATAGAAAAAACCGGCGGAAGCATCAGTTCAATAAATAAGGTTTCTGCCCGCTGCGATTTTATAAAGCGCAGCATTTGTGCCATGTGCCCGTCCACCATTGGCCCCTTTACACCCAGAGAAAAAATCTTCCCGGCAACAGACAGGTAAATATGGGGTGGCACCCTTCGGGCATGAAGCAGGATAAGGAACACATCTTTATTCAAATGAAATTCGTCGGCAGCCGTAACACCCGACAACACATATTGTTCACGTGGTTGAATCATAGCACCATTTCTCCTGAGAACACATGTGTTGCAATACCTTCCAACCACACATCGGTATAAGTTCCGTCAGCGGCCACTTTCAGGTGCACTGAAACATCTCCACCGGGCATGGTAACAGGGATGATTCCGTTGCCAATGCCATTGATATGCGCGTAACAAACGGCACTTGCGGTCACGCCCGTACCACAACACAGAGTTTCATCTTCAACACCACGTTCGTAGGTACGAACAAGCAAACGGCCATCTTCCCAATCTACAAAATTCACATTGGTGCCCTTCTCCCTGAAGCGATCATTGTACCGGATCGCACTCCCCTCCTGTTTCACATTCAGATTCTGTAGATTTTTCCGCCAGGAAACAAGATGAGGTGAACCCGTATCGAGAAAGAAATCCTGACCAACCATTTCAACGCTCTTCACATCACCCATTTGCAACTTCACATTGTGCAAACCGGGTTGCCCGGTCACAGGCTTAACATATGCCTCATGCGGCCCGTCATATGCCATAAACCTCGCCTGATGGCTCACAATCCCCAACCTGACCGCAAAGGCAGTGATGCAGCGTCCGCCATTGCCACACATGCTTCCGGGGTTTCCGTCTGAATTGTAGTAAACCATTTCAAAGTCAAAGCCTTCCCGTTTCCTAAGCAACATCAATCCGTCTGCACCAATTCCTTTGTGTCGTTCACAAAGTCGCGCCACAAGCGCATAATCATCGGTTGGAAATGAATGACTGCGGTCATCAATGACAACAAAATCATTTCCGGTTCCGTGATATTTTTCAAACTTCAGGTTCATTCGGTACGTAGTAAATTACGGCCACAAAGGTACGGTTAATTCCGGGCTTGATCCATTCATGCCAGGCTAAATCAGGGCTTAACAACTTTTAACATCCTTTGCTTGGCTCTTAACAACAGCGTAGGCAAGGCTTCGTTAAATTTGCATAGTTGCTTGAATAAATTGAATCACTAAAAATCACAGCTTATGAAACGGATCACACAACTGGTGCTTACAGCCATGGCAGGGGGTCTGTTCGCGCTTGGCACTTTCTACTACCTGGGCCCCAAACCTGCCTCGGAAGTCCGCATCGTGAACAACGGGCAAGCACAATTTGCATCAAACAAAGCGCAATCCGACGTATTACCTGATCTAACCACTGCAGCGGAGCAAAGCCTTCATGGAGTGGTACACATCCAAACCATTCAGGAAAACAAACAATCGTATCAGTACGACCCATTCCGTGACCTATTCTACGGTCGCCCTTATTACCAGGAAGCACCTCAAGTGATCGGACAGGGATCAGGAGTCATTGTTTCAGGGGACGGATACATCGTAACCAATAATCACGTAGTGGACGGTGCAGACCAGATCATGGTAACACTTAACGACAAAAGATCCTACCAGGCTGAGGTTGTTGGCACCGATCCCACCACCGACCTGGCACTGATCAAGATCCCGGAAAAGAATCTTGCCCCCATTCCCTACGGCAACTCAGATCGGTTGCGAATTGGAGAGTGGGTGCTGGCAGTAGGAAACCCTTTTAACCTCACATCCACTGTAACAGCGGGTATAGTAAGTGCAAAAGGACGAAACATCAATATCCTGGCCGACCAGTTTGCCATTGAATCTTTTATTCAAACAGATGCCGCTGTCAACCCTGGCAACAGCGGTGGCGCTCTGGTTGACAGCTATGGAAACCTGGTAGGCATCAATACGGCGATCAAATCCAACACAGGATCATATGCCGGGTACTCATTCGCCGTACCGGTTAACATTGTCAAGAAAGTGATTGACGATATCCTCAATTACGGAACTGTTCAGCGGGCATTTATCGGAGTCAACATCAAGGACATGGATGCCTCCGAAGCAGAACAGCTTGGAGTAAAGGACCTTACCGGCGTTTATGTGGCAGGCGTCATGGACGGTGGAGCCGCAATGGAAGCAGGCATCCAACAAGGCGACATTATTGTGCAAGTTGGAGACATGAAAGTAGATAACATACCCGAACTGCAGGAGCAGGTTGGTCGACTTCGCCCCGGCGACAAGATAGACGTGACCATCAAGCGGAACGGTCAAGCCAAAGTCATGAAGATGATCCTGAAAAACAAAGAAGGAAACACCCGCGTAATTCGCAAGGAAGACGTAAGTGAAGTACAGGTGCTGGGGGCAGTTCTCATCCCCGCAAGTAGTGAAGAAAAAAATGAACTCAGAATAAATAACGGATTGAAAATAAAGGAGTTAAAAGCAGGTAAGCTTCGAAATGCCGGCATCCGGGAGGGGTTCATTATTACAAAAATCGATCATAAAGACATAAAAAGCACCGACGATTTACAGACGGCACTCAGAAACAAGGGGAGCCAGGAAGGGGTCCTCATAGAAGGTGTGTATCCCAACGGCTTAAGAGCTTATTATGGTTTTGGAATATAACATCACCTGTTCATCTGATTCAATGGCGCTCCTTCGGGAGCGCTATTTTTTTACCCGCAAACCAACCTTACTTGCGTGAAATCCAGGCATAACACCCAAAGGCGATACGCCATACACCGTTAATAATCAATACTTTAAGTTTTATTAACATGTTAACAAAAAAGGCGAAACATGCTTGAAATCTTCGGTTAAAGTACCTACCTTTGCACCTTTAAAAATTACCTCCGTTCCTTTGATCATGCAGTTTATTTGATTGCTTAAGTAACTTAGATACAATGAGACAACTTAAGATCACCAAATCGATTACCAACCGTGAAAGTCAATCTCTCGATAAGTACCTCCAGGAAATAGGGCGCGAAGAACTCCTAACTGCCGATGAAGAAGTAACCCTAGCCAAACGCATTAAAGAAGGTGATCCTGCCGCGCTGGAAAAGCTTACAAAAGCCAACCTTCGCTTTGTGGTTTCAGTTGCTAAACAGTATCAGAACCAGGGACTTAGCCTGCCTGACCTGATTAATGAAGGCAACTTGGGCCTGATCAAAGCCGCCCAACGTTTTGATGAAACCCGCGGTTTCAAATTTATCTCCTATGCAGTTTGGTGGATCCGCCAGTCCATTCTTCAAGCCCTGGCAGAGCAGTCACGTATCGTGCGACTTCCCCTGAACCAGGTGGGATCCCTGAACAAGATCAATAAAGCATTTTCGAAACTGGAGCAGGAATACGAGCGCGAACCTTCACCCGATGAAATGGCTGAGCTACTTGAAGTTCCGGAAGATAAGGTTGCCGACACCATTCGTGTATCAGGAAGACATGTGTCAGTTGATGCTCCGTTTGTTGACGGCGAAGACAACAGCCTGCTTGACGTTTTGGTCAATAAAGACTCCCCCACGGCTGATAACACTTTGATGTCCGAATCCCTTCAGCGTGAGATCGAACGTTCTTTGAGCACTTTGACCGAAAGAGAGCGTGACGTAGTGCGTCTTTTCTTCGGAATAGGCATGAACCATGGCCTTACACTGGAAGAAATCGGTGCCAAATTTGACCTCACAAGGGAACGGGTCAGACAAATCAAGGAAAAGGCGATCCGCCGACTCAGGCACACATCAAGAAGCAAGCTACTCAAAGCATATTTAGGTTAACAACAATCATGGCAACAGAAACCAACCCAACGGTTATGACGGCAAAAGGAAACGGATTCGAAGAAAAACTAAAATCCTATATCCAGGAAGAGAAGGCAGCCACCGACCTGATTCGCTGCATCAGCAGTGCATGGCTCGACAAATCAGTTGAATTGATCATATTCCGCCATCAACTCATTGATCGCAGCGTGAGTGAGATTCTCAACCTGCATCAATATGCCAGGGAGATCATTAAACAACCCATTCATATTACTGACACACTCGGCCTGACCCAAGAGTTGCTGAAACTGGATCTTGCCCCTGCCAAGATCGACATCGGTAAATTGGCCGGTGAATACCTGGAGGTGAAGGACAAAACCGCCATAACAGATTTTGTTGCGGATAAATTTGCAAACTTCATCGGCAGGGATAAAACCACCTTTAAGCCCAAAGATGTTATTCTTTACGGTTTCGGCCGAATCGGGCGATTACTCGCGAGAGAACTCATCACACAGGCAGGCCGTGGCGAACAACTTCGCCTTCGGGCCATCGTTACCCGCTCCAACAGCGATGCCGACATCATCAAACGCGCATCCCTGTTCCGGGTAGATTCCGTTCACGGCCCGTTCCCGGGAACCATCATTGAAGATCTGGAAAACAAGTCCCTGATTGTAAATGGTCATACTATCCAGATGCTGGCAGCCGACTCCCCCGCCGATATCGACTACGAGGCAGCAGGCATCAGCAATGCACTTCTGATTGACAATACAGGTGCATGGCGTGACCGTGAAGGACTCAGCCAGCACTTGAAAGCAAAAGGGGTTGACAAGGTTCTGCTCACTGCTCCCGGCAAAGGAGACATCCCCAATATCGTGCACGGTGTAAATCAGCAGGAGAGTGATCTTCAGAACGAACGCATCTTCTCCGCAGCATCTTGCACCACCAATGCCATTGTTCCGGTACTGAAAGTGATGCAGGACAACCTGGGAATCACCTCAGGCCATATCGAAACCATTCACAGTTACACCAACGACCAGAATCTCCTCGACAACTACCATAAGAAATATCGCCGTGGCCGCTCCGCTCCGATGAACCTGGTAATCACCGAAACCGGCGCCGCAAAAGCAGTTGCCAAAGTATTGCCTCAACTAAAAGGCATACTAACAGCCAATGCCGTGCGTGTCCCGACCCCGGATGTATCCCTTGCCATCCTGAGCCTGAAGGTGAATAAAAAAGTAACTGTGGA
Organism: Flavobacteriales bacterium; assembly: GCA_020635855.1. Lineage (NCBI taxonomy): Bacteria > Pseudomonadati > Bacteroidota > Flavobacteriia > Flavobacteriales > Flavobacteriales bacterium. Next base: position 1,426,686 of record JACJYZ010000002.1, on the reverse strand, counting down.
GGAAGTGAATGACATCATGAAAGACGCCGCCCTTAAAGGTCAGCTTGTGGAACAAATCCAGTACTCCTTTTCCCATGAACTGGTTTCTTCCGACCTGATCGGCAATCCATGTGCCGTGGTTTATGACAGCCCCGCTACCATCATAGGCGAATCCGGTCAAGATATTGTATTGTATGCTTGGTACGACAATGAATACGGATACACCCGACAGGTGATACGACTGTCAAAGTACCTTTCTCAGGTTAGAAGGCTTACCTTTTATTAATTGGCGAAAAAGGCGGAACAATGTTCCGCCTTTTTTATTTCCTACCCCTTATATTTGATTTCACCTTCACTCTAAAGCAATGATCATCACCACAACAGAAACCATCCCTGGTAAAAACATAACAGCCGTTTTGGGAATCGCCAGGGGTAGCACCGTAAGAGCCCGTAACATCGGTCGGGATATATTTGCCGGGCTCAAAAACATTGTAGGAGGAGAAATCAGCGAATATACCCGCCTCCAAGCGGAAGCTAGGGAACAAGCCTTGCAACGCATGATAGACGACGCCACAAAATTGGGCGCCCATGCCATTGTCAACATCCGTTTCAGCACTTCCGTGATCATGCAGGGGGCCTCGGAAATCATGGCCTACGGAACCGCAGTCACCCTATCATGATCCCATGAAATGGGCGCACCTGATCATTGGGCTTGAAATGCTGATATTCATTTCCATCCTTGTTATACTTGTTGTCCTTGCCATTCGACGCATAAAGGAAAGATCCAAAGAGACCTTTGAGAAGCGCAACAACTGAAAAGACATTACCTTAAGCAGGAATAGTCAGCAGGAATTCCATGGTATCCACCTGATCTGCATAGTCCCACAGCGCCGGAGACTGTGTGGTACCAAAAGGAATGGATCCCGGAAATTGTCCGCCGGAAGAGACGACACACTGTAGCATGGCTGCTTCATCCATCAACCTGTTTTCCACATCATGAAGGGCACGGTAGTGTTCCAGGTGCAAAACCGTCACCGGCGCTCCCAGCGCCTTGTCCTCCTTCATCAGCACCACCCCATTGTCCATGTGGGGCACTTTGTTTAATAAGAGCAGCGACTTATTATAGTCGTAGTTATTCCTGTATTTATCATGTTGCAGGTATGCACCGAAAGCTTCCATAACCTGGCAGAACGGCTGAAGATTATATCCTTCCGGAATCCATAACTTGGTTACATTCCTGCATCCCAGGCCGAAATACGCCATGCAATCCCTGGACAGCGCTTCCAGTTCCGCCTTTGTTTCCTTTCCGGTAAGAACAGCAGCCGAACTCCTGTTTCTTCGGATGATATGGGGATATTTTCCGAAATAGTATTCAAAGTACCTGGAGGTATTACCTCCACCCGTTGCAATCACCGCATCAAAATCCGACAACTTCCCATCTGCTCTCTGGTATTGCCCCCGCAGGGCGGGTTCGTGCTCAAACAAGCGTTCCACCAACATCGGTAAAAGCCGGTCATCGTCACCGGAAAACTTGACAACCGCCTGATGACCGGCCATCATCACACACATGAGGTCATGAAAACCCACCATGGGCACATTTCCGGCCATCACCAAACCTATGCGCTTCATCGGTCGCGCTTCATCCAGTTTGGCATATGTTGCCATCCATTTAACCAGCGCAGATCGTTCAAGCATGTGCCCCAAAGCAGCTGCTGCCTGGCGATTGTTCTCTACCGTAAACCATTTGTTGTAGGAATATGCATCCGAGGATACCTGTTCGAACCTTGCGGCAAACTCGGTACTCGAATTCCCGATCGAAAGAAGATCCTCTCCCAATGCCTGAAAAGCCTCGGCTCGCCTGATCAATGAAGCTTGCATGGCGGCAAATGTAGCAATTCAGATTTGATTGGATTGTACAGAAAATCAACACCACGGAATTGATAATTTGGTTATTTTTACACACTCAATCCAATTAACCAAAGAAAAGAAAGGAACACGCCATGGCGATCATGATCACCGACGAATGCATCAATTGCGGGGCCTGCGAGCCGGAATGCCCCAACAATGCCATTTACGAGGGCGGTGCGGAATGGAGGTTTTCCGATGGCACAACCCTGACCGGCAATGTGGCACGGATGGACGGTTCTTCTGTAGATGCGGGTGCACCTCAGGAACCGAAAGCCAACGACATCTACTATATCGTAACAGATAAATGTACCGAATGTAAAGGATTTCATGACGAACCACAGTGCGCCGCCGTATGTCCGGTAGATTGCTGTGTGGACGATCCGGATTTCCGCGAATCTGAAGATGTTCTGCTGGCAAAGAAAGCCAAGCTTCACATCTGAATAAGATAAGTTGAACACCAAACACCGCAAAGTCAGCTTTGCGGTGTTTTTGTATACAACACCCGCTTGCATATGCGTTACAACAAGGTCATGCCCTTCAAATCCCATACCCTGGCCTTCATTTTTCTAGTCATTCTTTGCCTGCCTGCCGCGGCCAAACCACGACTAAAGAAAGAGAACCTGGCTTACTTCCAGGATCAGGAAGCGACATTGAAAGTGATGGCGCGCGACATTCTTTACGGATATTCGGATAACGACAAACTGGAAACCAGTGAAAAGTTCAGCAAGCTGCTGCGAACGGTTCTGAACCACGAACAATCCTTCCTCTACCCTTTTGACTCCCTGGTTACCATCGCACGGGTGGTGCCTTCGGATAAGGCTTTCAGAATCCTGAACTGGAACCTTCCTATGAAAGACGGTACTTTCAGGTACTTCGGATACATCCAGAAGCCGGACAAGAAGAACAACACATCAATTTTGTTTGAACTGAACGACGTATCCGATGAAATCACCGAACCCGAACGCCAGCTGCTGAGCAACAAGAAATGGCTGGGCGCCCACTACTACACCGCAATCCCAGAGAAGAAAAAAAGAAGCAAATACTACACACTGATCGGATGGGACGGCAACACCACGGAAACCACAAAAAAGGTGATTGACGTGATGTATTTTGAAGGCAATACCGTAAGATTCGGAGCCCCCCTGTTCAACTACCCAAAGCACGAAAGAGCAAACCGACTGGTGTTCGAGTATTCCTCCCAGGCAGTGATGTCCATTCGGTATTACGCTGACACCAAACGGATCGTTATGGATCACCTGGCACCATCCAAGCCTCAATTCGAAGGACAACTGCGTTACTACGGCCCGGACATGACCTACGATGCACTTGTGCTGGAAGACGGCAAATGGACGTACGTGCCCAACATCGACATGAAGAACTCTTCCAACGGAACCCTCTCCGAAGTGGCACCCACCCTGGAAGACAGATCCAAACTGGAACAGGGCACCAAAAAAGGACTGTTCCCAAAGAAGCCGTAAGCAAAGGGGTTTCATTCCACAGGCTTCCTAATTTTCAGCAAAAATTCGGCCGACGCAGATGTGATGATTCACAACATATTGCGTAACTTGCGGCGCCGTTATACAACCGGAGTTTTCACACACATAAACAACGATAAACATGAGCCAGGTTCTCAATCCCACACAAGTGAAGAAAATTCACAATTTCAGCGCCGGTCCGGGCATCCTGCCCCAGGAAGTTTTCAAACAGGCCGCTCAGGCTGTCCTCAACTACGAAGGCACCGGTCTTTCACTTCTTGAAATGTCTCATCGCAGCAAAGAATTCATTGCTGTTATGGAGAAAGCCGTCGCCCTCGTAAAAGAACTTTTCAATGTTCCCGCCGGCTACCAGGTATTGTTCCTGCAAGGTGGTGCAAGCACCCAGTTCACCATGGTACCCGCCAACCTGCTGCCCGTTAACGGCAAGGCGGCTTACATCAACACAGGCGAATGGGCCGGCAAAGCTGTTAAAGAAGCAAAGCTCTACGGACAGACTGACGTCATTGCTTCTTCCGAGGATCAGAATTTTTCCTACATTCCGAAGAACTACACCATCCCCACCGATGCTGCTTACCTGCACATCACCACCAACAACACCATCTTCGGTACCCAGTACAAACAAGACATCGACTCCCCCATTCCCGTTGTAGCTGATATGTCTTCCGATATCTTCAGCCGTCCGGTGGATGTATCAAAATACGCACTGATCTACGCCGGCGCCCAGAAGAACATGGGACCTGCCGGTACAACCATGGTGATCGTTAAGGAAGACCTGTTGGGCAAAACCGGTCGCCAGATCCCGACCATGCTCAATTACAAAACACACATCGACAAAGAATCGATGTTCAACACGCCTCCCGTATTCCCTATCTACGTGTCCATGTTGACCCTGCAATGGCTGAAGGACAACGGCGGTGTTGCATTCGCCCAGAAGCGGAACCAGGAGAAATTCAACATCCTCTACAACGAGCTTGAATCCAACCCGCTGTTCAAACCCACTGCGAAGAAAGAAGATTGCTCGGTGATGAACCTGACCTTCGTACTCACCAACGAAGCCCTGGAAGAACAATTCAATGCCATGCTGAAAGAAGCCGGCATCAGCGGACTGAAAGGCCACCGTTCAGTAGGCGGCTTCCGCGCTTCCATGTACAACGCCATGGACACCGATAGCGTGAAGGCCCTCGTGGAAGTAATGCAGGCCCTCGCTACCAAACAAGGATAATGTCTTTTGCCAACAACAGAAACACACATTCCCATGAAAATTCTTGCCAACGATGGCATCGCCCCCATCGGAAAACAAAAACTCGAAGCCGCAGGTTTTACTGTGGTAACTGATAAAGTCGATCAAGCCCAACTGGCCGACGCCATTAACAAGGAAGGCTACGAAGTACTCCTGGTGCGTAGCGCAACCACCGCACGCAAAGACCTGATCGATGCATGTCCCAACCTGAAATACATCGGTCGCGGTGGTGTAGGTATGGACAACATCGACGTGGAATATGCCCGCTCGGTGGGACGCACCGTGTTCAACACGCCTGGTGCCTCTTCCCAATCCGTTGCCGAACTCGTGTTCGCTCACCTGTTCAACATGGTGCGCTTCTTGTACGACAGCAACCGCCAGATGCCCGTGAAAGGCGAAACCGAATTCAATACCCTGAAAAAAAAGTACGGTAAAGGATCCGAACTTCGCGGAAAAACCATCGGCATCATCGGCTTCGGCCGCATCGGCCAGGCCACTGCCCAGTACGCCCTCGGTTGCGGCATGAAAGTAGTTGCCAGCGATCCCGGCATCAGCAGCGCCACCATTACAGTTGAAGTAGGTGGTGTTGAAAAGGTGACCGTAGAGATTCAAACCATCCCCATGGAAGAACTGCTGAAACAAGCCGACTTCATCTCCCTGCACGTTCCCAAGATCGGCGACAAAGCCCTGATCGGAAAAGAAGAGCTCGCCAAAATGAAAGACGGCGTGGTACTGGTCAACAGCGCACGCGGCGGAATGATCGACGAACTGGCCCTGGTGGAAGCCCTGAACAGCGGCAAAGTAGCCCACGCCGGTATTGACGTGTTCCAGAACGAGCCCACACCGAAAAAGGAATTGCTGAGCCATCCGAAGATTTCCCTGACGCCACACATCGGTGCCGCCACCGAAGAAGCCCAGGACCGCATCGGAGAAGAACTGGCCGATTTCCTCATCGCCAGCTACAAACAACAAACGGTTAGCTAACCGGGAGGCAACCAACGTCACCCGTTCAATGCGGCTCTATGATTGAAGTGCCATGCATTCAGACGGGTAAACAAAAAACTACAAACAACAAACCACAAACTTTATAATGGCTGTACTGAAACCGTTCAAGGGCTATCGTCCCGTGAAAGACAAAGTTGCCGAAGTGGCATCACGCCCCTACGACGTATTGAATTCCGAAGAAGCTAAAAAGGAAGCAGAAGGCAAACCGTTCTCTTTCCTCCATGTTGTGAAACCAGAGATCGACCTGCCGGAAAACATCGACCACTATGCCGCCGAGGTATACGAAAAAGGCCGCGACAACTTCAAGCAGCTGCTCGCAGACGGCGTGTTCTTCCAGGATGAAAAGGATTGCTACTACATCTATTCCCAAACCATGGACGGCCGTACCCAAACCGGCATCGTGGGTTGCTCCGCCGTTGACGATTATTTCAACGATGTGATCAAGAAACACGAACTGACCCGTCCGGACAAGGAAGAAGACCGTAAGAAACACGTGCGTGTAAGCGCCATCAACGCTGAACCCGTATTCTTCACCTTCCCCGCGGTACAGGCGCTGGATGAGATCATGGAAAAGGTAAAAGGCTCCAAGTCGCCCGAATACGATTTCACCGCAGATGACGGCATCCGCCACACCCTTTGGGTCGTGAACGACGATGCAACCATCCAACGCATCGCCGACGAATTCAACAAGATCCCGAGCGTGTACGTTGCCGACGGCCACCACCGCACCGCAGCCGCAGCACTCGTAGGACAAGACCTTCGCAAGGAAGTGGGCCAGTACTCAGGCAAGGAAGAGTTCAACTACTTCCTTTCCGTGAACTTCCCCGACAACCAGCTGAAGATCTTCGATTACAACCGTGTGGTAACCGACCTCAACGGCCTGTCAGACGATGCATTCATGCAAAAACTCTCCGAGGGTTTTGATGTGAAGGAAGTCAACGGACAACACCGCCCCACCGGACTGCACAACTTCGGCATGTTCCTGAACGGCAAATGGTACTCACTCACTGCAAAGGCAGGCACGTATGACGACAACGATCCGATCGGCGTACTGGACGTGACTGTTCTGACCAAGCAGGTACTGGAACCCATCCTGGGCATCATGAACCAGCGGACCGACAAACGCATCGACTTTGTGGGTGGCATCCGTGGCCTGGGTGAATTGGAAAAACGCGTGAACAGCGGCGAAATGAAAGTGGCTTTTGCCCTTCACCCGGTCACACTGGGTCAGCTGATCAACATTTCCGACACAGGCAACATCATGCCTCCGAAAACCACCTGGTTCGAACCCAAACTCAGAAGCGGGCTCGTGGTTCACGGACTGAACTAAACAAACTCCAGAAACCCGGGCCCCCATCGCCCGGGTTTTTTTTATGCCTATGGTACAAACCAATATTTCAGAAAGATTGCATCAGATCGAAGCCGAACTGAAACCGTTCGGCGCCCGGCTGGTAGCTGTTTCCAAAACCCATCCACCCGAACTCATCCGCGAAGCTTACGACGCAGGGCAAAGAATCTTCGGCGAAAACCGGGTGCAGGAAGCCACCGCCAAACAACCCGAACTCCCGGAGGATATCGAGTGGCACCTGATCGGACACCTGCAAACCAACAAGGTGAAATACATCGCATCTTTCGTAGCCATGATACACGGTGTGGACAGCCTCAAGCTTCTCCAGGAAATCGACAAACAGGGCGCCAGAAACAACCGCGTCATTCCCTGCCTGCTCCAGTTTCATATTGCCTCGGAAGAAACCAAGTTCGGACTGAATGAAGCCGAGGCCAGGGAATTGCTGGAAAGCAAGGAATACGCCGCCATGCGACACATTTCCGTTCAGGGTGTGATGGGGATGGCTTCGTTCACCGATGACAAGAACAAGGTCAGGAATGAATTCCGCCATCTGAAACAAACATTCGATACCCTCCGGCAAGGATATTTCAGCAACACCGATGCATTCCGGGAGATTTCGATGGGCATGTCGGGCGACTACCGCATCGCCCTGGAAGAAGGCAGCACGATGGTACGGATCGGAAGCGCCATCTTCGGACAACGGTAGGCTCGTTGTTTGTTGGTGGTTGTTTGTTGCACCTTTTTATGCAACAAAAGAATGATGGATGCCTCATTCGTAATTCGTAATTTCACTCCCAATTCCTCATTTCTCATTCATAATTAACATCCGTGGTTGGCATCTTCGTAGCCCTCGCTACCACCGTCTGCTGGTCGTTCAGCATCTTTGCGTTCACCGAAGGATCGCGGCGCATCGGTGCGAATGCCGTGAACCATTTCCGGCTGGTGGTTGCCACCCTATTGCTTACGGTCTTCGGCGTCCTTCTCATTGACGGGCCACCCTCTACCCTTTTCACATCCCCAACGTCTTCTCACTATTTCTGGCTCGGGTGCTCCGGCATCATCGGCCTCGCCCTGGGCGATCATTTCAACTTCAGCGGATTTGCCATCCTGGGCGCCCGTTTGTCCAGCGCCCTCACCACCTTCGCACCCATCGCTGCATTGGTGGGCGGATACCTATTACTGGGGGAAACCCTCAACCTGCCCGGTATGCTTGGGATCCTGATCACCATTGCCGGTATCCTGGTGCTTATCCTCACCAGACCGGGTACCAACGAAGGTTATTCCGAACACCACGGTTCATTCGCCAAAGGCATACTGAACGCCCTGGCCGGAGCCACCTGCCAGGGAATAGGTTTGGTGCTGGCCAAGAAAGGACTGAACACACCCGGCCCCAAACTCCATTTTGTTCAGGCCGCATGGATCCGTATGCTCATCGGCACCGTGGCCATCTATACCCTCACCATTCTCACGCGCCGCTTCTGGACGGTCACCCGCCCCATCCTCAGCGGCAACAAAGCTGCCGTCGGCTTCACCCTCTTCGGGGCCGTCATGGGACCGGTGATTGGCGTATCCCTGAGCATGCTGGCCATCACTTACCTGAAAGTATCGGTGGCGCAAACCATCTTCTCGCTGCTACCGGTGACCGTGATGCCCATTGCCGTTTTTTATTACAAAGAAAGGGTCACCTTCCGCAGCCTGCTGGGTGCCCTCATGGCCATCCTAGGCGTGGTCATTCTCGTATGGCGGGAAAACCTGGCCGATGTGGCGGGCTTTTAACCGATACAATTATCTGTTATTTTTGTGCCGTGAGTCACAAAACCGTACCAACATCCGAAAACACATCCTTGCTCGAAGAATGGTTCCAACCCTTCCGCGACAAGATCATCGGGCTTCACCAGACGTTCAACGGACCGTATGGTGAAAAGGAGATCCTTTATGCCGACTGGACCGCAAGCGGCCGGCTGTATGAGCCGATCGAAAACCGCATGCATCACCAGATCGCTCCCTATGTAGCCAATACACATACCGAGACCAGCACCACCGGTTCTACCATGACACAGGCCTACCACCGGGCCCTGCAGGTGATCAAGCAACATGTGCATGCCGATGAAGATGACATCATCATCTCGTCTCACTCAGGCATGACCGGGGTAGTCAACAAGTTCCAGCGCATCCTCGGGTTCCGCATCCACGAAAGATACCGCGACCGCATCAAGCTGGCCGACAACGAACGACCACTGGTGATCCTCACTCATATGGAACACCACTCCAACCATACCACATGGCTCGAAAGCATCGCGGAAGTGGTGGTGATGGATGCCGATGACCAGGGACTGGTGGACACCCGAAAGCTGGAAGAGATTCTGGAAAAGCACAAAGATCGCCCGATCAAGATCGCTGCCGTTACTTCCTGTTCCAATGTGACCGGCATCAAAACACCCTACCACAAAATCGCCGCCATCATGCATGCCCATGGCGGACTCTGCTTCGTGGACTTCGCCTGTTCCGCACCGTACATTGATATCAACATGCATCCGGAAAATACCGCGGAGCGACTGGATGCCATCTACTTTTCTCCGCACAAATTCCTGGGCGGCCCCGGATCATCGGGCATCCTCATTTTCAACAGAACACTTTACAACAACCGCATCCCCGATGAACCGGGTGGCGGCACCGTGGCCTGGACCAACCCCTGGGGCGAACACCGCTTCCTGGAAAACATCGAAGCCCGGGAAGACGGCGGTACCCCTTCCTTTCTCCAAACCATACGCGCTGCCTTGTGCGTGCGCCTGAAAGAGGAAATGACGGTTCCCAAAATCATCGCCCGCGAAAAGGAATTGATGGACATTGTCTTTCCTGCGCTTGAAGCCATCCCCAACCTTCACATCCTGGCAGGCCATATCAAAGACCGGCTGGGTGTGGTTTCCTTCTATATAGACGGATTGCACTACAACCTGGGCGTGCGGCTGCTCAACGACAAGTACGGCATCCAGGTGCGCGGCGGTTGTTCCTGCGCCGGTACCTATGGTCATTACCTGCTACACGTGGATGTGGCCCACTCCCGCTCCATCACAGACAAGATCAACCAGGGCGACCTGTCTGAAAAACCCGGGTGGATCCGGATGAGCATCCACCCAACCCATACCAAACAGGAAGTTCAGCAAATCCTGGAAGGCATCAAAGACATCGCGGCGAACTTTCGGAAATACGGGAAAGACTATACCTATAACCCACACACCAATGAATTCCAACATAAAAATGACCGGCCGGGTGATGCACCCTGGGTTCAGGATTGGTTTGACAAGCCTGTTTTGGATTAGCCTGATCACACTGTTTTCCTTTTCCAGCGCCCGCGCACAGGACACTTTCGAATACAAGGATGGCGACAGCACCTATGTCATGCAGAAGTACTTCATGGTATTTCTCATGAGAGGCGATAAAGCCCTTGAACTGGATTCCACCCAGCTGGCCAACATACAGAAAGGCCACCTGAACCACCTCAGCAACCTGGCCAAAGCCGGCAAGATCTGCATGGCCGGGCCTTTCGATGAAGACACCGATTTCCGTGGTATCGCCATCTACACCAATGTAAAAGACAAAGAGGAAGTACGTATGCTGGCAGAAGCCGACCCCGCTGTAAAGGCAGGTCGCCTCAAGGTGGTAGTGAGACCGTGGTGGGCCGCCAAAGGAAGCAAACTCCCCTGAACCAAATCCTGTGACAGACCCTTACCTTCCGATTACGTTTGCCCGAAGTGGTGTGACAGCACCCAACCGCCTTGTGCTGGCACCCATGACCAACCTGCAAAGTCATGAAGACGGCAGCCTGGGCGACGATGAATACCACTGGCTTGTCCGCCGGGCGAAAGGCGGATTCGGCACCCTCATCACCTGCGCTGCACACGTATCTCTGCACGGCCAGGGATGGAAGGGCGAACTCGGCATCTTCGACGACCGCCTGCTGCCAGGCCTTTCCCGTCTGGCCAAAGGGATCAGAGATTGCGGAAGCCTTGCCATCGTACAACTTTACCACGGCGGTATGCGTGCCCCGGAGGAAGTGACCGGACAAATGCCCGTTAGCCCCTCCGGCCATGAGATCACCAAACGCGACGGCAGCCTGCTCAAGGTCAGGGCCATGACAGAAAACGAGATCCTGCAGACCATTGAAGATTTCAGCGCCGCCGCCGAACGTGCGTACAAAGCAGGATTCACAGGCGTTGAGCTCCACGGCGCACACGGATACCTGATCAGCCAGTTCCTGAGCAAGACCTTCAATTTACGGACAGACCAATGGGGTGGTAATGCTGCCAACCGGGCCAGGTTTGCGGTGGCATGCCTGGAAGCCTGCCGCAGCAGGGTACCCGATCATTTCCTGGTGGGCATCCGTATTTCCCCGGAAGACTTCGGGTTCGCAGAAGGCATCGACATAGTGGAAAGCCTTGACCTGTGCGACCAACTCGTACAGTCCGGTGCCGACTTCATCGACGTTTCCATCTGGGATGCGCGCAAACGACCGAACGAAATGGACGCCGGTCCGACCGTGGCCGAAATGTTCCGCCAACGCATTCCATCCGGCATTCCCATGATGGTGGCAGGAAAGATCCGAACCAGGCAAGATGTGGACCACATGCTGGAATTGGGTGTGGACATGGTAACCGTGGGTACAGCCGCCATCGGCAATCCCGACTGGGCACTGCACATCAAAGATGCAAACTATGTTCCGGACGCTCCCCCATTCTCTGTTGTACAGCTTCGCGAACGCGGCCTCGGAGATCCGTTCATCGAATACATGAAGCGATGGAAAGGGTTTGTGAAATAATTAGGAATTAGAAATTAGAAATTAGGAATGTGTATGCATAACTCTTGAAAATTCGCAGGTCTCAGGTTAATGCAATCGGCAACAAAATATTTTGGGAAGAAAACATGCGTGCCTTAGAATCCCAAGCAGCAAATGATGAGTTTCAAACCTACCTTCAATTCCTAATTCCTAATTCCTAATTTCTAATTCCTAATTTGGAATAAACTCCGCCACCGGGCTGGGCACCGTACATGTCGCCGAATGCTTGTAGTTTCCCCGACGGAAGTGGATGAAGTTCTGCTGATCCGCAAATTCGTCGAACAACACATCCTGGCGAACGGTCATCCGGTGAAATGCTCCTGCCGGCGCCGTCATGTAGATCCACAGGTCTTCTCCCTTACCGTCCTTTCCAAGCATACTGATCAGCACCGGTTTTCCATCCAGGGAAATCGTGAAATGATCGGCCAGGTAAGCAACGATCAGGCTGTCGTGGACGGAGTCGGTCAGGTCGTCGCTGAAAGCAATCTCCTGACCGGTTCGCTCGGTCAGCGCCTGGGCCATGTCGTCCACAAAAACCTTCAGGGATATCTCCAGGGTATGCTCCCTTTCATTGTGTGCAACCTCGCACACCGACACATGCACCGGATGCCAGTTTCCGAAAATCAGCCAGCATGCAACCCATAGGATGTTCATCGCGTCTTTATCTGGAATTGTCCGACAAAGGTACTATTCTGTCCACCCGAATGCGAACCGGGTTGCATTCTTGGTGGGATTGTATACCTTTGGAAGAGCCGTATCGATTATCTCTTATTCATCTTTTCTCATGAAGCGAATTGCACTTTTCCAGGTGTTGCTGTGCATGGCCGTTGTTGCCGGTGCGCAGAACAATACCGACCACTCGAAGTTCAGGCAGCTAGACATGGAACTGCCGACCCCGAATGTGTACCGGACCGGTTCCGGGGATGCAGGTCACGAGTACTGGCAACAAAAAGCGGATTATGTGATCCAGGCAGAACTGGATGACGCCCAGCACCGCATCACGGGTTCGGAAGTGATCACCTACACCAACAACTCCCCGGATCAACTTCGTTACCTGTGGCTGCAACTCGATCAGAATGTACGCGCCAAAGACGCCGACGCCATCTCCATCCGCACCGGCAGCCTGCCCGACCACATGACGCTTTCACAGGCCCGGTGGTTTCTCGACAGCGACTTCGACGGAGGCTTCAAGATCCAGGAAGTGAAAGACAAGAATGGAAAAAACCTAAGCTACACCATCAACCGCACCATGATGCGGGTGGATCTTCCCACCCCGCTCGCCCCTCATACCTCCTTCACGCTGTCCGTCAAATGGTGGTACAACATCCAGGATCAACGCCAGATGGGCGGACGCAGCGGCTACGAGTATTTCAAGGATGACGACAACTACCTCTACGAAGTGGCCCAATGGTTTCCGCGCATGGCCGTATACAACGACGTGAATGGTTGGCAGCACAAACAATTCCTCGGAAGAGGTGAGTTCACACTTCCTTTCGGAGATTACAAAGTAAGCCTTACCGTTCCTGCGGACCATGTGGTGGCCGCTTCCGGTACCCTGCAGAATGCAACGCAGGTCTTGTCATCCGCACAACAAAACCGCCTGAAAACCGCTGGCAACGCCAAAGAACCCGTGCTCATCATCACCCCTGAAGAAGCAAAGAAGAACGAAACCTCACGCAGTACCGCCAAGAAAACATGGGTATTCAAAGCCGACAGGGTCCGCGACTTCGCATGGGCCAGTTCCCGCAAATTCATCTGGGACGCATGCAACGTGACCATCGGAAACAACCACGTACTGGCCATGTCATACTACCCGAATGAAGGCAATCCGCTGTGGTCGCTCTACTCTACCAAAGCCGTGATGCACACCCTGCGGGTATACAGCAAACATACAATCAACTATCCCTATCCGGTTGCCATCTCCGTGAACGGACCCGTGGGTGGCATGGAATACCCGATGATCTGCTTCAACGGTCCGCGACCTGAGAAAGACGGCACCTATTCCGAACGGTCCAAGTACGGACTGATCAGCGTGGTGATCCATGAGGTGGGTCACAACTTCTTCCCCATGATCGTAAACTCCGACGAACGCCAATGGACATGGATGGATGAAGGCCTGAACACCTTCACCCAGTTCCTTGCCGAACAGGAATGGGAAGACAACTACCCGTCACGACGCGGCCCCGCCAACCTGATCGTAGACTATATGAAAGGCAGCCAGAACACCATGGTGCCCATCATGACCAATTCCGAATCACTCAAACAATTCGGCAACAACGGTTACTCCAAACCCGCCGCAGCACTGAATATCCTCCGGGAAACCATCCTGGGTCGCGAACTGTTCGACTTCTCCTACAAAGAGTATGCACGGCGCTGGGCATTCAAACATCCTACCCCCGCCGACTTCTTCCGCACCATGGAAGATGCATCAGGCACCGATCTCGACTGGTTCTGGAGGGGATGGTTCTTCACCACCGACCATGTAGACATTGCGCTGGACAAGGTAACGTGGTACCGCATCGATACCCAAAACCCGGATGTGGAAAAACCCAGCCAGGTAGCCGAGAAAAAAGAGAAACCACAAAACATCACCGTGCTGCGCAACAAGGAACTTCACAAATTGTCAGACGAAGACTCCACCATCCTCGACTTCTACAGCAACTACGATCCGCTCCAGGTAGAACCCTGGGACCAGTCGGATTACCAGAAATACCTCAACAGCCTCACCGATGAAGAACGTGCATTCGTGCAATCCGGCAAGTACTTCTACCAGCTCGACCTGAGAAATGTGGGCGGACTGGTCATGCCCGTGATCGTGAAGATCGACTACACCGACGGCACATCTGAAGTGAAACGCTACCCGGCCGAGATCTGGGTGATGGACAATGATTCTGTTTCCAAGGTGATCACCACCGACAAGGAAGTGGCGCAATTCACACTGGACCCGTTCCTCGAAACCGCGGATACCGATGAAGAGAACAACTACTTCCCCAGGAAGGTGATCCCCTCAAGGTTCCAGCTGTACAAGCAAAAGGAATGGAACCACCAAAACCCGATGCAAATCAAGAAAGAGTACGACGACAAAAAGCAGGGAAGCTCGGGGAAATGATTTGAAAAAGGGGTGATGTGCTAATTTGAAAATGGGCTGAAGAAGACCACCGTTTGTCGCCCGTACCAACGCCCGTCGGGCTATGCGTTGCAAGTCCGTCCGGCACACATTGCATACGCGCTGCGGGCTTTCCACTCCTATCCCGTCTATTTTGCAGATATTCCGTCGTTGTAGCGGATGCGGAATGTGAGATGTGAGACGATAGACTTTAAGCTCAAAGACCCAATCACTTTCATTTGTCATTCGTAATGTTTGTGGCGTACCTACGGCACGCATGCATTCATCTCCTTAGTGTGTGTTCTTCCACCCATGTGTTGTTCCTATGGAACAATGCAAGACGCATGCGTCAGACCGGATTCGCTCCATTAGGAGCGATACATTGGTAGCATGCATACACCCGCGGTACGCAGGCGTGCCGCAGGTACGCCACAAGCCGTCATCTTGCATCTTCATCTACCAAGCTTCATCGAGTCGATGATCCCACGACGAGGGATTTCTGCTTGTATGAAACACCGCCATCACACGGATATTCAGCTCATCCAGTAAGTAATGAATTCCATAGGGAAAGCGCGAGATGTAATGTACCCGAATCCCCTTGTACATGATCTGATTCAGCCGGGGACTGCGCGTCAAAAGGTAAAACGCATCTTCAAGACATGATTCAAATTCCTCTCCTAATCCCGGACGCCGGGATTCGTACCACAAATAAGCATCCCGGATATCAAGTCCGGACTCGTCAGAAAACAGAAGGCTATAATGTGTCGTCATTCGGGCGAAGGAACTTTTTGATTTCATCCCATGTATGAAATCCGGTTTTCCCTCCCCGGTGTTTTTCCAGGCGCTTATCAAGCTCCTGTTTTTGGGCTTCCGAAAGTTTCAGATCGCTCGGATCAATGCTGTCCCAAAGCTGTTGAATGATCAATATACGCTCCGCCACACTGAGTTTCAGTAATTCCTGTATACGGATGGCATTGTTCATATGATAAAGGTAAAGGAAATTATCTGATTCCGTTCGTCCATTCCAGACGTTAGACGCAAAGACCCGATCACTTTCATTTGTCATTTGTCATTCGTCATTCGTAATGTTTGTGGCGTACCTACGGCACGCATGCATTCATCTCCTTAGTGTGTGTTCTTCCACCCATGTGTTGTTACTATGGAACAATGCAAGGACGCATGCGTCAGACCGGATTCGCTCCATTAGGAGCGACACATTGGTAGCATGTAAACATCCGCGGTAGGTAAGCGTGCCGTAGGTACGCCACCATCAAAACAAAAAGCCTCCCGTGGTGAACATGAGAGGCTTTTTTTGATACCGGTAGGAATGCGCGGGGTATTGGTCAATAGTCAATGGCCTGTCCGACCGTAACGAAGTGCAGGCGGGTCAATGGTCGGATGTTATTGACACGACCGACAGGGAGTTATTGACTGCACAGCAACTGACTACCCTCACCCCACCTTTCGGTCAGGAATTTATTCACGTTCGCTTCGATGCGTGACAACACCTGGCCGCTGTCTGCCTTGACAAACGCATCGCCGGTGATCTTTTCGAACAGCTCGATGTAACGCTCGGATATCTGTGTTACGATCTCATCGGTCATCTCAGGTACCTGCTGACCTTCCTTGCCCTGGAAACCGTTTGCCATCAGCCATTCGCGCACGAATTCCTTTGACAGCTGTTTCTGGGCTTCGCCTTTCTGCTGACGCTCTTCGTAACCTTCCTTGTAGAAGTAACGGGATGAATCAGGGGTGTGAATTTCATCGATGAGGGTGATGACACCGTTCTCATCTTTTCCGAATTCATATTTGGTATCCACGAGGATCAGTCCGCGCTCGGCAGCAATTTCGGTACCACGCTTGAACAATGCACGGGTGTATGCTTCCAGTTGTTCATAGTCTTCTTTGGAAACCAATCCGGACGACACGATCTCGGCCGGCGTGATGTCCTCATCATGGCCTTCATCGGCTTTGGTGGAAGGCGTGATAATGGGTTCCGGGAAACGGTCGTTCTCCTTCAGGCCTTCGGGCATCACAGCACCGCAGAGTTCGCGGGTGCCTGCCTTATAGGTGCGCCATGCGTGACCCGACAGGTAACCACGAATCACCATTTCCACTTTGAAAGGCTGACAGTAGCGGCCCACGGTCACCATCGGGTCCGGCACATCAATCACCCAGTTGGGCACGATGTCGGATGTGGCATCCAGGAACTTGGCAGCGATTTGGTTCAACACCTGTCCTTTGAACGGAATGCCCTTGGGGAGCACCACGTCAAAAGCAGAGATGCGGTCAGACACGACCATCACCAGTAATTTGTTATCGATGTTATACACATCACGGACTTTTCCCTGGTAATGACTTACCTGTCCGCGGAAGTTAAAGTTGGTTTTTGTCAATGCATTCATAGGCTTGAATTGATTATTTCTGTTCTGGTTCTCCGTAAGCTTCTACAATTCGTTTCACCAGCTGGTGGCGGATGATGTCTACCTGGTCCAGGGTGATAAAAGAAATTCCTTCCACATTGGCCAGCAGCTTCCTTGCCTGGAGCAGGCCACTGGGCTGATGCCTGGGCAGGTCGATCTGCGTTACATCACCCGTGATCACGAACCTGGCGTTAGGCCCCATGCGGGTGAGGAACATCTTGAGTTGGTTCTCGGTGGCGTTCTGGGCTTCATCCAGGATCACGAAGGCATTGTCGAGGGTGCGGCCGCGCATGAACGCAAGCGGTGCAATCTGGATGATCCCGTTTTCCATGTACGCCTGCAGTTTGGATGCAGGGATCATGTCGTGCAACGCATCATACAACGGCTGCAGGTACGGATCGATCTTTTCCTTCAGGTCTCCGGGCAGAAAACCCAGGTTCTCCCCTGCTTCCACTGCCGGACGTGTAAGGATGATGCGACGCACCTCCTTCTTCTTCAGCGCCCTTACGGCCAGGGCCACGGCGGTGTATGTTTTGCCGGTTCCCGCCGGACCGATGGCAAAGATCATGTCGTTCTCGTCGCAGGCAGCCACCATGCGACGCTGGTTCAGGGTGCGGGCTTTGACCATCAGGCCGTTTTGCCCGTACACCAGCACATCGTCAAAAGAAACGCCGTTGCCGTTTTCCGGATCGGCATGCTGAAGGATCTCCTCCACCATGTGATCGGGTAGTTTTCCTTTTTTCTCGATCTGGGCGATCAACACATCCATTTTCTGACTAAAAAGTTCAAGGTCGGCTTCGATGCCACGCGCCTTCAGGACGGTGCCCCGGGCCACAATGGAAACCGCCGGGAACTGCTTCCTGATCGCATGCAGATGGGTGTCGTTGACCCCATACAGATCAACCGGCGAGATGGTGTCGAGGTGGATGATGATCTCTTTCAAATGCCTCAAATTATTCCTGTCCGATACACCTCGCCTTTCGGGCAAGGTTTCTTTTTCATTAATTTTACGGTCAAATTTAGGACTTTCGCCTCGATTTGGCGTCCTGCAAGCGGCCTTTTTATGCGCATTATTACCCTCACAAGCGACTGGGGAAACCGGGATTATTATGCAGCAAGTGTAAAAGGCACGATCTATAAGCAATACAGCGAGGTTAACGTGGTGGACATCACCCACAACATTGACCCTTTTGACATCCTGCAGGCTGCCTTCGTTCTCAAGAACGCTTACAGCCAGTTTCCACCCGGAACCATCCACATGGTGGCGGTGCACTCACACCCCGGCGCCGATGTACCCCACCTGGCGCTGGAATACGAGGGGCACTATTTCATCGGCACAGACAATGGCATTTTTTCCCTGATCCTCGAACAGCCCGCCACCAAGGTAGTGGAACTGACCATCAGCCAGGACAGCGACCTGATGACCTTCCCTGCCAAAGAGCTGTTCGTAAAAGCTGCATGCCACATCGCCAGGGGAGGCACCCTGGAAATGCTGGGACGTCCCTATACCCAAATGGTACAACGCACCTTCCTCCAGCCGGTCACCGAAACCAACCTCATCAAGGGCAGCGTATTGTATGTGGATGTGTATGGGAACGTGATCACGAACATCAAGCGACAGGATTTCAAGCAGGTGGGCAAATCACGGAACTTCAATATGTCATTCCGCCGACCCGGCTATGACATCCAGGTCATTCACAAAGCCTATGACGAAGTACCAGACGGTGAAAAACTCGCACTGTTCGGTGCCTCGGGCTACCTGGAAATAGCCATCAACAAAGGACATGCAGCCAACCTGCTGGGTCTGCGGGTGGGCGAAATCGTAAGGATTGATTTTGCGGAAGAAGAAAGATAATTTGAAAATGGTCAATGACTCCCTGCGGTCGTGTCAATTCGCTGCGCGGTCAGTGGCTCCCTTCGGTCGCGTCAATTCGCTGCGCGGGCAATAGCTCCCTATCGGTCGCGTAAATGGCATCCGACACCCATTGACTATTGACCATTGACTATTGACCATTGACTATTGACTATTGGCCATTGACTATTGACTAACGACTTGCTACTTACGACTTACGACTCCCATGCTCACCCGCCTTGTAAAAATGACCTTCCGCTCCGAAGCCTGTGCCGAATTCGAGCGCATCTTCGAAACCGCATCACCGCAGATAAGGGCATTTGAAGGGTGCCGGTCGGTGGAACTTCTGCGCGATATGGAAGCCGGAAACATCTACTTCACCCGAAGCACCTGGAAGTCGGATGCAGCATTGCAGGCATACCGCAACTCGGAATTGTTCGCTGCCACATGGGCGAAAACGAAGGTGCTGTTTGAGGAGAAAGCTGAGGCGTGGAGTATGGAAAGTGTTGCGAGCTTGTAACATGAGTCGCTGTGTGGCAAGTTGCTCCTTTCAGTCGCGTAAGTGTGCTGCGCGGTAAATACCTCCCTTCGGTCGTGTCAATTCGCTGCGCGGGTCAATGGCTCCCTCCGGTCGCGTCAATAACATCCGGCCCCATTGACCATTAACCATTAACCATTGACCATTGACTATTGACCATTGACTTGCTACCTACGACTCACGACTAATTTTCCTACTTTGGTCAGCCTAAACCTTGTACCGATGAAAAAAACGCTGACGTTTTTCATGCTGGCCGCATCTTTGCTGGCCATCTCCACCATCCAGGCTTCCGGCCAATGCACACCGGATTTCAACAAAACCACACCTAATGCATACCCGGATACACTGACTGCTGCTTTGAATGGTACAGGCTATACGGATACAGTAACGATGGTATTCTATGCGGATACCACCGTCAGCGGGTTTACCTTCCCGGTCGACTCCGTGCAAATCACATCTGTAACCGGTCTCCCAACAGGCGTCAGCTATACCTGTGGAAGCGCAACCTGCACCGCTTATGAGAATTCTTCCAATCCGCTCTACGAATGCCTTGAAATATCAGGCACACCTTCGGGCATGTCGGGAGACATCAGCCTTATCATCAACTACACCTATTGGGTAACCATCTTCGGCACCCCCAATCCTTTTCCGTCAGCCGATACGATCACCCTCCCCTGGAATTGCTCCAATCTTGATCCAGGCTTCAGCTTAAATGCCACCAACCTGCAAGTCGCATTTACCGATACTTCTTCCGGAACACCCACCAGCTGGCTCTGGGATTTCGGCGATGGCAACATCAGCACCCAACAAAACCCGACGCATACATACGCCACAACAGGAACCTATACTACGTGCCTCACGGTCACCAACAGCTGTGGCACCGATTCGGTTTGTCATTCGGTGAACGTCACCTGTCCGGTTCCTGATCCCGGTTTCAGTTTCACAGCTTCCAACCTGCAGGTATCCTTCACAGATACTTCCACCAATACACCCACCAGCTGGCTGTGGGATTTCGGCGATGGCAACATCAGTACCCAACAGAATCCCACGCATACATACGCCACAACGGGAACCTATACCACATGCCTCACTGTAACCAACAGCTGTGGCACCGATTCGGCCTGCCATTCGGTGAACGTCACCTGTCCGGTTCCTGATCCCGGTTTCAGCTTCACAGCTTCCAACCTGCAAGTCGCATTTACCGATACTTCTTCGGAAACACCCACCAGTTGGTTCTGGGACTTCGGTGACGGAAACACCAGCACACAACAAAACCCAACCCATACATACGCCACAACAGGCACCTACACCACATGCCTCACTGTAACCAACAGCTGTGGCACAGACTCAGCCTGCCATTCGGTGAACGTCACCTGTCCGGTTCCTGATCCTGGTTTCAGCTTCACAGCTTCCAACCTGCAAGTCGCATTTACAGATACTTCTTCGGAAATACCCACCAGCTGGCTGTGGGATTTTGGTGACGGCAACATCAGTACCCAACAGAATCCCACGCATACATACGCCACAACGGGAACCTATACCACATGCCTCACTGTAACCAACAGCTGCGGTACCGATTCGGCCTGCCATTCGGTGAACGTCATCTGTCCGGTTCCTGATCCCGGTTTCAGCTTCACAGCTTCCAACCTGCAGGTATCCTTCACAGATACTTCCACCAATACACCCACCAGCTGGTTCTGGGACTTCGGTGACGGAAACACCGGCACACAGCAAAACCCCACACATACGTACGCCACAGCAGGAACCTATACTACGTGCCTCACGGTCACCAACAGCTGTGGCACCGACTCAGCCTGCCATTCGGTGAACGTCACCTGTCCGGTTCCTGATCCTGGTTTCAGCTTCACAGCTTCCAGCCTGCAGGTATCCTTCACAGATACTTCCACCAATACACCCACCAGCTGGCTGTGGGATTTCGGCGATGGAAACATCAGTACCCAACAGAATCCCACGCATACATACGCCGTTGCAGGAACCTACACCACATGCCTCACCGTAATCAACAGCTGTGGTACCGATTCCATCTGTCACTCCATAACCATTTGTAACTCCCTGGTGTCAGGCTTTAACTACGCACAAATCAACCTGGGAGAAGTAGTTGAATTCACAGACACTTCCTCGGGTTCGCCGGTAAGCTGGCTATGGGATTTCGGCGACGGAAACACAAGCACGCAACAGAACCCCACCTATTACTATGCTGCCAACGGCACCTACACGGTGTGCCTGACTGTGACCGACGAATGCACATCCGACTCAACATGTGACACCGTGGTGGTCCTGATCACATCCGCCGGAACACAGCAAGAAGAACCGCTATTCTCTGTATACCCCAACCCGGGCCATGGCCGGTTCACGCTGCGACTGAAAGATGCAAGTCAGCAAGACTACACCTTGAACGTCTACGACCTGCAAGGGAAAAAGCTGCACACCCAACGCGTTTACCAGGCTGGCGGCGAGATCTCACTAACCCTGAACCTGGCGCCGGGCCTGTACCGTGTGTCAATGATGGGATCGGATGGAAGAATCGGAAATGTAGCGGTGGTGGTGGAGAATTAATAATTAGAAATTAGAAATTGGGGGATGTGTGGCAAAGAGCTCCTTCCAGTCGCGTAAATATGCTGCGCGGTAAATAGCTCCCGTTGGTCGCGTCAATGGCCTACCATCATTGACGCAACTTCACGATGAACCTTTGGCGATATGCGTTGGGCGATGCAGTTCTACAGCTACCGACACCAACTTGAGACTCGCGACTTGAGACTCGCAACTTGCGACTTATCAATGGCTCCCTCCGGCCCCGGAATCCAACAATTCAAATGAGTCCATAAACCTCACAGCGGATGCATTGTTATCTTTTTCTGTTTCAGCAATGGTTTGCAACATATACATGACGTTTTTCACCAGATACATCCTCATGCGAATAATGGCCTGGCCATTCCCATAATCAATGGACATTTCTCTTCCCGGGTATTGTCCCAGTTGAATTTCCTTTTTGGATAGCAGCTTGCCCTGAACATTTGACACAGCGCCGTTAATGGCACCTTCGAAAAAGGCCTCCAGCTGCTCCGTTTTATCCGAATGCACCAATGTATCCGGGTATTCCGTGCAATTGACGAGATAAAGCACGTTGTCATCATTCCCTCCTTCGGAAGCATCATACATGAACATATTCATCTTCAATTCCCCGATTGCGGAGTTTACCACCTGCGTATTCTCTTCAGGCTTTTTGGGGAATTCCACGCTATATCCAAAGTGTTCCGACTTCAACAAAAACCATTTTTCAGGCTTAACAAAACCCATGAAGGCTATTAGCACCAAGGATGCAGAAAAAATTTTCAGAAACTTCATTGCGTATTTTTTAATAAAATTCAACTGTTGTACCTGCCATCCGGCCACTAACAACCAGCAACCATTAACCAATTCCCATTTTCAAATTGGCACATTCACACATTGGCACATCAGGAAATCACCGACACCTCTGCGTATACCGCAGGCGCTTTCGTCCGGAGGTTGTAGAACGATGCCATGACTTCCGAATAGGCGCCCGTGGTGCGAATGGCGATCAGGTCGCCCCTTTTCACCACAGGTAGTTCAACGGCCTTTCCGAAGCAGTCTGATGATTCGCAGATGGGTCCTACTACATCATACTTCTCCTCCCCTTCACCCTTGCGGGGCGTGAGGGATTCAATTTTGTGGTAAGATTGGTACAGGGCCGGACGGATCAGTTCGGTCATGCCTGCATCAAGGATGGCGAAGTTGGTCTTCACGCCTTTCTTCACGTACAGCACCTTTGAGATCAGGCTGCCGCATTGCGCCACGATAGCTCGGCCAAGTTCGAAATGAATTTTCTGTTTGGGGCGTGGCTCCAGGAATTTCTGAAAGATGTCGAAATATGCCTTGAAATCGGGAATGGCATGTTCGTCGGGATGGTGGTAATCCACCCCGAGTCCGCCACCCAGGTTGATATGATCCACGATGATGTGATGTCCGTAGAACCATTGCTGGATCTCATTCACACGGGTACAGAGTCCTTTGAACGCCTCCAGGTCCAGGATCTGAGAACCGATGTGAAAGTGAAGTCCGACCAACTGGATGTTGCTGCTTTTCTTCAGTGTTTCCAGGGTCTTGTCCAGCTCCCACACGTTGATCCCGAACTTGTTTTCTTCGAGACCGGTGGTGATGTACTTGTGGGTATTGGCATTCACGTTGGGGTTGATGCGAAGGGCGATGCGGGCCTGTTTTCCGCGTTGTGCCGCCAGTTCATCGATCACGCGGATCTCCTGGCGAGATTCGCAGTTAAAGCAAAAGATGTCGGCATCCAGGGCAAGGATGATCTCCTCATCCGACTTACCCACCCCGGCAAATACGATGCTTTCGGGGGCGAATCCACATTCCAGTGCACGTTTCACCTCGTTGCCGCTTACGCAATCGGCACCCAGTCCGAACTGGCGCACCATGTGCAGGATCTCCGGGTTCGAATTGGCTTTCAGCGCATAGTGCACGTGGTAGCCATGCGGTTCCGCATTTTTCTGCAGGTCAGTCAGGGTCTGATGCAACACACCCAGGTCGTAATAGTACAGGGGTGTTTGCAGTCCCTTGATGCGTTTGATATCTAGTTGTAGAGCCATGGTTTACTGGGCCTGAGGTACGCGGTATTCTTCAAAGATCACATTCAGTGCGTTCAGCGCGCGGTTCTTCTGGTCGGTGGGTACGAGCACGGAGATGTTGTTCTTGCTGCCACCGTATGAGATCATACGCAGGGGGATGTCGGAAATTGAACTGAAGATTTTGGAAACCACTCCTTCTTTTTCCACGATCAGGTCGCCCACGACACATACGATGGTCATGTCGCCATCCACTTCCACGAAAGCGAACGTTTCAAGTTCCTTGATGATCTCATCCAGGTGCTTCACGTTGTCGATCGTGAGGGATACAGCCACCTCGGACGTGGTGATCATATCAATGGGCGTCTTGTAGCGCTCGAAGATCTCGAACACCTTCCTGAGGAAACCGTAGGCCAGCAACATGCGGCCAGATTTGATCTTGATGGCGGTGATACCGTCTTTCGCAGCCACGGCTTTGATGGTGGCGCCACCGGTTTCGTTGCTGATGGTGGTACCCCTGGCGGAAGGCTCCATGGTGTTAAGGAGTTTCACGGGAATGTTCTTGTCTTTGGCGGGGCGTACGCTTAGCGGGTGCAGGATTTTGGCACCGAAGTAGGCCAGCTCGGCCGCTTCTTCGAATGACATGGCCGCTACCGGGAAGGTGTCTTCCACGATGCGGGGATCGTTGTTGTGCATGCCGTCAATGTCCGTCCATATCTGAATTTCCTCGGCATCGGCTGCCGCGCCCACGAGGGATGCGGTGTAGTCGCTGCCCCCACGCTTCAGGTTGTCGATCTCACCGAATGCATTGCGGCAGATGTATCCCTGGGTGATGAACATTTTCTTGCCTGCATGTGCTTTCAGCTGCTTGGCGAGGTGTTCGGTGATGTAGGCCATGTCCGGCTCTTCATTCTCATCGATGCGCATGAAGTCGAGCGCAGGAAGCAATACCGACTCTTCACCTTTTTCTTCCATGTACAGGTGGAACATGGCGGTTGACATCAGTTCGCCCTGAGCCAGCACGGCGCGTTCTTCAAACAGGGTAAATGAATCTTCGGTGAAGGCGGTCAGGTATTTGAAATGCTCGTTCAGCATGTTGCGGGCCTTTTCGCGGGCCGCATCGGAGCTGTACAGGCTCTGAATGAACGTGTCGTAATGTTTCTGAAGCGCCACGATCTTCGCCTTCGCCCCTTCCTTGTCTTTCTTATACAGGCATTCAGCAATTTCTACCAGGGCATTGGTGGTGCCGGACAGGGCCGACAGTACCACAATGCGCATTCCTTCGCCACGGATCAACCGGGCCACTTCATGCATCCGCTCGGGCTTGCCTACGGATGTTCCTCCGAATTTCAGAATCTTCATACAACCTATGGGTATGATGGGGTTATTAGCTAGAACTATTAAAACGGCTGCAAAGATAAGCAATTCCACATGCTTTCCATGTGGCACCCACCAGAAGCTGTGGCAATTTAGTAAGTCAGGCGCGAACCGATGAAAACATTTGTTGTTTTTGTCTTCCCGTCCCGCCACAATTCCTGATTCCTAATTCCTAATTTCGTCAACATTATGCACCCCTACATCGCCCCGCTCCACCAACTTTTCTCCGACCACTGCAAAGCGGAGGATGCCGCTTCCATGAAGGCCTACATGAAAGACCGTTTCGAATATTTCGGCATCAGGGCCACGCAACGCCGCGAACTGACCCGTGCATTTTACCAGGAAGCCGGACTTCCAGACCGCCGCAACCTGGATGTGATCGTAAAGGAACTATGGAAAATGCCCCAGCGTGAACTGCACTACGTGGCGCAGGAAATGGTGCAGAAGGTGTACAGGAAAATGAATGCAGACGACCTGGACCTGCTGGTATACCTGGCCTCGCATAACTCCTGGTGGGACACCGTGGATTTCATTGCCGCCCACCTGATGGGCACCTATTTCAAGCAACATCCCGAGAATATCACCGGCGCCACACAGGAATGGATGAACTCCGGTAACCTCTGGCTGCAGCGGTGCGTGCTGCTTTTCCAACTGAAATACAAGAAAACGACGGACACGGAACTGCTGTTTGATACCATCCGCGAGTTAAAAGATCACAAAGACTTCTTCATCCGCAAGGCCATCGGCTGGGTGTTGCGCGAATATTCCAAAACAGATGCACATGCCGTGGCCGCCTTCCTGGAAACAATTGAACTGTCGCCGCTCAGCATCCGGGAAGCTTCCAAATATCTTTAGTAGCCCGGCAATTCGTAAATTGCTGCATGGATTGGTCGTCTTCCATCAAAGGATTCAAAGCATTTCTTCAGCTTGAAAAAAGCCTATCGCCGAATTCCGTGGCCGCTTACGGACGGGATGTGGCCAAACTGGCAAAGCTTATGGAAGAGATGAACATCTCCCCTTTGGGCGTTAACCTCAACCACCTTCGCACTTTCCTCGAACATCTGCACAAACAAAAAACCAGCGCCCGTAGCCAGGCACGCATCATCAGCGGCATCAAGGCTTTCTACAAGTTCCTGATGCTGGAAGACATGATCTCCGATAACCCCACTGCCCTGCTGGAAGGCCCCAAGCTGGCACGAAAACTACCGGACGTGCTGAGCATTCAGGACATCGAAACCCTCTTACATACCATCGACCTTAGCAAAGCAGAAGGCCAGCGCAACCGCGCTATGCTGGAAACGCTGTACGGATCCGGCCTGCGTGTATCCGAACTGGTGAACCTGCACATCTCCGACGTACATGGCAAAGAAGGTTTCCTGCGCATCATCGGAAAAGGCAACAAGGAGCGACTGGTTCCCCTGGGAGGCCAGGCCTACAAACACATTGAGATCTACCGCAAAGACGTACGCTGCCATGTACCGGTGCAACGCGATCATGAAGACACGCTGTTCCTGAATCGCCTGGGGCGCGGACTCACGCGCGTGTACGTGTTCACCATGCTCAAAGACCTCGCAGTAAAAGCAGGCATCAAAAAGAAAATCAGTCCGCACACCTTCCGTCACTCCTTCGCCACCCACCTCATTGAAGGCGGCGCCGACCTGCGTGCCGTACAGGAAATGCTCGGCCATGAGTCCATCACCACCACGGAGATCTATACCCATCTCGACAGGGATTTCCTGCGCAATACGATCATCCAATTTCACCCAAGGGGAAAGAATAAATAATTACGAGTGACGAATGGTGAATGAAGTCAATGACTCCCTGTGGTCGTGTCAATACGCTGCGCTGTCAGATGCTCCCTTCGGTCGTGTCAATAACATCCGGCCTCCATTGCTCATTGACCATTGACCGCCCGTAGCTCAAAAAACGATCCGCGAATCCTACAACGCGGCCGTTTGCGGTTGTTCCACCTTCACCGGAATGGCATCCAGTTCTTTTTTCAGGCTGTCGCTGGCAGCTTTGAATGCATCCATGTTTTCCGGTTTCACGGGTTCCGAGGGAGGAAGTTTTTCACGGAGCGGATCCACCTGCTTCCCGTTTTTCCAGAAGCGGAAACAAACGTGCGGACCGGTGGCCAGGCCTGTACTGCCCACAAAGCCGATCACCTCCCCCTGCTTCACATACTTACCGGGCCTGATGCCACTGGCGATCTTCGACATGTGCAGGTACTGCGTGGTATAGGTACCGTTGTGGCGCACCTTCACAAAATTCCCGTTTCCGCTGGTATAGGATGCAGCAATGATCTCGCCGTCACCCACCGTATGAATGGGTGTACCTGTTGGAGCGGCATAGTCGGTTCCGAGATGCGCTTTGTTCCTTTTCAGGACGGGATGAAAACGGTTGAGGCTGTAACGGGAGGATATCCTCGAAAACTTCAGGGGAGCCTTTAAGAACGCTTTGCGCAGACTTTGCGCATGGTCATCGAAGTAATCACCCCGTTCTGCCTGATTGAAATAGAAAGCATAAAAATCCTCGCCCGCGTGCTTGAACCAGCAACCATGTATCTGACCGATACTCACCGGCTTGTCATCCACATACAGTTCATCATAAATGATCTTGTACTGATCTCCGTCCTGGATGCGGTAAAAGTCGATGGTCCATGCATAGATCTCGGAAAGGCTGATGGCCAGACCGGGGTCCACGCCATTGCGCACCATGTTCAGGTAAAGGGATGAGTGAATCTCTCCCGCCACCGTCCTTCTGAGGGTATCCACCCGTTTGGCATCCTGGTAGATTTTGAGGGAATCCCGCCAGTCGAATACCACATAATCAACCGGACTTTTCTCATAAATGAAGCACTGTGCCGCCCCGGCCGAATCCTTGTTGCACAACAGGGTATATTTCCTGCCGGCAGCAAGCCTCCTGACATCAAAGACTTCTTTTGACTGATGGGCGAGGTCTGCGATGGTGGCATAGTCGACCCCATGTTTTCTCAGCAGGGTGGACAGGTTTTCATTGGCACGGATCTCCCCTTCAAAGACATTGAAAGAATCCACCATAAAACCGTAGAGTGAAGCCTGATCGGGTTCTGTAACAACGGTGTCGGGAGCTGCTTTTGATTCGGGGGCCTGCTCTTGATTACGACATGCACCGGCTCCGAGTACAACAACGAATGTCAACAACCACGAAAACGATTTGATCATCTTATACTTGCTTTGTCATCAACAACGGGAAAAGACCCACAGGCCTTGCATCATGCAAGTAAATGAAAATACCCGGCCTCTGGGAAGCCGGGTATCGTTTTTATCAACACCGTTTTATTGATTTCCTCCGGTTTGTTCCTTCAGTCGCTGCTGGTCGTACATACGCTGCTTCAGGATGGAAATGTAGGCATTGGCATTCCCGTTGCCATACTCTCCCGCCGCCTTCTGTGCCCAGCTCAGGGCATTTTCGAGGTTGCCCTTGACTTCGGAAGCCACGGCCAGGTTATATGCTGCACGGCCTTTTTGCTTGTTATCCCCATCAATCAGTACCTTTTTCCACTCGGTGGCGGCAGCGTCCCAGTTTTGCGCGTTTGCATAGGTGGCCCCGGCTTTGAGTCCCGGATGCTTCCGCACGTAATAAGAGCGCGTCACCCACAGGTTCACCGGGCTGATGCGGGCGGCGTAGATGTTTCCGGCGATGTATCCACAAGACTTAACCGTTTCCCTCCTGCTGGGCAGCCGATGACGTGCATCTTTTTCATCAATGCCTTTTGCCGACCATGACTTGGTTCCTATGGCCTTGAACTCGTCCACGATCTGCATGGAGGATGCATCATAGAACCTCCAGCCGGTGGTCACCTTCACATCGGTATTGGCCACGGTAACGGTACGCACGTGCTCCACCCCCTCCTTGTCCTTGTACTTCTCATCCTGCAAGGAAATGTCAACCGAAGCATCTGAGTCAAACACTTCCAGCAGAAGCAACCCATCCGCACCGTTGGCTTGACAAAGCCTTTTCACCTCTTCCCAATCCAGCACGGGCGGGAATGCCTCCCGGCCGGTACCTTCCAGTTCAACCCCGGCATTCACCGCGGTATACCTGGGATAGTCGCGTAGGATCTCCACAAGACCAGCCACACATTCTTCAGACCCTTCTCTGTCCATCCCGATCCCTTCACCGGTAATGATTCCTTCCAGAATGTTTTCCACCTTTTGTTTCTTACTTGGGAAACTGCGATTGGCGATGGCCACCTTCTGAATATGTTGGGGAATGGTGATCTCGGCCGGTTTCACAACCTGTATCCGAAGGCTGTGCATGCCGCAAGAGGAAAGACCTGCCGCAATCATGCACGCAACAGCAAATGATAGGATTCGATTCATGGTGCCAACTTAATAAGAAATTATGTTTTGCATATAAACAAAAAGAGGGCCAAACGACCCTCTTTTTCTGCAACTGAAGAATAACGCATCATTGTTTGATCAGCATCACCGTTCCCGCTTTGATGCTGCCATTCACATCCACCACATACAGATAAGTTCCCTCCGGCACTTTTTCCCCGGCAGTGGTATACCCGTCCCATGCCAGCTGTCCGCCCGGCGGCCTGTAGATCACATTCCCCCACCGGTTCATGATGGTGAGCTTGGTACACTCAGACATCTCTCCTTCCACGAAGACCTTGAACACATCATTGATACCATCGCCGTTCGGGGAGAACACATTGGGCACCTGGGGTTCATTATAAAAATCGTAGTTCCGGATATCGGCATTCACCGTTGCCGTATCGGTGCAGGCACCATTGGTCACCTTCAGTACCACCAGTGATACCTCCCCATAGGTGAACACATGCACGGGGTTGTATTCGGTGGATGTGGTTCCATCGCCGAAATCCCAGAAGACTTCAGTGGCATTGATGCTGACGTCCTTGAATTTCCCTTTGATGCCGTCGCAACTGGGAATCCATATCACATCGAAATCAGCCCTGGGTTGTGTGCTGGTGTTGATGGTAACCATGTCTGTTTGCTCACAGCCATTCGCATCCGTCACTGTGAGGTTATAAACGGTAGGCTGATCCGGCGTAACGGTGACAATGGCCGTAGTGCTGCTGTCCGCCCACATATAAGCATACGGACCTGTTCCTCCGGAGGGATATGTACCGATGGCAAATGTAGAGTTTTCGCATACGGTGGTATCCGGACCGGATTGCGTGACCAGCAACGTGGGTTCATTCACCTGCACACCCACCACACTGTCGCAACCGGCATTGTCGGTAATCGTCACCAGGTAAGATCCCGAGGCAAGGCCAGTGGCCAGCTGGTTGGTCTGACCGTTGTTCCATAGATAGGTATAAGGCGGGGTGCCGCCTGATGCAGTCACCGTTGCTGTTCCATCGGATGAACCGAAACACAGCGCATCTGCAGACGATGTGGTTCCTGTCACCGACGGCAAATCATTCACGGTGGCGGTTACCACAACCTCACAACCATGTGCATCCGTAATGGTCACCACCGCAGGGCCGCTGTAGAGACCAGTAGCAGTTGGCGTGGTCTGGCCATTATCCCAGAGATAGGTGTATGCCGGCGTACCGCCTGATGCAGTCACCGTTGCTGTTCCGGTAGCGATACCACACGGTGCATCCGTACTATCAGTGGCTGCCTCCAGTTGGGTAGGTTGATTGAGCGTAAATGTTTCGGTGGTGGTGCATCCCTTCGAATCCGTCACAGTTACCACATAACTGCCAGTTACAAAACCGGAAGCAATTTGTGTGGTTTGGCCGTCACTCCAAGCATAGGTATAGCCGGGTGTACCACCAGCCGGTGTGGCTTCCACATATCCGTCATTTCCACCATAACAAGCAACATCCGTGATGTTACCGGTGGTACTAAGGGGTGCATTGGGTTCATTGATGGTCACCGATTCCACATACACACAACCGTGATCATCCGTGATGGTCACCTGGTATGTGCCTTTATTGAATCCGGTGCCGGTGGCATTGGTTTGCCCATTGCTCCATAAATAGGTATAAGGTGATGTTCCTCCTGACGGTGTCACGGTTGCTGTACCATCATTTCCTCCGAAGCATCCCACCACGGTGGTGGTTGTAGAAGAACTCGTCAGGGGTGCAGGCTCACCGATGGTAACGGTCGCCTGATCCACGTTCACACATCCGTTGGCATCGGTCACCGTTACCGTATAGGTGCCGGCTGCAAGTCCGGTAGCAGTTGCATTGGTTTGCCCGTTGCTCCAAACATACATATATCCCGGAGTACCACCGGAACCACCTGCTGTTGCGGTACCGTCACTTGAACCATTACACAGCGCATCCACAGGGGTAATGGAGGTCGTCAGATCGGCTGTGGGTTCACCCACCTGCACAGTCACCGTGCTGGCCGGCGTACATCCGTTGTTGTCGGTAACCGTCACGTCATAGTTACCCGCCATCAGTCCTGTTGCTGTTTGGGTAGTCTGACCATCAGCCCACAGATAGGTGTAGTTGGGTGTACCACCCGAAGGCGTTACAGTAGCCGTACCGTCATTGCCTCCGCGGCAGCTTACATCGGTATGTGAATCTGCCACAGTCAGGTCGGCTGAAGGTTCGGTCACATCATAAAATCCGGATCCTTTACAACCATGGCTGTCGGTGATGGTGACCTGATAGGTACCTGCTAGCTTGTTGAACACCGAGTCGGTTGTTTCTCCATTGTCCCAAATGAGGGAATAAGGCGCCGTACCTCCCACTCCGGTTGCCACGGCCACACCGTCATTACCGCCACGGCAGTTCACGGGTATTCCGCTGCCATCCACAACCAACGAATCGGGTGTATCCACCGTGATGGTTTGAATATCGGTACATCCAAAGCCGGCAGAGGTTACAGAAACGGTATAGGTACCGGCCGGTATGCCTGAAATGGAAGAAGTTGTTTTACCATTGCTCCATAGGTATGTAGGATTCACGCCCGTCACGGTGGTCAGGGATATGCTACCGTTGCTGTCACCATAACAGTTGACATCATTGTGGTTGATGGTTTTCACCAGGGCGCAACCGCAATTGTTGCTGGGGCATTCGATGATCGGACAAATGTTAATGGAACATCCGGCCGACAGTTGCATACAAACCGTATAAATATTTCCTTCCTGGAAACCACAAGGAATACCGTATATGAGGCCGTTACCCACCAAATTACAATTTTCATCATAGGTCACCATGTTGGTGACACCGGGGGTACAGGATTGGTTTTGTTGGCGACAGGTAGTTCCATTCGGATCATAATAGTAAGATCCCGAATAACATGTGGAACTTCCGCAGTTTACCGCTTGATACAGCTGAGCGCCAATACCACCTGGACCCGGTTGGCGGAAATAATAACATACGGTTCGGGTGGAAGCGGACGAATTATAGTGGTAACATAATCCTGCATTATAAGCATCGTTATAACTGCTTACATTGCCGGGATTGTTAAAAAAGGGTCCGTTTGGGCTCTGGCAAGAACCTTGCGCAATCGCGTGTTGTACCCCAATGGGCAACAGCAATACCCACAAATAAAAGCAACCTTTATTTATCCTCATTTCCAAGAGTTACTATATTCCAGAACAGGAGCGCGTCAACTGGGTGCTCCGGTAATCAAGTACTCAATGTGGTAATCTTACAATTCAATTGTCCTCAGTGGGGACGCTAAAGACTTACTACACAAACTCCTAGAAAGATGCACAATTCACTTACTACGCAGCAAAAATAGGCAACCCTATGAGTTTTCCCAAATATTATTTTATTAAAAGCTACCAGTGAATTTGAAGTCAGTGATAATTTAAGATCACATGATTCTAAAATTAGAACTTGAAAATGGGAATATTACATGATGCAGGTTACCTGTTCACAACAAACCGCACATGGTATGAATAACCATGATCCGAAAGGGTGAGCAGGTAAAAACCGGCCTTGAAACGGGCCAGTGAAAGTTCATAATGCATAGCACCGAATATCTCGCCACGAAGAACAGTTTGTCCAAGCGCATCAACCACCTGATACGTATACCTGCTCTGTACCGGCACGGCAACATATAGGTGTTCATGCGCAGGCGACGGATATACGGTCACCTCCCCCACCTGTCTTCCTTCATATACCCCGGTGCTGCATAAATCCGGATCGGTCACCGGTGTAATACCCGTTCCTCCTCCGGCACATGTTCCGCAACTATCTATGAATGCCTTCCCTCCTGTTTCCCCGTTACAATCCTTCGGTGGGAGCTGCGTGAACGAAGCGAGCAGGCGTATATATGCCGACTGGTAATAGATACCCGGTTCCGTGATCTCCCAAGAGTTTTCGGGGTACCCGGTATTCCATTCGTAGTAGGATTTCTGCACCGGCTCAGAACCCAGCCAAGCAAGTGATCCGCCATAATCTTTGTTGGGGCCACCGGGGACATAACCCGGGGCCGGACCATATGATGAAGTGCGCACATCATCCCAGGGTGTTCCATCATTGAACCAACTATGATAGATCGTGTTCACGCTGTTCTCAGCACCCAAAGCGCCCATGTTCGATAAATACACCATTTGCATCGGATTCACCCCGTGCATATAGTGCAAACTCGCCAGTGCCCGTTTTGCATATTGCAGGCTGTCCGCCTGATCCAAGCCATACAGGTTCATATCCAGGTTGATGATACCTGTGGCGGCCTTCACCTGGTTGCTGCCCCAATGGTATTGCGCATCGGGCATGTAGGAACGATACAGGTCTTTCTGATCTGCAAACCCATAGAAATCCGTCACCCCGTTTGCATTGCCTGTTTTCTTGCTTAGGACATCACCGGCCACAGTGACATCTGCGGATGGTAATCCCGCATAGTACAACAAAGCATCGCCATATGTAGTGCCATAGGGCCCCCACCAGTTCAGAAGCGTAACTTCCGTATAGTGATTCTTCACATACATGGAGTACGTCGCTTTTCCGGTTGCACCGAACAGGTACGCAGCCGCTGCAACGGCCCCCTGGTCCTGATCCGATAAACTTTTATCCGCGTCTCCCGCTTTGATCTCCTGGGAATCACAATCGGCGCTTCTCGGGTTCTGGGAATACCAGGTCCAAGCCAGTTCGGCACGAGCCCTGAGGTCATCCGCATATCCTGTCAGCGAAGGGAAAGCGGACAACACTTCTGCGGCGTGCGCGAAAATACCGGCGGCAACGATGGTGGATGAGGAACACTTGGGGCCATAATAGCGCGGACCGGTATCACTGCTGGGCGGTGATGGCGAATTGAAATCGATGTCACCCATTTTGATGTGCACACCCCCATCCGTTGTATCCTGCATGCGTTTCATCCAATCCAGTTCCCACATCACCTCATCCAGCAGGTCCGGTAAACCGTTGCCCGATTCGGGTATACCGAAATCATCCGTCCATATCCCGGGTTGAAAGGCGTAGGCATCCAACAACTGGTGCAGCACATTTTCCAGGAAAGTGATGTATTTGTTGTTGTCTCCCGCATCATACCATCCACCGTGCAGGTCCAATACTTTTGAGGCATTGTTCTTGTCATCCACATCATGGGCTTCGGTATCCTGACCGGGTCCCATGTAGGATGCAGCATCTGTCCATGAACTATCAGCGGATGGCACTTGCTTGTCTTGTCCGCAACGCTGGTAAAAGTACACGCGTGTGGCTGCGCGAAGCACCTTGAAGTATACATCCGGGAAAATATCGAACGGATAAGATCCCACAGCATTCGAAGGATCGTACACATAAAACGTACCGGTATCCTTCACGGAAGAGAAATCGAACCACCACCCCTTGTCGCCGGATTGTGCCTGGGTGGCACCTCCGTTCCAGGCGGTCGGAGCGCCTGAATACACAACACTGCCATCTGAAAGCCGTCGCAACTCCAGCGTGCCGCCGGGCTGGTAACTATCGGACGCATTGGCACCCTGTTGCGGATCCACCAGCACAGCCACCTTGTCATCCTGCGGCCTGTAGCCGAACTGATCCACGCAGATGTACTTCTGCACAGTGTACTGTGCAGAAGCCCCGGGCATCAACCCGATGAGCAGAACAACAACCGATCGCAGCTTTTTATTCATTCATGAACATCACCTTTTGGTTCCAGACAAAGCCGTCGACCTCCAGCTGAACAAAGCAGAGTCCGGCCTTTGGCTCATTGCCCTTTAACACTTCAAGCACATGTGCACCCTGTCCCAGGGAACCGACATCGGTCAGCTGGAGGGTTCTTCCCAGCAGGTCCACCAGTCTCGCCCGTACAGAAGACGCGTTATGTGCCAGAGAGAAACTCAGATGCACCGTGGCGTTTGCCGGGTTCGGGAACAATACAGGCGACATGGAGAAGGGTGACAACTCATCCGTTCCGGTGGTCTTGTCCCTCACCTGGATATCGTCAAGGTAAATATGGTTTCCGCGCCACGACTTAAACACAAACTTGAAGCGCACATTGGTGCCGGTGCCATACGAACCGGTGAGGGGAATGCTGTCTGTTTTCCATTCACTCATGGAAGACGGAACAAAAGGCGTAGTTTGGTCTGCCACCGTTTTAAGGGTAGCGCCCGACAAGCTTTTCCTAAGTGCCCAGATGTTGCCGCAGTTCGTAGAAACAAATATCTTCAATTCATCACCCGACAGGTTGTCGATGGCCGCATAGGCCACCTTGAAGTACAACTGAGCATTGGGCACAGTTGACATGTCATAAGAAGGGGTGATCAATTCCAGGCTTTCACCGCTCCATATCCGCTCATAATTGTTCACCATGAACGAATGACTTCCACTGGCACCGGCCATATCGGTCAACTCCCATTGGTTGCCACCGGCGGTCACGGGATTCAGCCACATGCCATTCACGGATGCTGTGTCTTCGAAAGTTTCCGTATAGATGGAGTCCTGCATATCAGCCAGTGTCGGGAATACGGTCATATAGTTCTTGAAGACCACCGTATCGCTGCCGGCACTGTTGCCTGCGATCAGCTGCACATCATACACACCTGCGCTGTCATAGGTGATGGTTGGCGACCGGTCTGTAGATGCGGCGGGGGTTCCACCCGGGCATGACCACGTCCAGGAATCCGGCGTACCGCCATACGAGTAATCGTTGTACTTGACAGAAGCGCCGGCACATATATACCTTTTGCTTGTGTATAGATCCGCAACCGGGGCACACAGGGGCGCCACGTAACCGGAGTCGGTTCCGGTGGCAGCCGCGTTGGCCGGTGAGGTCAGGTTTTGCAAAGCGGGGTATGTTGCAAACACAGCATCCATCCTTTCCTTCTGTCCGATGGAGAACATGGTCGGGCAGTCGCTGTAGCTCATGAAGTTGTCCAGCGGATCTACGGTATCGGTTGCAAAAGGCGACGGACCGATGGTATCGTTGCCGCAGGTATTTTCTGTTTTGTCACAGCCGTATGTTGGTTCCAGCATGGGCGGGGTGTCGCACACCATGTCATCGTGGTCGGTACAGTCGTGACCGATATTGAACGAGCATCCATCGCCGGCACCGTTTACCAGCTGATCCTGCCAAGGATGCCAGAGACCGAGGCAGTGGCCCAGTTCATGGGTTTCGGTGCGGCCGTTGTTGCTGACGGCTGTCCCGTTTGTTCCCCAGTAGTTGTGGCGCACGACCGCACCATAGGTATCGCTGATGCCATACGCCCAAGGAAACTCTTCGTATCCTGCGATCACTCCACCACCCGGCAGGTTCCAGCGAGTGGGGTCGATGCTGTTCACGATCCAGATGTTGAAGTACTTGTCGGGCGGCCATTGGATAACGCTCTTGAGTGTATCGCGGCAATTGTAGGTCAGGGGCGTTCTCCAGTAGGTAACGCCGCTGGTGCAGTTTCCGTCGGGGTCGATCTTCGCCAGCCGGAACTCCACTTTACAATCGGTGGCGAACGGCTTGAAGAGGGGAAGCGTTTGGGTGGTGTCTTTGTTCAGTTTCCGGAAATCCAGGTTCATTTTATCAATTCCACTTTGGATCTGAGCCAGGCCTATGCGTTCGGCACCATCATCGTGCATCACGTGCACCACCACCGGAATATAGCGGGTGGAGTCGTTGCTACTGGTACGTTGCGATTGGATTTTCTGTACCATGACCCGGATCTTATCCATGTCCTTCAGCACCCTTCCGAGCATATCAGGGTCGGCAGCCAATTGATCCCTGAAATGTTCATCGGTGGCACATTGGCCGTATTCCTGTTGGGCATGCGCCGGAACATACGCGCATAACATGAAGGTGAAAGCAGAGAATAGAAAGCGTTTCATTTTGTTGGATTGGTGAATGAAAACTATACACACGAAGTGTACAAGTATAGCCAGAAAAACGGAGGGCAGAAAAAGAAAAAACGACGTGTTATCTGGCGTCCGATCGGGTGCGAATCACCTGGTCCAGCATGATGGCAGCCAACCTGGCGGTGATGCCATCACGGTCCATTGCGGGGTTCATTTCCGCCACATCCATCGACAACACCTTGCCGCTCCGGAGCAGTCTTTCAAGGAGGGGTTGCACATCCCGCGGGAGCAATCCGGCCGGGTTCGGTGCGCTCACCCCGGGTGCCACGGAAGCCGAGAACACATCCAGGCATAGCGTCACATAAAGGCGATCCACAGAAGCCAGAAAATCATCCATGCTTTTCAGGCTGCTTTCAGGGCAGGGCATCTGAACATCCTGGGAAAACAAGTACTGCACGCCTCTCCCCTTTGCCTGTTCAAACAGGTAAGCGGTGTTGCCAAACCATTCGATACCGGCACAGCAATAGGAAAACGGGGTTCCTTCCTCCTTCAACTTACCGGCAATTTGTGTAAAGGGTGTTCCGGATGTGGCGCCCTGCTTGTCATCGCGCAGGTCAAAATGGGCATCGAAGTTAAAAATACCGATGTGGGATTCGGGATGGGCTTGGTGCAAACCCATATAGTGGCCGAACGAGACTTCATGTCCGCCACCCATCACCAGCGGAAAATATCCGGCTTGCAACAGTGTTTTAACCGCCTCCGCCAAACGCACCTGTGCCGCTTCCAGCTGGTCCCGGTCGCAGATCACATCCCCGGCATCCACGATGATCACATCCGTTCCGGCGTGAAATGGCAGGTTGGCCAGTGCCGCGCGGATCGCATTGGGTCCTTCTGCCGCTCCCGCCCTGCCCTTGTTCCGTTTCACACCTTCATCCGAAGAAAATCCAAGCAAGGCAAAAGCCATCCCGGAAACCTGGGGCACATCCGCACCCATATCAAGCGGACGAACCACATGATGGTAGCGGTGATGGGAAGGCTCGTCACCGTCGTGGCGACCTTTCCAGAGGGATGTGTCAGGGGCGTGATACATATGAGTCGTTAGTCTTTAGTCGTTAGTGAGGGATGTGGGTTTGCATTCCGTTTTTCCAGACGAGGTTGGGTTGAAGGCTGCCCTGGTGGTAGAGGACCTCGCGGAAATCGGCCACCGGGAAAGCGACCATGTCCGCTTTTTTATCTGCAGCGATCACGCCGCGGTCGTTCAGCTGCAAAGCAGCGGCGGCGCGCACCGTGACGGCCGCCAGGGTTTCGGTGGTGGTCAGCTTTTCCGCAGCACCCATTACAGCTGCCTGCAAAAGGAGATTCCCCATCGGCGCGGAGCCCGGGTTCCAGTCGCTGGCAATCACCAGGCAGAGTCCGGCATCCAACAACTTTCTCGCAGGCGCGAACGGCATGCCCAAGCCCAATGTGGCGCCCGGCAGTACCGTGGCGATCACACTTTTCTTCTTCAACGCAGCGATACCAGCATCATTCACCGCTTCGAGGTGGTCGGCACTGACCGCATCAAACTCCGCGGCGAGCATACTGCCCATGGCGGTGAATTGATCGGCATGTACGGTAATGGCGAAGCCCAGGTCCCGGCATGCCTGCAGGTATGTGCGGGCTGCATCAGGCGCAAAGGCAGATGGTTCAACAAACACATCGGCCCTGTTCGCAAGTTGTTCCGACTTCACGACCGGCAGCACATGTTCTATGAGAAAGCCTACATAGGATGCGGCATCTTCAAACTCCGGGGGCTTTACGTGCGCCGCCAGACAGGTAGACACCAGGTCCAAAGCAGTTTGATCATTCGCCTCACGAATGGCGCGAAGCATTTTCAGTTCATCTTCCAGAGAAAGACCGTACCCGCTTTTCACCTCACAGGTGGTCACGCCTTCCGAGGTCAGTCGGTTGCATCTTAACACCATCCCTTCAATCAACTCTTCCGAAGTGGCTGCCCGTGTTTTTCGTACGGTATCCATGATACCGCCGCCTTCTTCCAGTATCTGCACATAGGATTTGCCTGCAATCCGGGAAGCATAGTCTCCGGCTCGTGATCCGGCGAAACAAATGTGGGTATGTGCATCAATAAAACCGGGCATGAGCACATGATCACCGGTGATCTCTTCCACTTCCTCCGCCTCCTTTTGCAAGGTATTGAAGTCGCCGACCTTCACGATCACCCCATCCTGCACCAGCACACCTCCGCGAAGGATGATCTCCAGCCGGTCATCAGCAAGAGGGCCTGCCAACGGGAGTCCGTTCAGGGTTACGATCTGGGTAAAAGGTCCGATGAGTTTCATGGCCTAAATGTGGAAATATATTTTGGAAACACATAGGTACATAGGGAACAAAGCGAATGAATGGGTAAAGGGGTAAGGTGTTGTAAAGGGGTAAAGAATTGTAAGGAAAATTAACCTATGCGCAAACCTCATGTGTTCTATGTGCCTATGTGGTTCCAATCAAATCTTCAATCCGAACTTTTCCTCGAACTCTTCCGCTTCTTCATAGCCTGCATCCGCATGGCGCATCACGCCCAGGGCAGGGTCGTTGAACAGCACACGTCTCAGGCATTGATCCGCACGTTCCGTACCATCGGCCAGCACCACCATACCGGCATGTTGCGAGAAGCCCATGCCCACGCCACCGCCATGGTGAAAGCTCACCCATGTGGCGCCTCCGGCGGTGTTCGACATCAGGTTCAACAGGGGCCAGTCGGAAACGGCATCCGATCCATCCTTCATCGATTCGGTTTCACGGTAGGGAGATGCCACCGAACCGCAGTCGAGGTGATCGCGGCCGATCACGATGGGCGCTTTCACTTTGCCGGTTCGCACGAGGTCATTGAAGATCAATCCTGCCTTTTCGCGTTCACCTAGTCCGAGCCAGCAAATGCGCGACGGCAGTCCCTGGAAGGCGATTTTTTCCCGGGCCTCCTTCAGCCAATGAATGAGGTGGGTGTTTTCAGGAAATGCCTCCATGAGGGCGTTGTCGGTGGTGTAAATGTCTTCCGGATCTCCCGAGAGCGCCACCCATCGGAACGGACCTTTCCCCTCACAGAACAGCGGCCTTACATATGCGGGCACGAAGCCGGGGAAGTCGAAGGCGTGGGATTCTCCACCCTGCCGGGCGAACTCGCGCAGGTTGTTGCCATAGTCAAATGTGCGGCTTCCTTTGGACTGCATTTCCAGCATCAGGTGCACATGGCGCGCCATGCTTTTGAGGGATCTTTCCTTATAAGTCACCGGGTTTTTCTTTCGCAGATCCGCAGCTTCTTCCAGGCTCATTCCATTCGGAACATAACCGTTCACCGGATCGTGGGCAGAGGTTTGATCTGTCAGCACGTCCGGGATGATGCCATCTTTCAAAAGTTTCTCAAGCATATCACCTGCATCGCTGACCAATCCGATGGAGATGGCCTGGCCTTTCTCTTTCGCCTCCAGCGCCCAGTCGCGCGCTTCTTCGTAACTGGCGGTCATCTTATCGATGTAGCGGGTCTCCAATCTCTTTTCAATGCGTTTCGGATCCACATCGGCCCCCAGGAACGTTGCACCGGCCAAAGTAGCTGCCAGTGGTTGCGCACCACCCATGCCCCCAAGTCCCGCGGATACCAACAACTTATGCTGCAGGCTGCCACCAAAGTGCTGCCTTGCGCACGACGCGAAGGTTTCGTAGGTCCCTTGAAGTATGCCCTGGGAGCCGATATAAATCCAACTTCCGGCCGTCATCTGGCCGTACATCATCAATCCTTTTGCCGCCAGTTCATCGAAGTGTTCCCAGTTCGCCCAATGTGGCACCAGGTTGCTGTTGGCGATGAGCACGCGTGGTGCTTCCGCATGGGTTCGCACCAGTCCGACGGGTTTGCCCGACTGCACCAGGAGGCTGTGATCTTCATCCATGGTCAGCAGGGTTTTCACGATCAGGTCGAAGGCTTCGCGGTTGCGCACTGCCTGCCCCCGCCCCCCGTACACCACAAAATGATCGGGGTCTTCAGCCACCTCATGGTCGAGGTTGTTGAGGAGCATGCGCAGCGGCGCTTCCGTCTGCCACGACTTCGCATGCAGTTGTACGCCGTGAGGCGCTTTGTAGTTCGGGTGACTTGCGTAGATTTTAAGAAAGTCTGAAACGTTCATGTTGTTCACCGTTTAGGTCGATCCCTTCACGCGCGGCGGTTTCTTCGGCGAGGGTCGAGAGTTGATATCCGGAAATGAGTTGTGTAGCCACCTGCAGGTCGTCGGAGAACACGCGGTCTTCTTCGGTGTGACTGATATGATCGCGGACCAGGTGGTGACAGGCTTCGAGGATCTTGCCGGACTTCATGGGACGTCGGTAGTCGAACGCCTGGGCGGCGCAGATAAGTTCCACGGCCAGGATCTTCTCCAGGTTGTCGATCACCTGGTTCAGTTTGCGGCCGCTGATGGAGCCCATGCTCACGTGGTCTTCCTGTCCGAGCGACGTGGGAATGCTGTCGGCGCTGGCCGGGAAGCATAAAGCTTTGTTCTCGCTCACCAGAGCAGCAGAGGTATATTGTGGGATCATGAAGCCGGAGTTGATACCGGTGTTCTTCATCAGCAAGGTGGGAAGTCCTTCCCTTCCTTCCAACAACAGGTAGGTACGGCGGTCGGAGATGTTGCCTACCTCATGGGCTGCCAGGGTGGCATAGTCCAACGGGAGCGCCATGGGTTGTCCATGGAAATTACCGCCGCTGATGGTGTTCTGCGCATCCAGCACAATGGGGTTATCGGTCACTGCATTCAGCTCCACATGCAGCATCTCCTTCACATGCAACCATGCGTTGCGGGAGGCGCCATGTACAGGTGGCATGCAGCGAAGCGAATAGGGATCCTGTACCCGTTCGCAGTGTTCGTGGGAGACCACCATCTCTGAGCCTTCAAGCAACTTACGAAGGCGGCGTGCCACCAGCAGGTTTCCGGGAAAAGGCCGCAGGTGATGGAGACGTTCATCAAACGGGCGCACGGAGCCGAGCAAGGCTTCCAGCGACATGGCCCCGATGATATCGGCGGTATTGAGGGCGTGATGGAGGCGTTCGATGCCCAGCGTGGCATGGGCTGCGATGAACTGTGTGCCGTTGATGAGGGCGAGGCCTTCCTTGGCCAGGAGCTCCAGCGGTTGCATGTCTTCTTCCTGCAGCATTTGTGCGGTCGGCTTCACTTGTCCTTTGTGATGCACATGCCCCAGTCCGATCAACGGGAGGAACAGGTGCGCAAGCGGTGCCAGGTCGCCGGACGCACCAACAGATCCCTGGGAAGGCACAACGGGAATGATGTCGTTATCGATGTGCCAGAGAATACGTTGAAGCAACGGTTCGGACACGCCGGAGAAGCCCACGCATAGCGACTGCAGTTTGGAGATCAGCATCAGCTTGGCGAGTTGAGGGTGCACGGGGTCTCCTACCCCAACGCTATGACTTTTAAGCAGGTTCACCTGGAGCTGACGGGTATGGTCTGCGGAGATGCGGGTCTGGCAGAGAGGCCCGAAGCCGGTGTTCACACCATAGAGGGTCTCGCTGCCAGTGACGATGGTTTCCACGGCTTCGCGGCTTTTGGCGGCAAGGGCCAGCACCTCAGGCGTGAGGCGACCCTGCACATGACCACGTGCAATATTGAAGGCAGCTGACACCGACAATTGATCTTTCCCGAATGCGAATGTTGACATCTTAAGTAAGCATTTCGTTCACGCGTGTGAACACATTTTTTTTGTTGAGTTGCAGTTCCAGTTCGTCCAAGGTAGTGAGGATATGTTGCAAATGTTCGCCCTCCTGCATCATGCCCTGCATGGCCTTTTCGAGGGATGCCCACACCGGCTTGATGCGCTCCAGGAGTTTCTTGCCGCGGGTCGAAAGCGACACCATGCGGCGGCGGCCGTCGGCAGGGTCGCGGGCTTCGTTCACCAATTGGTTTTCGCGGAGCTTGCCCACCATCTGGATGATGGCCGGGTGGCTCACCTGAAGCATGTCGGCCATTTCCGTAATGGAGAGGTTACCGCGACGGTCGAGCTCGAAGAACACCGGAAACCAGGTGATCTCGAAAGGAATGTCCTGCGCCCTGTACACCCCTGCAATGTCTTGCAGGATGCGTTCACTGAGGCGTTTCAGGCGCGAGCCCAACACGAGATATCCGGCTTCTTTGTAGACGTCCATGAAACAAATATACAAATTTATGTAAGTGGTTACATATTGAAAGC
The DNA here is from genome assembly GCA_020635855.1 of Flavobacteriales bacterium. Taxonomy (NCBI): domain Bacteria; kingdom Pseudomonadati; phylum Bacteroidota; class Flavobacteriia; order Flavobacteriales; species Flavobacteriales bacterium. Next base: position 1,382,513 of record JACJYZ010000002.1, on the reverse strand, counting down.
AAAAATTAGCACGAGGATCCACGTTCCCGCGCTAAGCATTCAAGAGTATTCTATGGTTGCTGTATGGCATAATCATACACCTGAATTTGCGCCATTCCTGATCGCCGGAATTTCACCCACCCCAACCGGTCATGCAACCGGAAACCGGCATACGTGGTATCGGTGAAATCGGGATAGCCACATTGCTCGTTGTGGGTGATGTACCTATATGCCGGGAAACCATAAGCTGGAGTCTGTGTAATGGTGGTTCCGGTTGTTGTATTCAGGTTAAAACTTGACTTCGCGGAGAAACCATCTCCTTTTCTCAGGGTATCTCCTGCCTGGAAAGTGATATCATCAATGAAACCTGATTCTTTCAACGGAAAGCCGCTGGTCGGGTCACAGGTCCGTTCGTAGACTGTGAATTGTTGATAATAAGGTTTATCAGGATCGATTCTTGCAGAATCCTGCCGAACATCTTCATATACATCATAGGGATGAGACTCCGCAGCCACCTGAATATCGCTGTGAAGACAATTTAAAAAACTGTAGCCGCGCACACCGCTGCCAGGCGAACCGACAATCGCGGCGCCAAACCTGATATCTGCTGTGCCGTCACCGTCCAGATCGATCACCAAAGTATCCGCATGATTGTACCCACCCGAAACCTCGTGGTTCACTTCAGTGGGATGCACATCAGGGTCGGCGATGATGATATAGGAAGGTCGCAGGCTTTCATCCGGCTTGCAGGATACAATAGCCAGTAACAACAGCATCCGGATTGCATGTGAGATTTTGGTCATGGCGCGGGTGTATAAGGAGGTATAACAAATCTACAAACTTGACGGTAAAATGTCGAGAGAAGTACCGTGTCAGCATACAGTGTGAGCATACAGCAACAGGACAAAAACAAAAGCGAGCTTTTCCCGGGAGTGCTCCGCTGCGCTGCGCGATCCCTTATCGCTCCGAGGTCCAAGCCAAATCAATGACATGCTCGTCCCTCGCATGTGTTTCACAAGGCGCTCACAAAAACAAAAGCGAGCTTTCTTCCGGGAGTGCTCCGCTGCGCTACGCGATCCCTTATCGCTCCGAGGTCCAAGCCAAATCAATGACATGCTCGTCCCTCGCATGTGTTTCACAAGGCGCTCACAAAAACAAAAGCGAGCTTTTGTTTTGCTCGCTTTTGTGAAACTGCCATTGATTTGGCTCTCTGGTGACCTCGCAGGGAGTCGAACCCCGAACCTCCTGATCCGTAGTCAGGTGCTCTATCCAATTAAGCTACGAGGCCAAAAGGAGTGCAAATATAATAATCTCATCACAATGTCAATACATTCCCATGAGCAATGTTCTTTGCCCTCCTTTGTCACCCTTCCCCAAATCACCCTTACGCAAATACCGCAATCGCTATCCACAACTTTTTCACAACCCGAAAATTGGGTGTTTTTGCTGATGCGCGCGGATTTGAAATGACCTATTTTCACACCGGTTTTTGATTGTGATAACACAGCCCGGAAAGGATGATGCACTATTCCCTCCTCCGCTAACATCACCCTTTGTTTCCGGATGTGTTTGCATCAATAATGCATCCATTTGACCACTTTACCTATGCACGATTTATCGACGGAGGACGAACAGGATCCTCTCGCCACCCACCAGGATGCGGATCTGGAGATCGAACTGCTTATGGAAGCATTGTTCCGGAAGTACGGCTACGACTTCAGGGGATATTCCAAAGCGCATATCCGGCGCAGGGTTACGCAACGCCTTCGCACCAGCGGCCTCAACACCGTGTCGCAGATGCAGGACAAAATGCTGCACAGTCCGACATTCGCCGAAGCCCTGCTGAACGACTTCAGCATCGGTGTTACGGAGATGTTCCGCGACCCGCCGTTCTACCAGCAAATCCGTCAAAAGGTGATTCCCCTCCTCAAGACCTGGCCGCACATCAAGATATGGCATGCCGGATGCAGCACGGGAGAGGAAGTATATTCCATGGCCATCCTGCTGAAAGAAGAAGGTCTGTATGATCGCACGCAGATCTACGCCACCGACTTCAACCAGCATGCGTTGAATGTGGCCCGGGAAGGCATATATGCATCCAACAAGATCAAGAAGTACAGCCAGAATTACAGCGCTTCCGGTGCCAGGGCTACCTTCGGCGACTACATCCACACCCAGTATGATGCCGCCATCCTGTCCAATTCCCTCCAGAAAAACATCGTGTGGGCCCACCACAATTTGGTTACCGACAGCGATTTCACGGAAGCGCACATGGTGGTATGCCGCAATGTGCTCATCTATTTCAGCAAGGAATTGCAGAACAAGGTACACCAACTGTTCTTCAACAGCCTTGTCAACGGCGGTATCCTATGCCTGGGCAATAAGGAATCCCTCCAGTTCACAGACCATGCATCCCACTACACCCATGTAGACAAAAAGCAAAGGATGTATAAGAAAATATATGCTGAATGACAGGACATTCATCTCAATTCGACGCAGTGGTGATCGGCGCTTCTGCCGGGGGCGTCAGTGTACTGAAACAACTCGTTACGTCTTTGCCCGCAGACTTCTCGTTATCAACCATCGTTGTACAGCACATCGCCGATACATCTGACAGTTCATGGACGGAATTGCTCGACAGGCAAAGCAAGGTACGCGTGAAGGAAGCGGACGAAAAGGAGAAGATCCGGCCCGGCACGGTTTACTTCGCCCCGGCCAATTACCACCTGCTGGTAGAACGCGACCGTACCTTCACACTCACCATTGACCAGCCCGTGAACTATGCCCGGCCATCCATCGATGTGTTGTTTGAAACCGCAGCCGAAGCGTACCAAAGCAGGCTCATCGGCATCGTATGCACCGGAAGCAACTTTGACGGCGCCAAAGGGCTGCTCTATATCAAACAGCGGGGCGGACTCACCATGGTGCAGGACCCGGAAACCGCCGAAGTACCCATGATGCCCAAAGCAGCCATCGAAGCCACACAACCCGACCACGTCTTACCCATGGAGGGAATCATCCATGCCCTCATCCGCATCAACCAGCAAAAAACAACCCGTTCAACCACACCCAATTCATGAGTACAGAGACCCAACACGACATCAGTCAGTCCCTGATTGAAATGCAAGAGAACCTGGCGCAGCTTACCTCAGAGAACGAACGCACCAAACGCCTCCAGCAAAGCAGCGAAGAGATCAACAATATCCTTCGGGGCGACAAGGACCTGACACCCTTGTGCACAGACATACTCAGCTACCTTGCTACATTCACATCCGCCACTGTGGGTACATTCTACACCACTGACCTGAACGGGAACCAGGAATTAACGGCCGGATACGCCCTCAACAAAAAAGCTTACAAAAACAAGGTGATAGAGCCGGGCATAGGGTTGGTGGGACAGGTGGCCCTTGAACAAAAGATCATCCGTTTCAACAACCTCCCGAAAGACTACCTGCAAACCACCTCGGGAACCGGAGAAGCCAATGTCACGTACCTGACCGGGCTGCCTCTCATATACAACAACAAGCTGGTAGGGGTGCTTGAGTTGGGCACGTTCGAGGTCATCCCTGAAGAACACATGCGCACCCTCTCAGGTCACACGGAAAACATCGCGATCGCCGTGAACGCCGCCAAATCCAAGATGCGCACGGAAACACTGCTGCAAAACATACGGGAAAAGGAAGCCGAGCTTTCCGGGCAAATGAACGCCATCAACAAATCCAACCTGGCCGTGGAGTTTGACATGAAAGGTTATGTAACCAGCGCCAATGAGAACTTCCTTGATGTGATGGGCTATCAGCTGGAAGACCTCATCGGCAAGCACCACAGCATATTGGTGGATGCGACCTACAAGAATTCGGCTGAATACAAACAGTTCTGGGAGGATTTACGTGCCGGCAAATCGCATAACGGAGAGGTTTTGCGCATCAATAAAGCCGGTGACATCGTGTGGCTTCACAGTTCCTACAACCCCATTTACAACAAAGACAACAAACTGGTGAAGGTGCTGAAGCTGGCCATTGATATTACGGAACAAAAGGACAAACAGCTGCAGAACAGCCAACAGGTTTCGAGCCTGAACCAGGCGGCCATCGTTTCTGAAACCGATGCCCAGGGGAACATCACCTTCGTAAATGAAATGTTCTGCGAGATCTCCCAATACACCGAAAAAGAGTTGATCGGGAAAAACCACCGCATCCTGAAATCCGGCACGCAACCCGACGGCCTCTTCGTAGGCATGTGGAAAGCGATCAGCCTCGGAAGGGTTTGGAGGGGGAACATCTGCAACAAAGCCAAAGACGGAAGTTATTACTGGGTAGCCACCACCATCATGCCGTTCCGGAACCTGAGAGGGAATATATTCAAGTATGTGGCCGTGCGCTTCGACATCACGGAGCAGGTCAACCAGAAACAGGAACTGCTGAAACAGGCGGAAGAAATGCAATCCCAGCAGGAAGAGCTCAAACAAACCAACGAGGAACTGCAGGAGCAAACCATGAAACTGAAGGAACAGCAGGAAGAACTGCAGGCCGCCAATGAAGAACTGGAAGAGCAAACCCAGATCGTGGAACAAAAAAACCACGACCTGGAAATCGCCCGCACCGACATCGAGCACAAAGCAAAACAACTGGAGATCAGCAGCAAATACAAAAGCGAGTTCCTGGCCAACATGAGCCACGAACTGCGTACCCCCCTGAACAGCCTGCTGATCCTGTCCGATGACCTGGCGCAAAACAAAGAAAACAACCTCTCGGTCGACCAGATTGAAAGCGCCCAGGTGATCAGCAAAAGCGGCCACGACCTGTTGAACCTGATCAACGAGATCCTTGACCTGAGCAAAGTGGAAGCGGGACGAATGGACCTGAACGTAAAATCCATCAACCTCCATGAATTCGCCACCAGCCTGCGACGCGATTTCACCCACGTGGCCGAAGACAAAGGACTAAAGTTCGACATCATCGTGGATAACGATCTGCCCGAATCATTCGAGAGCGACCAGCAACGCCTGGCACAGGTTCTGAAAAACCTCTTGAGCAATGCCTTCAAATTCACCGACAAGGGCGAAGTGATCGCATCGTTCAAGAAAAACGCCAACCTGATTGCCTTTTCGGTCAAGGATTCAGGCATCGGCATCGCTGTTGACAAACAAGACATCATCTTCGAGGCTTTCCAACAAGCAGATGGCAGCAATTCCCGTAAGTACGGAGGAACCGGACTGGGACTGTCGATCTCGCGCGAACTGGCCAAACTCCTTCGGGGCAATATCTCGCTTGAAAGCAAACCCGGTCAGGGTTCCACTTTCACCCTGACCATCCCCCTTGAACTTCCCCAGGAGATGCAGAGCAAAAAGGCTGTTCCTGTCAAACCCCAAAAGGCCGTGATGACAACCTACGACAGCCAGTTTCTCAACTACCCCACCCTTGATGATCAGCGCAATGAGATCTCTGAAAGCGATAACGTGGTGTTGATCATCGAAGACGATACCGACTTTGCCAGGGTGCTGGCCGCGCAAGCCAACCAAAAATCCCTGAAATACCTGTGTGCCGCCACCGGTGAAGACGGATTGAAACTGGCCGCAAAATTCCAGCCCAATGCCATCATCCTCGACCTCGACCTGCCTGGCATCGACGGCCATATGGTACTGAAAGAACTGAAGAGCAACCCCGACCTCAGGCACATTCCCGTTCACATCATCTCCGCCAATGAGAAATCCATGGAGCCCATCAAATCCGGCGCCGTGGAATACCTGACCAAACCCGTCAACAAAAAACAACTGGAAGGTGCATTCTCCAGGATCGAAGACCTGATCAGCCGCAAAATGAAAAACCTGCTGATCATTGAAGACAATAAGAACCTGCGCAAGTCCATCATCAAACTCATCGGCAACGGCGACGTGAAGTGCCATGAAGCCAGTACGGGCGAAGAAGCCCTGAACGTATGCAACAAAGAGAAGGTGGATTGCATCGTGCTGGACATCGGCCTGCCCGACATGACCGGCTTCGAACTGATCAAACAACTCGAAAAAGACCAGGAAGGTCATGTCCCCCCTATCGTGGTGTACACCGGCAAGGAACTCACCAGGGAGGAAGACGAAGAGCTGAGACAACACGCCGAAACCATCATCGTGAAAGGTGTAAAGAGCGAAGAACGTCTTCTGGACGAAACCGCCCTGTTCCTACACCGTACCCTCCGCAACCTGCCGAAAAAGAAACAGGAAATGATCACTGGCCTCTACGACAATGAAAAGGTGTTCACCGACAAAAAGGTATTGCTCGTGGATGACGACATGCGAAATGTATTTGCCCTGGGCAAGGTATTGAGGGAAAAAGGCCTGGAAGTCGTTAAGGCGGAAAATGGGAAAGTGGCCCTGGATGTACTCGGCAAAAATGCAGACATAGACATTGTACTGATGGACATCATGATGCCAGAAATGGATGGCTACGAATGCATGCAGAACATCCGCAAGGAAAAGAAATACGCCCACCTTCCCGTCATCGCACTCACCGCCAAAGCCATGAAAGAAGACCGCCAGAAATGCATCGATGCCGGCGCCAACGACTACATCAGCAAACCGGTGGACGTGGAGCGTTTGTTCTCACTGATGAAGATTTGGTTGAAGAATAGGAAGTGAGGGGGTAAAGAGGTAAAGAGGTAAAGAGGTAAGGAGGTAAAGGGGTAAAGGGGTAAAGAGGTAAAGGGGTAAGGGATTGATAGGGTAAGGGAGTAGATAGGTGGAAGAACAACTTTCCTGCGCGACCAAAGGTTACCTCCTTACGCGACCAAAGGGAGCACTTTACCCCTTTACAAATCGTTCGCTATCTTCACGCCGTACCAGTTTATTCAACCCATGCCCCACCCTGCAATTCGAATACCCCTCCGCTGGATGGCAGCCATCCTCAGCTTGCTCATCGGCATCTATCCTGTTCTGTACTTCCTGAGCGACGAACCTTTCGGCATCCTGTTGAACAAACCGGAAGAAGTGGTAAAGAATGCGCTCTGGATGGCAATGTTTTATGGCCACATCGGTGGTGGTGGACTTGCACTGGCAATCGGTTGGCTCCAGTTCAGCAAAAAACTGCGCACCCGCAGGATTGCCCTGCACCGTACCATCGGAAAAATCTATATGATCGCCGCGCTGATCGGAGGACTCTGCGGTATATTCCTGGCTTTTTATGCGGAAGGCAATGTGCTGGCTGCACCCGGATTCACCGGTTTGGGCATGGTATGGGTATCCACATCCATTATGGGCTACCTGTCGATCCGCAAAGGAAAAACCGACCAACACCAATCATGGATGACCTACAGCTTTGCCATGTGCTTTGCCGCAGTCACCTTCCGGATCTGGCTGGGTGTACTGGCGTCGTCAATGGCTGATTTTAACATGGCGTACGGGCTGGCAGCATGGTTGTGCTGGCTACCCAACCTGGGCGTGGCGTATTTGGTGAGACGGTAGACATTAGACGATAGACATAAGACGCAGATCCTGTCTCCTCAGTTTCGGTCAACAATCAGCCGTATGGCATCGACACCGTGAGAGGAACGAACCGTAACCAGGTACACGCCCGGATGCATTTCATTCAGCTGGCTTATTTCGGCAACGGCATTTCCTGACGGATCAGCTTGTATCGTCAGGTCACGAAAAACTTTCCCAAGCATATCCTGCACGACAACTGTTACCTCGCTATTTCCCTCCATTCCTTCCAGCACAACAAACGCCTTGTCTTTTGCCGGATTCGGAAAAACAGACAGTTGGTGCTGACCGGATCTTCCGGGCAAATACCTGACAGGAACCAGATCAAATGTTTCCGATTGACCATCGTAATCCGTTTGTGTCAACCGGTAGTATGACAACCCTTCCAACGGTTGGGTATCGTATGTCCGATAGGTCAGTATCCGATTGCTGTTTCCTGCCCCTTTCACGTTCTCTATGGCTTCAAAATCGATCCCGTTGTGTGATCTTTCCACCGTAAAGAAATTGTTGTTGATTTCCGCGGCCGTTACCCATTCGATACGTACCACATCCCGCTCCAGCCATACATTGAACGATAACAATCCGATGGGAAGCACCGCACTTGCATTCGCTCCGGTCATATCTCCAAAAGCCGGCACCCCGCTCCAGGAAAGGGTATTGGTGCCAGTATTAACCGATCCGTCAGCGGTCCAGCTTCCCAGCGTGTATTTCATGGGAATCATGTACGCTTCCGTTCCATTCACATCCGCATCCTGGTATGTATAACTCGCATCAAAGTTGATATCACCGGCTCCGTCGTCGCAGGTACCGTTGCAACTGATTCCTGATGCTGAAACTGTCCAGTACCGGGATATGTAATCCGTTGTTCCACTCAGACTCGGATGCTTTGAATCTGTTTGTTTGAAAGTGACATATGAAAGTCCCGACAGCGTTCCGTCCTGCAACGTAAAGGTAAAAGGGGCATATTCGTTTGCGTCTCCCATCGGCATCGCAAACGCAGCAGCGGGTACAGCGTTGTATAGTTTCTTCAACACACCTATGCCATCCGCCTCAATGTAGCTGGATGCGCTTCCTCCGGAAATGGTACCCGACGTACCGAAGGTGAGATCAAAGCTACCCAACTGCAGGTTACCGTTGGTCATGGTGAGTGTGCCGTCCACTTCTATGTTACGCAGCATTTTCACATACCCGGATGCTTTATTGATGGTCACGTTGGTATAGGTCTGGGCCACGGTTGCGGTGAGGTTTTGCGTACCGGTTCCGTCAAACACAACCGTTCCCGAGCGTGGCACAAAGGTACCGCTGTTGTTCCATTTACCGGCCAGGTTGATGCCATAGTCGGATGCGGAAACATCCAGGGATACGCCACTTGCCGTTACATTCAGGTCGCTGTTCACATCTATGTTGCCACAAAGGGTTTTGGTACCCGAACCTGCCAATGAAAGTTTGTAGTAGGTTAAAGGAGTCACACATTGATCTCCGGAGGCGGAATAGATCACTTTGCCTGTACCGGCATCAAAGGTTCCGTTGTTGGTGATGGTTCCCTGATCCACAGTCAGGGTCTTGCTGTTCAGGTTCAGGGTGCCGTTGATCGTGAGAGAACCGATGGATTGATTCGCGGTCAGGTCCACAACATGCCCGGTGTTGATGATGGCATTTTCACCGGTACCTGGAACAATACCCACGAGCCAGGTGGCGGGGTCATCAAAGTCGCCGCTTTGCTTGGTGATGTTTTCGCCGGCCACAACAGCCACATAATCGCCGGCGGAAAAATCAATCCCGGATGCGGCATATTCCGTCCCGGATGTATAGATCAATGGATACAGGACTGCCCCGGATGTAAAGTCCCCGTCTCCATCCACCGCCAGCATCATCTGGTAACCCACGGGTACGGCGGGAAAAGTAGCCGTATCGATGGTAACGGTAACAGTTCCCACGTCTCCTGTTTCGTCCACGCGCCATTCCCGAGCAAGGCGGGAAGAACCGGATACGGTGGGCGCCTCGGTTGTAGTCCAGGCGGTGATATCACCGTTGTCATGACCGAATAACAGGTACTCGCCATTGCCCATACCACTTGCATTGCTTACCCGCAGGATACCAGCCGACTCTGCAGCGGTGTGCATGTTCGACGCATCTTCCCGACCGATACCTGCCACATCATACAGGTGCACGCCATCATAGGAGAACTTGTCATTCACAATGGTGATGCCATACTTGGAAGAAAGGTAGTTGTTCACAATGATCTGCTGGGCATCGTTCAGCACCTTGTTGTATAGTATTACCTCCGCGATGCTACCGGCATAATAGCCCCATGCCGTGTGTCCTCCGATCACCATGCCTGATTCCCAGTTGAAATCGGATCCGCCTTTGGTACCGGTCTTGACACTGGCTTCGTTGATGAATATTTCCTGCCCGACCCCTGTGGTCACCTGGAGTTCGGCAATCCTGGCTGCATTGTCGTTATAGTCCGACGCAGTGCTGATCACCTCAGTGTTGTAAATCCGGCTCGACATTTTGTTGCTGCTGAGTCCGAACTGACGGTCGTGTGCACCACCGCTGTAGGTGGCCGGACTGGCAATTGTGGTGAAGGGTCCGGTGGCGTCCGACGACTTGAAGATCACAAATTCGGTGTAGTTGGTTTCGGGGATATCACCGGTTACGATGCTCATCCAATCAGAACTGCCGTCAAACGTCAACACGCTTTGTCCGTTGATGCTGCTTGTTGCGAGTGTGGGCTTGCTTCCTGCCGTTGTCTGGGTAGCATTGTTCCCGTTCCCTGATCTATCATGCCACTCCTGTACGCTTCCGCCATTGGTTGCATCCGTGGACCCGGCATCGCTGTATACCGCATCATTGGCCGACAGCCAGATCTTGTTGTTGGTATCATCCCCCACTCCACCCGGCCCCACATATCCGTCGTTGTCGTCATCATTGATGGTGACCGTTGTTACAAGATCCGTTCCCGGGTCGGCATTGGTTGGATTCGAAAGGGTGATTTCAAAGGTTTCCTCCGATTCAACGATACCGTCATCCACTATATCCACGCTTATATCCGCAGTTGTGTCACCGGCAGCAATGGTAAGTGTGCCATCAACAAGGGTATAATCTACCCCGCTTCCTGAAGCGGATCCGCCCGTGATCGCATAATCCACCGTTACATCCGTACCCGTAGCTGCTGACAGAACAACGGCTATCAATGCCGGAGATGTGCCTTCATCCTGACTGGAAGTGGTCTGGGCAAACTCCACTGTAGGCTTGGAGTCGTTATCGGTGATGGTATAGGTAAAAGTTGTATTGGAACTGTTCAGGTTGCAGTTGGAGGGATTATAGAGGCTCACTACAATGGTCTCACTGTTTTCGTAGGTAGCATCATCCGTGATGGCGATATCAAAAGTAATGCTGTCTTCCCCGGCGGGTATGGTGGCGATGCCGGCGGCCAATACGTAATCGGAACCGCTGGTGGCCGTCCCCCCCGTTACCTTGTAGCCCACCGTGGTGGGGTTTGTACCATCAACCGAATTGATCTGAACCGTGGCCGTGGCCGGCGTAACCGCTTCGTCGCTGGTGCCTGTGGTGGTGCGAAAAGACACCTTCCTCGAGTTATCATCATCATTGATCCGCAGGGTATCGGATGCATTTGTACCGATGGTAACACCGGCGGAAGGGTTCGACAGGGTCACGATCATGGTTTCATCGGATTCCACAACCACATCATTGATGATAACAATGTTGAGATTGGTGGTGGTATTGCCTGCGGTGATGGTTGCGGTTCCGTTTGAAAACACATAATCACTTCCCGATGTGGCGGTACCACCTGTAACAGTATAATCAACCGTTGTATTGGTACTCAACGGATAGCTGAGGGAAATCTGCATGGTGGCCGGACTCTGAGGTTCGAATTTACTGGCATTGGTGGATGTGAATTCAATGATAGAACGTACAACGGCAATGGTTACATAATTCCCGTCGGCGATCGCTACCCCGCTGGCTTCGTAATTGCTGCCCCCCACGGAAGTCATAGCGTAGGATGTTGCCCCGGAACTGAAGTTGCCATCGGCATCCACCAATAAAAAATATTTGGTGTACCCGGCAGGTCGGGCCGGCAGGTCGGTTGTATCGATACCAACACTCACGGTACCCACATCCCCGGTCTCATCCAACCTCCATTCCCTGGCCAACCTTTCTATGTTGGTGCCTGCATTCGGGGCCTCCGCCGTAGTCCATGTAGTGATATCCCCTTTGTCATGACCGAACAGCACATACTCTCCATCACCCATATCACTCGGGCTGCTGATCTTCAATATACCTGCGGATTGCGCCGCCAGGTGCTCATTGGAAGCATCCACCCGACCGATGCCCGCCACATCATTCTTATGGGTGGCATCATAGGATATTTATCATTTACGATAGCAATGCCATACTTGGAAGAAAGGTAATTGTTCACAATGATCTGTTGGGCATCATTCAGAACGGTGTTATACAGCAGGATTTCCGCAATACCACCGGCATAATATCCCCAGGCATTATGGCCGCCCACCACCATACCTGTTTCCCAGTTAAAATCCGAAGCGCTCTTGGTGCCTGTTTGTACACTGGTTTCGTCTATGTAGATTTCCTGCCCCACGCCATTTGTCACCATGATCTCACTGATATGGGAGGTATTGTCACTGTAAGTTCCGGCCGAACTGATGACCTCGTTGTTCCAGATACGGCTGCTGAGCTTATTGGAATTCAGGCCGAACTGTCGGTCATGGGATCCTCCACTGTAACTCACAGGATCAGTTACGGCAGTAAAACATCCGGCCCCATCTGAAGACTTAAAGATCACGAACTGGGTGTAATTGGTCTCCGGAATATCACCTGTTGTGATGCCCATCCAGTCTGAACTCCCATCAAACGTAATCACGCTCTGGCCATTCATGCTGTTGGTTGTCAGGGTGGGTTGACTGCCGCCTGTGGCTTGTACCGCATCATTTCCGTTCCCTGAACGATCATGCCATTCCTGAACGCTGTTACCGTTGGAAGCCTGCGTGCTACCCGCATCGCTGTATACCTCATCATTGGCCGACAACCAAATCTTGTTCGTATTCGCGTCTCCCACTCCACCCGGACCTGTATAGCCGCTGTTGTCGTCATCACTGATGGTAAAAACATGTGTGTCCTGTGCATCCAACGTAGCATTGGCCGGATTTGAGAGGGTAATGGTAAACGTTTCTCCCCCTTCAACCGTGCCGTCATTCACCAGTACCACATTGATGAAAGCATAACTGCTGTCTTTCGGAATGGTAAGGGTGCCGTCGGCCAGGGTATAATCAACGCCTCCTCCGGTAGCTGTTCCGGGGGTTACGGTGTAATCAACGGTGATGTCCTGGCCTGCCACCGTAGAAGCATGCACCTGGATACCAACCGTGCCGGAATTTTCAAGGCTGCTGGAGGATGTCAAGGCGAACTCCACAGCCGGTTCAGTATCGTTGTCAAGAATCGTATAGGTAAATGTCTTGTCTGCACCCAGGTTGGCATTGATCGGGTTTGACAAGGTCACAACAATCGTTTCATCGGCTTCGGCCAATGCATCCTCGTTGACAAAAATATCCACCGTTACACTATCTTCCCCTGCCGGAACCGTGGCTGTTCCGCTGGCAAGGATATAGTCCGTGCCACCGCCGGTTGCTGATCCTCCCGTCACAGCGTAGTCCACCGAAGTGGCATTGCTGCCGTCGGTCAGGTTGATTTCAATGGTGAACCCACCGGGCGTTATGCTTTCATCCAGGCTGTCTGATACCGTGCGGAATGCAATCTTCCTTGGGTTATCGTCGTCATGAATGGTGAATGCATGTTGTGTATTATCACCCAAAGTACCGAGGGAAGGGTTGGATAGTTCGAGTACGATATCCTCATCATCTTCAATATCGGTATCATTGGTGATGGGAATGCTGATGTCCACGCTGGTGTTTCCCGCGGTTATGGTTGCGGTACCGGGCACTGCCAGGGTATAATCCGACCCATTGATAGCCGTACCTCCGATGATGTCATAGTCCACGGTCACATCGGCATCCATGGCATAACTCAGGGTAATGGTGATGGTTGCCGGACTGTTAGGTTCATCGTCATCGGAAGACGTCACCGCAAATTCCACAACGGGTTCAATGATGGCGAAGGTGATGTAATCTCCTGCAGACAAAGGCACACCGGTTGCTTCAAACAGGCTGCCACTGGTATAGGTCATCGGATAAGCAGTTGCTCCGGAACTAAAATCCCCATCGGCATCCACGAGTACTTCATAGGTCATGTACGAAGCTGCATGCGACGGGAACAAAGCAGTATCAAGTTCCAGGGTTACGGTTCCCACATCGCCGGTTTCATCCACGCGCCACTCCCTGGCAACGCGTTCAATGTGTTCACCACCACCGGGAGCTTCCGTTGTGGTCCAGGAGGCTATGCTACCATTGTCATGTCCGAACAGCAGGTATTCCGCGTCATCGAGGTCATCTGCTCCGCTGATTGTCAAAACGCCCGCCGACTTCGCAGCGGTATGCATGTTGGAGGCATCTTCGCGTCCGATACCAGCCACGTCATAGAAGTGTGAAGCATCATACGAGAACTTGTCGTTGACGATGGCGATGCCATACTTGGATGAAAGGTAATTGTTCACGATGATCTGCTGGGCATCGTTCAGCACGGTGTTGTACAAAATGATCTCAGCAATGCTGCCCGCATAATAGCCCCAGGCGTTGTGTCCGCCCACCACCATACCATCCTCCCAATTGAAATCCGAACCTCCTTTTGTACCGGTTTTCACGCTGGCTTCGTTAATGAAGATCTCCTGTCCGACACCGCTGGTCACCTGAATTTCCGCAATTCTTGCGGTGTTGTCGTTGTAGTCCGTTGCAGAGCTGATAACTTCCGTATTCCAGATGCGGCTGCTAAGCTTGTTTGAACTCAAGCCGAATTGCCTGTCGTGTGCACCACCTGTATAGGTAGCCGGACTGGCGATCGCGGTAAAACATCCGGTCACATCGGATGACTTGAAGATCACGAACTGGGTGTAGTTGGTTTCCGGAATATCTGCGGTCACGATGCTCATCCAGTCGGAACTTCCGTCAAACGAAACCACACTCTGACCATTCATGCTTCCGGTGACAAGCGTGGGTTGACTGCCCGCGGTAGTTTGAGTGGCATCGTTGCCATTCCCAGACCGGTCGTGCCATTCCTGAATACTGCCACCGTTGGTAGAGGGCGTGGTTCCTGCATCACTGTATGCGGAGTCATTGGCGGTCAGCCAGATCTTATTGGTGGATGCATCTCCAACACCACCAGGTCCCGTTTGACCAAGCGCATCGGAAGACATACCCGCGATTCCGGAGAGCACAAGCATGAACAAATAAAACCCCAACCGTCTTTTGGTTAGCATCTATTATCTGTGTTTATGAACAAGTTACGGGTGCTTTGCATGAATAATATTTACGAATACCTGGGGTGGATGTTCGTAAAACTCGACGAATCGTCCACGAAACCCTATGAATGGGGTCGATTTCCTTATCAGTCGCGCTGTTCCGGGCGAAAACATACAAAATCACCCCATATCCGGCAATACCGCCAAACAAGTAGCCCATACCCTGATTCAGCTACTACAATCATGCGATCCATCCCCCATTCCCGGTACGATGAATGCCTCAAAAGTGGCATTGACCGCAGGTATATGAAGTGCGAGTTTTGCTCCCGGATCACACCTCCCATATTGAAATATACAATGCTGCAACCATGAAAAATCAGCCTTCAGGCAAAAACACTACCGGTAATCACGGGGATAAGCTTCCTGCTGAAACGCACGTGCTGGATCGGTATGGATTGCCCGGGACATCGGCAGAACATTTGTTCGACCTGTTGAACATCCAACACGCCATGTTCCTTGCGGACATACTTGACACATACTCCAACTTCGGGGAACGGGATCCGGAACCATTCATGAAATACCCTGTACCCATGCTGACCGACTACATCGAACGCTCTCACCGGCACTATGTCAGCAAGCGACTCCCTGAAATCGAACAAAGCCTGTCCATCCTGCTGGAGAACAACCACTACACGCACCCCTCCCTTCACATCATCTGCAACTTCTTCCAACACTACAAACACGAATTGAATGAACATTTCAGGATGGAAGAAAAGGTGCTTTTGCCATATGCCAACATGTTGTACAATGCATTTCACAACCGCGGAGGATTGCTGGTCAGCATGGTTCATTTCAACCGGTATTCGGTAGAAGATTTCATACAGCACCACCATCACATCGACACATTGTTCAGGCGGGTTAGAACATCCATTCTCAGGTATGACCCACCCGTCACAAACTTATCTCCACACCGGATCCTTCTTAACCAGATGAAAAGCTTCGAAGAGGATCTGAACATACATGAAATGATTGAAGACCAGGTGCTGGTTCCCAAACTCAGATCCATGGAAAAACGCTTGAAAAACTTGTTCGAAACCACCGACGGCAATCACTTCGCAAACAACTGAAAAGAACGACAAGCTCCGCCGCGGAAAAAGCACGGGCCAGCGGGCCGAGACATAAAAATTCCGTGCATGAACATCAATGAATCGACACACCACAAAAACACATACCGTGAAAACCTTCATTACCAACATCACCGCATGCCTTTTGCTCACCGCATCGATGGCATCCGCACAAACCGGGCACATCCGGGGAACCGTCACAACCTCCGACGGGAGGCCGGCGGAGTTTGTGAACATTATTTTAAAATCAACACAAAAGGGAACATCCACCAACCGGAAAGGGGAATACGAGATCAGGAACATCCAACCCGGCACCTACACATTGGTCACCTCCTACGTAGGATTGGAATCCCGCGAACAGCAGGTCACGGTCAAAACCGATGAAACGGTCGTGATACCTGCAATCACCCTCAAGGAAAACACGAGTCAACTTAAAGAAGTGGTGATCCTTTCACATCCAGACAACTACCAGGAACGCCTACCATCCACCAGCCTTCGCATCAACACACCTCTTCTGGAAACAGCACAGAACATACAGATTGTGAGCAAGGTAGCCCTGGAAGACCAACAGATCTTCGACATGCTGGAAGGGGTTCAGCGGAATATCAGCGGAGCCCAGAAGGTAGAACATTGGGACAACTATGCGCGCATCAATATGCGCGGTTCTCAACTTACTTCGTTTCGCAACGGCATGAATGTTCATCTGAGCCCATGGAGTCCGCTTACCGAGGATATGAGCATGGTGGAACGCATCGAATTTGTCAAAGGTCCGGCGGGCTTCATGCTTGCCAACGGAGAACCAGGAGGCTTTTACAATGTGGTCACAAAAAAACCCAGTGGCAGGGAAAAGGGAGAAGTGGGATTCAGCCTGGGAAGTTTCAACACCTACCGTGTCACAACGGATGTCGACGGAAAGCTTTCGCAAAACGGCAAATTGCTTTACAGGTTGAATCTCATGGGACAATTGCGTGACTCGCATCGGGACTTCGAATACAACAACCGCTATACCGTAGCTCCTGTTCTCCGGTATCTTATCGACGATCAAACATCCCTCACCCTTGAATACAATGAACAATTCTCACAAATGAACGCCATCGGAAGCAACTACGCATTCTCCAAAAGAACATATGGCGATCTGCCCGTCGGGTTCACCACTGCAGAACCCAATCTCAAGCCAACGGTGCTCAGAGACCGGACCTTATTCGCTACCCTCGAACATGATCTCAACGGCCAGTGGAAGCTGACTGCCCAGGCTGCCTACCTGCAATTCAAACAGATCGGTCAAAGCTTATGGCCAAAGGGTATTTCAGATGCAAATGACAGCCTGATGCAGCGGGGTATCAGTATCTGGGACGCACTCGGCCATGGAAAAAACGGACAGGTTTTCCTGAACGGCAAAATGCGGACCGGGGCCGTAGACCACAACATCCTGGCTGGGCTGGACATGAACAACCGCGACTATTTCGCCGATTGGAACCAGGGAGCCACCCTGGGAGATTCAACCTTCAACATTTACGATCCGCATTATGGAAGTATCTCCGCAGCCGATATACCCAGGTGGGACAGAACAGCCGATATCCGAGAACGAGGCGTTCAATACAGCCACGGTTATGCCGGGTTATACGTGCAGGATGAACTGGGTATTCTACAGAACAAAGTGAGATTGACACTGGCAGGACGGTATACCACCAACCGGTACAACAACCCCTACAGCGGTTCAACCCAAGACGGAAAGCTCACCCCAAGGATGGGTATCAGCTGGAGCATCACGGAGAACACAGCCACCTATTTCCTTTATGACCAGGTATTCCAGGGAACACCGGGCACCGACTGGAAGAAGCAGGCTTTCGATCCTCTTACCGGCCTAAACATGGAATGGGGAATCAAAAAAGACTGGCATGATGGAAAATGGAACACCTCGCTTTCTTCCTACCAGATTACCAAGAACAACATCCTATCTACCGACACCGAGCACCCCGATCCTGTTTCCGGCCAACTTGTATACAGCCGGCAAACCGGACAACAAAAGATCAACGGTGTTGAGTTTGATGCCAAAGGTGAGATCATGGAAGGCCTGCAAGTTGTGATCAACTATGCATACACCCATGCGAGGGTCACCAAAGATTCGGATCCGGAGCTGGTGGGAGATCCCGTGGCAGGAGCTACAACCCACATCCAGAATACCTGGCTGAACTACAAATTCAACAGGGGAAAACCAAACGGA
Source organism: Flavobacteriales bacterium (assembly GCA_020635855.1). NCBI lineage: Bacteria > Pseudomonadati > Bacteroidota > Flavobacteriia > Flavobacteriales > Flavobacteriales bacterium. The sequence continues at coordinate 1,364,322 of JACJYZ010000002.1, read as the reverse complement.
ATCCGCCTCTCACTCGGCTACCAATACCAAGCCGGTCGTACGTCCTGGTATAACTTCGACAATAGCGAGGAAGCACTTCCGAACTACTTCCGCATGGATGGTGGCATTGGTTATCAACATAAAAAAGCAGGGATCCACTTACTTGTGAACAACATCCTGAACGAATATTTGTATTCAGGCGCACCGTATGCCGACATGTACTTCTGGCAAACGGAACCGAAACGCAATTACAGATTAACCATGACTTACCGGTTTTGAACATGCCCCGGAAAGTCATGCGTAACGTGCACCTTTGGCTCGGACTCACGTCCGGGCTATTGGTGTTCGTGATCGCCATCACCGGTTGCTTGTATGCATTCCGGGAGGAGATTGAAAACCTGACCCAACCGTATCGTTTTGTAAAGCCACAATCCAAAAGATTCCTCTGTCCTTCGGAACTGAAACAGATCGCTACCGATAGCCTATCAGGTTTACCCCTGCACAGCATCCATTACCCAGGAACAGGAAGAGCTGCAGAAGCTATCTTCTACAGGAATGAACCTGAAGGTTACCTGAAGGTTTTCATCCATCCTTATGACGGACGGATACTGAAAGTGAAAGACATGAACCGCGGCTTTTTCGCTTTTGTTCTGGATGGCCACTTCTATCTCTGGTTGCCGCATGAGATCGGCCAACCGGTTGTTGCCTCAGCCACATTGATCTTCACCGTTTTGCTGATCACAGGCATCATCCTTTGGTGGCCGAGAAACCCGAATGCGGTCAAACAACGTTTCTGCATCCGGTGGAATACAAGATGGAGAAGAAAAGCATACGATCTTCACAATGTGTTGGGATTCTATGCTTCATGGATTGTTATCTTCATGGCACTCACCGGACTGGTATGGGGTTTCGAATGGTTCTCCAAAACCGTATATGCCGTGGCTTCGGGAGGACGGGAAATGATGCCTTACCAGCTACCCTTATCCGACACAACCCGAACAACGGGGGCCACAATTCCCGCTATTGACCGTGTATGGGAAATGCTGTCACAAGAAGCGCCACAAGGAGCATCCATCGAAGTACATATCCCCGAAACCAACACCGCATCCGTTGCGGCCGGCATCAATCCCCATCCCGGCACCTACTGGCAAACCGACTACCGCTACTTCGACCAACATACGTTGAAGGAACTACCCGTAAATCACATATGGGGGCGGATCAATGAGGCTTCCGCCGCCGACAAAATCATGCGAATGAATTATGACATCCACGTTGGCGCCATAGGTGGCTTACCCGGTAAGTTCATTGCATTCTTCGCAAGCCTGATCGTAGCTTCACTACCCATCACAGGCATACTGGTCTGGTGGGGAAGAAAAAGAAAGAGAAAAACATAGATCTGCGCTTCCTGCATCCAGGCACAACCGAACACCCTGCACAAGCCAAGTTCACCGGATGATCCTCAGCGCATATACCTTTCCACGATCTTGCCCGCTAAACGGTTCAGGCTGATTTCCGTTGACTTCAAAAGAAACTGCAGCTGGGCCAGGGTAAGTTCGCTATTGAGAAGGGAAAGCTGAGCCAGTCGGAAATCATAACCGCTGATCGCACCTTGCTTCAGTTGTAGCCCGGCAGCCGCATATACGTTTTGCATCCGCTTCACATTGTCGCTCGCCAGGCCAATACGCATTTGCAATGAAACCGCCTGGTTGTAAAGGTTGATAACCTGCGCCTGTACATTCCGGGTTGCGTCATCACGCGTAAGGGTGCTGTTCTCGTGTTCGAGCGCTGCATTCCGAACCTCCCGGTTCACTCGGCCTCCGTCGTACAAATTGAAATGCACGCTGACACCAAAAGTGGGTCCGAAGTTTTTGTTGGATTGAAAAAAGCCCACTTCTGAGGACGTGCTGTTGTACTGATAGCCGGCGAACAAATCCACCTTGGGATACCGATCGGCCTTCGCCATGCGCGTTTCCGTTTCAGCAATCAGCTCCTGCAGCTTTTGTTGCGCGAGTTCACTGTTGTTGCTTTCCACCTGGTTTTGCAAGCTGTCTTTGGATGTAAGCGGCAACACCGGAAACAATGTGTCGGTCACAACCAACGCAGCTTCCAACGCATTTCCTGCCACTCGGTTGATCTCCGTCTCCAGCGACCTTACCCCGGTTTCCTGCGACAACACCCGGATGCTGTCCGCCTGGTAATCGACAAGCGCCTGGTCATAATCCATCGCCCTGCCCGCCCCTACTTCCTTTCGTTTCTTTTCAACTTCCAAACGAAATGCAGATATGGCAAGGGAACGCCGGTTGTTGGCCAGCACACGCTGCTCGTACATCAACTGATAATACGCCATGGCCAGATCCGAAACGGTTTGTTCGATGTAGTATCGCGCATTCGCCTCCCCCACTTTCTGCAGGTAATCAAGCTGATCTTTTTTGGCCTGTACACGGAAACCGTCGAACAAGGTCCAGTTCACCATCACCGCACCATTGACATTGGTATTTTTTGCATTGTTGCCTTCCCGCACGGTACCGTCGGCAAACCGTTGGCGGGTGTTGTTAAACGACGTTGCATACCCTCCGTCCAACCCTACCGAAGGCAGTTGTCCGGCATTCCCGGGCGTATTGTTATTGGTAGCAATGGCTGCTTCGTTTTTGGAGATCCGGATCTGATAATTGTTCTCCAGAGCCTGGTTCACCAACTCCGGTAGTGATTGAGCCATCACACCGGAAGCAGTGCACAACAGCACCAGCAGGGTATCAATCAAAATCCGCTTCATCCACAATGATATTTTCTTTGTTGGCGATGTAGGAGTACAGCGCAGGTATCACATACAGGGTCAGAACCAGGGAAAGGATCAGTCCTCCGATGATGGTGAGCCCCATTGGAATCCGGCTGGAGGCGGAATCTCCCAATGCCAGTGCAATGGGCAACGCACCCAGCACGGTAGACAGGCTGGTCATCAGGATCGGGCGGAAACGCTGGGATGCTGCTTCGGTGGCGGCTTCCTTCAGGGACATACCCGCGTCTCTTTTCTGGTTGGCGAACTCCACGATCAGGATTCCGTTTTTGGTTACAATGCCCACCAACACGATCATCCCGATCTGACTGAAGATATTGAGCGTTTGTCCGAACAACCACAAGGTGAGCACCGCACCGGCCAGAGCCAGCGGCACAGTGAACATGATTATCAGCGGATCCCGGAAACTTTCAAACTGGGCAGCCAGGGTGAGGTATACCAGCACCAGGGCGAACAGGAAGATCAGGTGGGTGCTCTTCGAGCTCTCTTCAAAATCGGAAGCGCTGCCCGCAAGTTCGGTGCTAAAAGACTCATCCAGCAGGTCGGCGGCAATCCTGCGCATTTCATCCACCCCGTCTCCGATGGTGTGGCCGGGTGCCGGATCCGCTTCCACGGTAGCGGAAGTGTAGCGGTTGTATCGCAACAGTGCAGGCGGACGGCTGTTGTACTCAATGTCCACCAGGTTGTCGAGCGTCACCATCTGACCATTCCCGTTGCGTACCGAAATGCTTTTCACGTCCAGGGGTTCATCCTTACGGTCGGGTGTGGCCTGCACCAACACCTGGTATTGCTTCCCGTCAAGTATGAAGTACCCCAGGCGCTCTTCACTGAGGAAAGTTTGCAACGTTTGTGCGATGTCCGCTACATTCACATCCATCAATAAAGCCTTGTTCCGATTGATGTTAATGGTGATCTCCGGCTTGTTGAACTTCAGATCGACCTGCGAAACAGCGAACACCGGACTGGCCTGCACGCGATCCATGAAGGCGGGCAAAACCTCCTTCAACCTTTCCAGGTCCGGCGCCTGTACCACGAATTGGATAGGCAGCCGACCACCGCCCGTATTGGTTTTGATGGTGGGCTCCTGTATCACGAACGACTTGGCAAAGCTGAGCGAACGCAGACGCGCATTGATCTCGTTGGCCAGCTGATCCTGTGATTTGGTGCGCTCCGACGGTTGTTTCAGCGGCATGTAGATAAACGACGAATTGGCCGCAGTGGAAGCCCGGAACGTGGGCGATGTCACACCCAGCAGAAAAGCCTTTTCCGGGAGGGTATCCAGCATGTGCATCAGCTTCAGCTGGTAATGATCCATGGCTTCGTAGGAAGTACCTTCCGGTGCAGTGGAGATGATGCGCAGCTGACTTTTGTCTTCCATGGGTGCCAGTTCCGATTTCAACTGCGACCCTACCCAGAAAATAATCCCGAGCATCAACAACAGGATGGAAAAAGCCAGCCCGCGTCTTTCCATGAACTTCTCCAATGTACGCGTATAACCTCTGGTCAGGCTGTTCACCACCTGCCCGAAAGCGCGCATCAATGCATTCTCACGGCCACTCTTCTTCAGCATGCGTGAACTCATCATTGGGGTCAGGGAAAGGGTAACAAAGGTGGAGATCACGATGGACCCGACCACCACCATGGCAAACTCCCGGAACAGGTGACCGGTTAAACCCGACATAAAAAAGATGGGCAGGAACACGCACACCAGCGTTACGGAAGTTGCCAATACGGCAAAGTACACTTCCCTGGATCCCTGGAATGCGGCTTTAACAGGGTGCATGCCGGCCTCCACTTTGGCGTAGATGTTCTCCATCACCACGATGGCATCATCCACCACCAATCCTGTGGCCAGCACGAGGCCCAGCAAGGAAAGGATGTTGATGGAGAAACCGGAGGCATACAGCACTGCAAAACTTCCGATCAGTGAAATGGGAATCAGCACCACGGGTATCATGGTGGTGCGCCAGTTTCGGAGGAAAAAGAAAATCACGATCAATACCAGTCCGAATGCCAGAAGGATGGTCGACTTCACTTCTGCGATCGCTTGCCGGATGGTGATGGTTTTGTCCATGGCCACATCCAACTCGATATCCGCCGGCAGGTCTTTCTTCATGATCCCGATGCGGCGGAATGCCTCATCCACGATGTCGATGTAGTTCGAACCCGGCTGGGGTTGCAGGGCGATACCCACCATGGGGATCACGCCATTTCCGCGCAGGATGGTGCGTTCCACTTCCGCGCCCATGCGGGCGTGGCCGATGTCTTTCAGGCGGATGAGCGTTTGCCCGTATTTCTTGATGATCAGATCATCAAACTCCTCCGGTGTATACAGGCGGCCAACGGTACGAACCGTCATTTCGGTTTCGGTGCCTTCGATCCTGCCGGATGGCAATTCGATATTCTGGGCGCTCAGGGCGGTTTCCACATCCAGCGGAACGATGTTGAGTTCGCGCATACGCACGGGGTCCAACTCCAGGCGCATGGCATATTTCTTTTCTCCCCAGATGCGGATGCTGCTGACACCGGGAATGGTTTGCAGTCGCTCCTTGAACACATTGTTCCCGATCTGGGTCAACTCCAACAGTGCACGCTTCTTGCTTTGCACGGTAATGGAGAGAATGGTTTCTGCGTTGGCATCGGCCTTATTAACGGTGGGAGGATCCGCATCGGGAGGCAGGTTGCGGACAGCCCGTGCCACCTTGTCGCGCACATCATTGGCCGCATTGTTCAGGTCAATCTCAGGGAGAAACTCAACGGTGATGGTGCTCCGGCCATCTGTGCTGTTGGAGCTGAGTATCTTCACACCGTCAACGCTGTTGATCTGCTCTTCCAGGGGTTCGGTAATCTGCGACTCGATGATCTCGGCATTGGCGCCACTGTAGTTCGTTTGCACCGTCACCACGGGCGGATCTACGCTCGGATACTCACGCACCCCGAGGGAAAGATACCCGACCACGCCCAGCAACACGATCACGATGGCGAAGACGGTTGCGAGTACGGGTCGCTTGATGCTGATATCTGAAAGCGTCATTCCTATCGCTTATTGTACCGATTGAAGTTGAATGCTCATCCCGTCTTTGACCTGCAGGAGCCCGGTGGTGAGCACGGTATCACCTGCACCCACACCTTCCAGCACATGCACTTTATCAGCCGTTCTGGTGCCGGCCTGAATCACACGACGCACCGCTTTACCTTTTTTGAACAGGTACACGGTTTGTTCGTTGATCTCAGGCACCACGGCCTGGGAAGGCACAAGCAAGGCATCATCGATCTGGTTGGTAGCGAGCATCACTTCCGCGAATGTACCGGGCATGATATCCTTTCCTTCTTTGGGTTGGAGCAGGGCCCGCACCCGAACGGTTCTCGATTGCGGGTCGATCACGGGATCCACCGCATAGATAGTGGCCGGAAGCGTATCACCGGTAACCATCACACGAATGGATTTGCCGATTTCCACATTGCTGCGATAGGCCTGGGCGAGGGTAAAATCCACTTTCAGCTTACGCGCTGCGGTAAGTGTGGTAATCAGGTCTCCGGCCTGCAGGAAGGCACCCACGCTGAAGTTGCGCATGCCCAACCGGCCGGGAAAAGGTGCGTTCACATTGGCCAGGTCGATATTGACCCTCAGTTGTTGCAATTGGGATTTCAGTGACTCCAGGGCAGACAGGGCGGCATCCACTTCTTCCTGACTGCTACCACCCACGCCAAGCAGGTTGCTTCTGCGGTCGTATTCTTTCTGTGCCGCATCCACTTCTGCCACAACCCCACCCAATTGTGCTTTCCAGGCACGGTCATCCAAACGTATGAGGGGATCGCCTTGCTGTACCTTCTCTCCTTCCCTGAAATGGATCTCAAGCACCTGGCCTGCAATGGGTGCCCTCAACTCCACTTGCTCATCGGCAAGGAGTTCGGCGGTCACCACCACATCGTTGTTGAAAGGTTGAGGCATCACCCTGCAACCTTCCGCTGCCAGTTGCGCGTTCGGTGCGGCTGCCTGATCCCCTTCACCCGGGTTCGAGCAAGACCAGATCATGGTCAGGGTGATGAAGATCCCACCGCTTATGATGAGGTATCTGTTCATTTTTTTCTTTTGAATGCTTTCACCACGAATGCCGGCTCAGGCAATTCGCAAATGGTCTGAAACAATTTATCCATACAGTTCCGGAACAATTCTTTTTCTTCGGCGGTAAATCCCGACAGCAATATTTCGTTGGTCTGCCGAATACCGTCTTTGATTTTCGGCAAAAGTTGCATGGCTTTGGGCGTTACTTCCAGGAGTTGGCATCTGCGGTCGTTGCAATCCTGTTTGCGAACAAGCAGGCCTTTGTCACAGAAGTAATCCACGATGCGCATGGTAGACACCTTGTCGCGCCGCAAAGCCTGCGCAAGATCCTTTTGGGTGATCTTCCCGCTGTTTTCGCAAAGGTGAATGAGGGGTGCAAAGAAACGTTCTATGCCGTGCGGTTGCATGATCGCCGACAGGGTGCTGAGGTACACCTCGGAGATCCGCGCCATTTGAAATCCATATACCTTGACCGCTTCCACAAACTGGTTACATCACAAAACAGTTACAAATGTAACCAATAACAACATACGGCAAACAGGTTGTTTGCGGAACGATAGATATGAGGCGATAAACGCCAGATAGTAGACGTTATGCCTGACTTAAGACTTGAGACTTGTTTGCCCGCCGTCGCTAAAGCTATGGCGGGAGACTTTCGACTATTCTTCCTTTGAACCTGAATCACCCGAGATGGAATTCCGCATATCGGTATCCGCCTGGATGTTCTTCATTTTGTAGTAGTCCATGATGCCGAGGTTTCCATTGCGGAAAGCTTCTGCCATAGCTTGCGGAACCTGGGCTTCGGCTTCAATCACCTTGGCACGGGCTTCCTGGGCTTTGGCCACCATCTCCTGTTCGAGGGCTACGGCCATGGCGCGGCGTTCTTCGGCCTTTGCCTGGGCAATGCTCTTGTCCGCTTCCGCCTGGTCTATCTGGAGGACAGCGCCAATGTTCTTACCTATATCCACATCGGCAATGTCAATGGAAAGAATCTCGAATGCCGTTCCGGAATCGAGTCCTTTGGCGAGCACCACTTTGGAAATGGAATCCGGATTTTCAAGCACATCTTTATGAGAACCTGCGGAACCGATGGATGATACCACGCCTTCGCCGACGCGGGCGAGGATGGTGTCTTCACCGGCACCTCCGACAAGCTGACGGATATTGGCACGCACGGTAACACGGGCTTTGGCAATCAGCTGAATGCCGTCTTTGGCCACTGCGGTTACCGGAGGCGTATCGATCACCTTCGGGTTTACCGACATCTGTACGGCTTCAAACACATCGCGTCCGGCCAGATCGATGGCGGTGGCTGCTTTGAAGTCGAGTGGGATGTTGGCCTTATCAGCCGAAATGAGTGAATTCACAACATTGTTCACGTTGCCCCCGGCAAGGTAGTGGGCCTCGAGGTCGTCACGGGTAAGTTTGAGTCCGGCTTTATGGGATGTCACCATCGCTTTTACGATCACGGATGGCGGCACCTTTCTCCAGCGCATCATAATGAGCTGGATCAGGGAAACCCGCACACCGGCAAGTACGGCCGAAAACCAAAGGCCAACCGGCACGAAGTAAAAGAGGATCCAAAGGCCGACAACCGAAACGACTGCCGCAACAATGATGAACTGAATTTCCATAAAGCGAGGGTCTGTTTATTTGATATCCCAAAGATTGGGATTTTTTTTGAGAAGGTTGTTGGTTATTAGTTGTTGGTTATTAGTTGTTGGTTATTGGCTGTTAGTTGTTGGCATGGTCACCAGCAAACTTACAAACTCCTTCAAAATGATACGGGAGGAGGCTTTCGTAATTCGTAATTTCTAATTCGCAATTTATATCACCCCACCTGCTTCACCCAAATCTTGTTCCCGCTCACCTTCGTCACCTCCACATCGGTTCCTTCGGCGATGAAGGCACCGGTCGACTGCACCTCATACATCTTCTCATTAAAAACCGCCTTTCCCATGGGCGCAAGCCTTGAGATGGATTTACCTTTATCGGCAGGATTCACCTCTCCTTCTTCCAGCACATTCACCTTACCGGTGATCTCCGTCCGCACCGATAAACGCTCCCAGGTTTTGGCCCTGAACCCCAGGATGAACATGCCACCGAGGATCACCGCGGATACAGCCAGGATCACATGCCCGGATGTACTCCCGTGGTCGCGGTAGGCAAACAAAACAGCCGCCACAACAAGGGCTGCCCCCAGGAACCCTACGATGGTGGTACCCGGGATCACGAGGAACTCCAGGATGATAAGCCCGAGTCCCAACAGGAGGATGAGGATGATGGTGGTGAAAGTCATTTGAAAACCGGTATCGACAATGGTTATTTTTTATAATACTTCATGGCTTCCGGCAGGTATTCCTTGATGGCCTTGATGCGGCTGGCATCGCTGGGGTGTGTACTGAGGATCTCCGGTGGCTTGGTGCCGCCCGTTGCCGCCATACGTTCCCAGAAACTGATCGCCTGAGACGGATCGTATCCGGCCATGGCCATGAACACCAGTCCCATCTTATCCGCTTCCGACTCCTGTTTACGTGAATAGGCCAGGATGCCCAGTGTGGATGTAACTCCATACGACTGATTGAACAGGTCCTGTGTTTCCTTGGGTTTCTGCGACATGGCTGTGCTCAACCCTATACCGCCCAGCTGAACCAGCAAACCTTGTGTCATGCGTTCGCTTCCGTGGCGGGCGATGGCATGTGCGATCTCGTGGCCGAGCACAACGGCAAGTCCCTGTTCACTTTGTGTAATAGGCAGCAGGCCCGAATAAACGACCACCTTTCCTCCCGGCATACACCATGCGTTCACCGTGTTTTCATTCACCAGGTTGAACTCCCAGGCGTAACCCTTGATGCGATCCGATAGGTTCTGCTGCGCCATGTAGGTTTTCACCGCATTTGCAATCTTGTTACCTACTTTCGACACCAACTGGTAATTGGCATCACCCGAAGAAACCGGTGGATGTTCTTTCAGGTAATCCTTGTAGTTGGTCAAACTCATGCTGATCATGGTACTTTCCGGAACCATGTTCATCTGGCTGCGGCCCGTGATAGGAACTTTCTGACAAGCGGCAAACATTACGGCCGTTGTCAGCAGCCATGCTCTGGAATTCATTTTCATATCTCAAATATTTAGTCCGTATGACCTGTTCTTCTCTTCCAGTCAACACGAATACAAAACCTGTTCCAAAGGTAGCAAAGGAATTCAAAAGCGGCGGGAAAGCAACAGAAGGAAAGCGTACCTATTGCCGTGGGCAAATGGCATCACGGTGCAAAATGCCGTCGCTCAGGTCGGGCGACACCCATACACAAAACTGCTCCGGGAACACCATCAGGTTAAGTGGCTTCCTGAATCGATAGGTCACACAGTAAAAAGCGCCGTCGGCTGTTTCCATTTTACAGATGGTTTTGTCGTATCCTTCCGGCGCCAGTTTGATCTTCTTGTCGTTGCTCTTGAGAAAGGAGAACAACTCCTTGCCTTCGTAGGTAGATAAGAATATTTTCAGTTCATCAGCCACCACGGCATCAGAAGCTTTCAACACATCCTTGTCATCCGCATCCAGGGCAGATTGTGCCAACAGGTACCCGGGCATCACCAAGAAACCCAACCAGAGAAACAGGAGCATTGTGCGTTTCATGTGCATCAGTTGTTACCAGAGGTTTGTTGCATGGCACGCTGCATGGACACGGGTTTGCCGTCTTCATAAGCTGCAATGAATGCACCTTCCAGGCCTTTTGCAGCCACTTCCGCTTTCAATGTGCTGGCTCCGTTGTACGACCGCTCATCCCCCACTGAATACAATGTGACACCCTCGGGTGTGCGATAGGTTTTCACCTTCCTTTTGAGTTGTGACGACCAGAGATCCACCAGATCCGACGGCACTGCCTGGCGATAGGCACCTATCTGCACGCGGAACACCACGCCCGACTCATTGGAACTGATCGCTTCAAAGATATCTGCAGGCGGCTTGGTACCGCCACTACTGGTATTGTTCTCGCTGCCTCCGGTAACCGGTGTATTGGTTGTTCCGTTGCTTCCCGAAACGTTGCCTGCCTCACCCAGGCTGATGCGCTTGCCATCCCTGAAAGCAATCACAAAGGCATCTGTCACGCCTTTGTTCACCGCATCCCGTTTCGCTGCTGCTGCAGCTTCCAGGTTGGTGAACTTACCTGTGGTATAGCGGGTGGTACCGTTGCTCAATGATTCGGTATAAATCGGTGACAAGCCATTAAGATCACCTGCTTTCAACGCTTTGCTGTACACGCCTACCTGTACGGTATACACAATACCTTTCATGCCGGCCAGGTCTCCCTGGGTTTGCAATACGGCCTGGCTATTGCCCACAGTAGATCCGGCGGTGTTGGTGCCCCCGGGCGAAGTAGCCGGGTTGGTTGTACCTCCTGAGGGCTGACCGGTATTGCTGCCGGTACCGAGGCGTGACCCGTTGCTGGTGCCACCGGTGCCGGTCTGACCGATGGAGGCCAGCACATCTTCGCCTGACTTTTCACCCTTTGCAATGGCAGCTGCTTCATACAGCGGAATGCGTTTGCCGTTATAAAAAGCCACCACAAAAGCATCCCTGAATCCCAAATCACGAATGGTTCCCTTGGCCTGGTTGGCCGGTTTGTAATCGCGCCAAATACCTGCGGTGTATCGGATCATTCCACTTGCGGTCTTTTCTCCTGCCAACGGCTTGATACCACCGAAGAGGTCTTGACGAATCGCATTGCGGAAGGCGCCTACCTGTACCTTGAAGATCAGGCCCTGTGGCAATGGCGGATCAATGGGGATGGGATTGGAAGCGTTGTATATGCTGGCACCGTTGGTGGTAAACTCCATGGAAACCGTATTACCGAGGATGGGTTTACCCTTCTCCCCGGTGGAGGTATGCGCATACAATTCCTTGTCCGCATTCTTCTCCGTTTGAATTTTCTTCTTTTCGCGTGGGAGGGCGGCATCGGCCATTGATTGGTTATCCCCGCTCTGGATGGCGCCATTGTATTTCTCCCCGTTGAGTGTTGTGATATAATCATCCACGGCTTTGGCTTTTTCCACGGCTTGCTGCAGGATATCGGCTTCTTCCAGGTCATGCAACTGATGTGATCGCAGGTCTTCCGCCTTCCTTGCCTCCTCAACGGCAAGTCGGTTGGCCTGCAATGCCTCATTCACCATGACCGTGTATTTCGCATACTCGTTGTCTTCCAACACGGCACGAACGCTGTTCACATCATGCTTGAGTTTGATCGGCGTGGTGGAAACGGGTTCCTGGGTGGGTTCAACCGTTCTGGGTGTTTCCGCAGCTTTCCCGGTCTGATCACCTGCAGATGCGGTCAGTGCCGTTGCACCCGGGTCTGGGATGCGGTTTTCCAGCACATCGTTGTAGCGCCTATCTGCATACTCTTCGAGCGATTCCGCAGCTTCAATCTTTTCATCCCGTTGCCGGAGCAATTCATCACGTTCATCCGGTTTACGCGTCTCCAGCATTTGTCGTGTCATGGCTTCGGCTTCATCCCTAAGCACACGGGCTGCCTTGAGCGAATCCACCGCACTTTCCACGGCGGCGATTTTCGCCAATCTCAGCGATTCGGTGCCTTTTGGCAGGTCGGATTCGGGGTATGTTAACGTTTCACCCGCACCCAGGCGGTTCGCATTCACCTCCTGACGCAGCATGTCTGTTTTGGTATCCAGGAAGAGCACCTCTTTCTGGCGGATGTTTTCCATGCCGCCTATGTTGTCCATGATGTCGAGGTAGATCTGCTCCTTTTCACTGTTTTTGGCCCTGGCCATTTCCTCAAACGTCTGATCTTTTCGGGCAGACAACACCACCTGTTCATTCTTCAATGAATCAATTTCCGCACGCTGAGACTCCACCGCCACCTGTCCTTCTTCCGCATCTGCTCTCATCTTGTCGGTCGTCTTGGTATCCGGGAAAGTTGGAGCTGTATTTTTATCCACCGGTTTTGGCAAAACCGCCGGTGCTTCCTGTTCTTCCGCATCTGTTGCATCTGCAGTCAGCGGCTCTTCCGTTACCGGGGGCTGCGTCTCATCTGCAACCGGTTGCTGCCCTTCGGATGAAGCCTCATCCCTTCCCGTCTCCACAGGTTCTTCCGCTTTACCACCCTGTGCAATCACCGCCTCGTCCGATGTATCGTCACCCCCTTGTTCTTCCCTCAGGTCCTGTGTCTGTTGGCCGGGGTCGGTGGTTTGAGCTGTTTCCAGGGTTTCATCCTCGGATACTTCATCCGGAACAGATGCCGTAACATCTTCCGTGGTATCTGCACCCTGTGAATCATTTCCGGTTTGATCAGCCGGGCGTTTCCCAACAGGTTCGGATGAGGCGGTTTCAGTGCCATCAACTTCCTGTTTTTGGGCAGCCAGCTCCTCAGGTGTGACCTGGTGTCTTACGCCATCCTTCCGCAGCTTCTGCTCCTCCTCCATGGTTTGGATGCGTACACGGGCATCGGTATTCAGCTTTTCCTTTTGGTCGGCTTCCGCTTCCTTCCTGGCCGCCTTATCCAGCAATGCCTGACGGTTATCAGGGTCGGGGATATTGGTTGCTGTGGAACGAAGGATGTCTGCGTCGCTGCGCAAGGCTTTGATGGACTTCTCATTCTCACTCACAAACAACTTTTCTTCGCTGGCACGTGCAGTCAGATCCTGATCGGAAAGGGTCGACCATTGTGAGGGGGCCTCTTGCTTCTTCGCAGGTTCCGTGTTTGCTGCCGGTTGCTGCTGCTCATCGGTTGAGTCGGTTGAAACAACAGGCTGGATGGTATCATCCGGTTTCGCCGCATCTTTTTCTGCGGGGTGTTCGGGGTTTACCTCCTGCTGATCGTTTTCTGATGCCGGCTGGTCCTTTTCCACATCAAGCTGCCCCGTCTTTGCATCGGGTTGTTCGGGCTTCGTATTGGATTGTTCGGACTTCGTATCAGGTTGCCCCGTCTGCGTATCAGGTTGATCTGATTTCGTACCGGATTCTTCCGGTTTCACATCGGGTTGTTCGGCAGGTGGTATATCGGATTGATTTTTCTTTGCTTCGGGTACGTCCTCGGTTTCCTCGTCAGGCTGATCATTCATAACCAGCGCATCTCCATCCTCCCCTGCTTCCGTTTTGTTCACGTCGGATTTGGGTGGTGTGGTTTTTTCGGGTTGTTGCTTCGACTGGTTCTCTGCCACATCATCTTCCTGACCGAAGCCCTTGATTTCTTCTACAATGCCTTGTGCCAGTCCTTCATCCGATTGCCCTTCATCGGCCGAGGCTTTCATGGCATTCAGGTTTTTCCTGACTTCTTCGGCTTTTTGTTGTTTCGATTTTGATTCAGCCTCCAGATCTTCAGCCTGGGCAATCAGCTCCTGTTTAACCTGGGCATCCTTGGTTTTGTCCGCCTCATCGCGGAGGATGGAAGCATCTCTTTGAAAATCCACCACATCTTTATCCAGTGATTCAAGAAAAGCCTCCGATTTAACCAGATCCTCCTTGTTACCGGACACCACTTCATCCACCGCATCCTGGGCAATGGCATTGTAATCGACCTCGGTATCGTTGCCTTTTTCCTCAAGTTTGGCTTTCTGACGTGCAAGTATTTTCAATGCTTCATCCGTAGAATTGGCGTTCATGGCCTTTTCTATGACCTGGGCATTTTCAGTGGCCTGCCTGGCGTCAAGCATGCGTTCGTCCGCATCCGAATCAAGCTGCTGGCTGATGCGAAGAGCAACCGCATATTCCTTTCTCAATCGCGCTGCTGACTGATGCAGGGCTTTTGCTTCCTTCTGCTTTCGGTCCTTTACCTGATCATCCACCTCGTAGGCCACCTGTTCATCCAAACGGTTGGCCTGATCTTCCTGGTCCTGTGCCTTCAATCGCTTTTGTTCTGAAATCATGCTGGCGGCATCCGCATCCCTTCGCAGGCCCTTGCTCTCGTTGTTCAAGCGATCGGCATCCTCATAAGCCATGTTGACAATCTTATCGGGTGTCAGGTTGGAATATGCTTCTATGTCCACTTTCTCCTCTTCGGGCTCAGGTGCAGCGGCTTCCTTCTCTTCCGCCGGGTTGCTGTTCTTTTGTTTTTCTTTTTCGAGAAGTGCCAGCAGGTCGGGCGATGAATTAACATCCAGCTTGGCCCTGTTGGTCATCTCAGATGCGGTATAGGCGAGGGAATCTCCATCAGATCCGCCGGGGCGAGTGGATGCATAGTAGGAATCCGGTAAGCGACCGGTTCGGATCTTATAAACGGTCAACTTGCCACCTTCGCAGGCACGGTTGGAGGCAAAGAAGGCAACGCTGTCTTTCTTGTCGACCACGAACAACACATCATCGGCCGGGGTGTTGATGGCAAAATCAACATTGACGGGTGGCGACCAAATGTGGCTTTCCTCGTTGTATACAGATTTGAACACATCATACCCTCCCATGGAATTGTGTCCTTTGGAGGCAAAGTAGAGGGTGCGTCCGTCCGGATGAAGAAAGGGGAATGCTTCATCGTAAGGGGTATTGATGGTGGAGCCCAGGTTTTCAGGGGCCGACCATTCGCCATTGATGTCTTTTGAAATGCGATAGATATCCAGGTTATCGGAATTATTTCCGTAGCTGGAAATATAGATCTCATCCTTCTTATTGGTGATGTACATCACCGAAGCACCTTTCTGCTCCCTATCCCTTTTGGATTTGAATTCATCTGACAACGGGAACACTTTCCCACCGAAGTCTTCCGTCATTCCGTAGGACCGGAAAAAATCATCGGCATTCACATCTTTCCTTTCAATCACCACCAGGTCACGAATATGCCTCAGCAGCTTCTGACCGTTGCGGCACATTTCCATGTTACGGTCGACCGCGTATTTCTTCAACAGGCTACCGCTGGCCTTTTCCTTGAAAATATCGTAGTTGGCCAGTGCTTCGCCAAACCTGTAATTGAGGTGGTACGCACGGCCGAGAAAAAAGTAGGCCTCAACAGGAGCTCCCTTCTCCGTGGCGAATTTCAGGTATGAGATGGCTTTTTCCTTGTCTTTCCCGGCAAACAATTCACATACCCCGAACCGGTAGTTGAGGTCGGCATTGTATTGGTCCAGACTGAGCAATTGGGAATAAATGGGATGGGCCGCTGCATACTCTTCATTATCGAACAGGGCATCGGCCTCGGCACGTTTGGGGTTGTCTCCGCCATCCTTTTTTCCTTTCTGTGCAACCGCATAAACGGAAAAAACCATCAGGCAAACCAGAAGACGAGCAACCAGTGCGGCCCTACGCACCCGAATCCGGGTTCGTGCCTCAGCAAAACGTATATGTTTTTTTAATTCAATCATGCACAACCGGAAGTCCCTGCCGTTCACATTGGCTCGTTGTACGTAAAACCACCTGAATGGTTAAGCATAGGGCCTCAGGATATCCGAGCATGAAGTTACAGGGAAATCACCGCATTCGTGATGTCATTTCTCATCATCATCTTCCATTTGCTGGCGATTCCGCCGCAGGCGGGCTTTTGACTCTTCCCCGCGAAGCAGGCGTTCAAGGTTTTTCTGGTGGGTGACCAGCACCAGGATAGCAACAAAAAATGAAAAAAGAATGAGGGATGATTCACCGGGTTCGAAGTAAAGGATGAGGGACAATGGAAAAGCCAGGGACGCGATGATGGAACTGAGGGAGACATAACGGGTAATTATCAATACCAATGCAAAGATACAGATAGAGACCAGGGCGGCCTGCGGGTGAATGGCAATTACCGCGCCCAACAAGGTGGCGATTCCCTTCCCTCCCCTAAAGCCAACGTACACCGGGAAAATATGTCCAACCAGAGCTCCAAGGCCACAGATCAACTGAAGGTCTACGAAGGCGTCGGTACCGGGCGTATACCCATTCATCAGATAGGGAATATTCACAGCACCGAAGCCTTTCAGGATGTCGATGATCAGAACAGGAATTCCGGCCTTTTTACCAAGAATGCGCATGGTGTTGGTTGCACCGGCATTGCCGCTTCCGTGGTCACGTATATCTATGCCGTAAAAGGCCTGGCCCACCCAAACTGACGTTGGGATAGAACCCAATAAATACGCGCAGAAAAATGGGATAAACTGAAATTCGAAATGCATTCGGGTTAACGCTGTGAAGTGCGGTGCAATGTATCCAAATTATTCATTCACCCCAAATTTTTCAAGAAAATCGCGGCGCTTGCGAATGGTAGATAACATGAAGGTATACCCACCCTCTTCCTTGGTGGTTTTCACCCTCCGGTCATCCGGTTTCATCTCGGTAATTGCCTTGTTGAATTCATCATTGGAAGACATCACCTGCAGCAACCCGCGGGTATACAGGAACAGATACCATGTATTTGCTTCTGCCTCTATGTATACACCGAACCTGTCACCGCTGCGGTGTTTTTCGAATTCGATATATCCGTCGTAATACTTATTCAGGTTTTCTTTTCGGATGCTGGCCACCCCGAGCTGATCCATGGACATGAAGCTGCTGTTCGCCTTATCGTATCTCAGCTTCACCTTGGCGAAATACATGTTATGCACCAACTCCGAAGGTGTCTTTTTCGGACTTCCGTACAGGTTGATTTCGGAGAACATTTTATCTGCATCTTTTTTATCGATGAACTCCCTGACGGACTTTTCAAACACCTTGTCGGTCAAATCCACAGGGGTCAGTTCAGAGAATGATTTCAGGTCTTCCGACATCACCTTCTCCGCACCTTCTGAGAAGTGGAAGTCGAATGCCAACGTGGTCTGCACCACCACTGAGTCTGGGATGAGGTAATGGGTGATGTTACCCGCCGAAGCTACCTGAACGTGTCCCAGGTTCACACCCAGGTCGAGCTTGCCTTCACCGTAGATCACACAATCGTTTACATTCAGGCTAACGTAATTGCCCGGGAGATTTTGCTCCACCAGTTTTTCTTTGGAAGATACCCTGTATTCGTTATAGTCCTTGTTGTAGTACAGGAACCCTTCAGCGCGAAGCACCTGGTCGTCACGCTTGGACCTGAGTGGTGTAAGGAATGTGGAGTAGACACCGGTACTATCCGCTCCCATGTAAAGTCCTACATACAACGGAATGTTGTTCTCACTGACCGTATTGGTATCGATCGGAATATATACCTGGGTTGGATCCACGGAAGCATCGAACCGGAACCAGCTCTTCCCTACCTGTTCGCAACCGTGTTTGATACGGCTGACGCCTTTGAACCCTAGAAACTGATTGCTGGCCTCGAGGAACACCTTCCCTTTATAGTCAAAGTAAGGGCTGAGCGTAAAGGTTGCATCTTCCGGAATGGTTCCTTCCGCAATGGTTTGCTGGGTGGTGTCCACCTTGATCAAATCCAGGTGAATGGTTTGTTTGGTATCCGTTTCATCCACGTAATCGATATCACCATTGCCCATGTAATCCTTCTTACCCGTGATGGTCACATTGGCATTGTAGATCTTGTGATACTTGGTCACCTTATTGGCCAGGATACGCGCATTGGATAGCGGATCCATTTTGGCTTTTTTCTGTACAACCACTTTTCCATCTCCCGGGTAGATGATGGCATCCGCAACTGCGATGATCTTCACATCCTCCGCTGCGATGATGTTGGTCTTCAGGCTATACTTTGCGCGTGGTGCAACCCAGCTCAGGGAGTCTTGTTTCGGGTGATAGGATATGAACCTGGATCCCTCCAGTTTGAGGTCTTCCCCGGCATCTGTCGAAATCACTTCATTCTTACCCGCGCTCATCTCGATTTCACCTTCATCCATGTACCATGTGAACTGATCCATGTAACATGCATATTGGTTCACAGGGAACTCAACCACAGAACCACCACCGTTGGATTTGAAGGTTGCCTTTCTCGCGTTGAAATCAACATGTGCCTTCACGTTCACGGTGCTGAACGCAAGTTCTTCCTGTTCCAGAGCGGCGAGTTTGAAATCCGATGTATCCGCATCGAAATCGTTTTTATGATAATGCATCATTTTCGATTCAAGGTCGGCGCCGGAGAAGGTCATGACGCCAGCACCAACCAGTTCAGCCGGACTCAGGGTAGCCATGCCTTTCAGGGTGGCCTGTTTGTTGAAGAACGACAGCGGGGTGGTCACATTCTGAATCTGCATATAATCCCTGTATGGTCGCCAGTGAATGGCTACACTGTCGCCGTGTGCCTGGGGAAATTCCTTCGGCGGTCCCATTTCGCGGTTATCGAATGTCTGGGCCAGGGTGTTCATGGAATCCGGGTAGAACACGAATTCTTTGGAAACAGATGTACTGGTTACGTATTCCAGTTTGCCATCTCCGCGCAGTCCGCGGTGGCTCATATCAATTACGTTATAGTACTGACCTTTGCCGCCATAAGCAGGAAAACCGGCCGTGGGTGTATTGCGCACGAATCCCAGGGAAAAGTCGGGCTGTACGGTGAGTGCTTCCTCAAATTCCGGGAAGATACCTGCCGAAACGAATCGCCCTTTGAGGGCCATACCTTCCGGATTGAAGGTACTGAGGCTGTCGATCGCGAAGGGCTCAAGGTGGAAATAGAATTTATCCCGGGTGTATACACCATTCCTGATCTCTGGCTTGTCGTAAAACACATAAGAATCCTTGAAGCTTTTGAATACTGGGTATTGTTTGAAGGGTTTCAATCCGGACTTATTCCCGGGGTGATCGATCAACAGTTCTCCCTCAAGGGCCTGTACGACGGTCTTCACACGCCGCAGCCGTTTCCTGCCCATCTCATCCAATTCTTCGGTTTCCACGGACATGGCCATGGAATCGATATTGGCCATGTTGATTTTGAACATGTCGTATGTGAAGTCGAAATTCTTACCATAGAATGCGAAACGCCCGGCATTCACTTTACCTGAAAAAGCAAAATCGCGGTTTTTCTTCATCACCACTTCCTGGTTGGACGGATAGATGTATACGTTCTGGGAATCGCTGAGGAGGATTCGTGACACGCCCCGCATTTTCAAATCGAAGTTGAGCAGGTTCAATGATGCGTTTGGCTCTCCGGATATAACGGAATTAAACTGCATCACATCATAATCCACCTTTTTCGCCTTCGCGTTCAGGTAGCGATACAGTTTATCTTTCACCACAGCGCTTTCATCATCGAAATTGTAAATAAGAAATCCTTCGATGGAAAGCCTGATGAGCATGGCTTTCACCTGGCTCGTGGCCATGTGCATCATTTCGGAGAGTGTCTGGACATGCACCACATCACCGTAGTTGTCTACATATTTCTTGATGTAGATGAGGGGATGTACGTTATCGATTCCCCGGAGCTTATCGAAGTGTGCTTCCTTGTAGTAGTTGGAAGACTCAAACGTGGCATCGTCTTTTGTACTGCCTTTGAGGGAACGGAAATCCATCAGCGGGTCATCTATCTTCCAGTAAAGGGCATCAAAATACATATCCACGTCGTGGAAGGAATTGAAGTACGGACTTTGTGATACGCCCCGGTCTTCCCTAATCAATGTCAGTTCACGGTCTTTGGTATTCAGTTTGAATGTGAGGCCCGGATGGTAAATGGAATCTGATTCCAGATACATGGTCACGGCACAATAGTCGGACACAATGCGATCTTCATGTATAATGTATACCTGAGCGGACGCCACCAGGAATTGCTGTCCGTCCCGTTTAAAGATCAGGCGGGCGTCATGGGTGGGGGTACCTGAGCCGATCACGGTGCCTCCTTTCATGGAAAAACCACCCACGTAGTCGACGTTCTTGATCAGGTCTTTGATCTCGTATTCCGACTGGTAGGATACAAAGCGCGGGTAAGCTGCGTTGTCCTCTTCCACATCCGCCAGTATCTTTTCCTCAAGACTTCCGAGGAGTGGGAAATCAAAATATTTCTTGTTGTAGAAGGTCACCGAATCCATCTTGTACTTGGCACTTTTAATGGCGAAGCTGTACTTGCCAACATCGGCATACACCTCATCCGGTTTGAGGCCAGCCCTTTCCCAGGTGACCTTTCCTCCCTCTCCCACAAAAAGATCTTCGGTTGGGTATAACACACCGCTGGTTTGGCTGATGATGGCGCTGTCGTTCTTGGCGTAGCATTTCAGATCCATTACCGGGAATACGATCTTCGGCAAGGAATCGTAATCGAACACATAGTCTTTGGTGGTGGTCACCCACTTGGTGGTGCGTGAGGCGTACAATGCGTTAGCTGTAAACAGGTTGTCACATACTTCAAGGTATGCATTGAACCTGCGTGCCGTACGATTTTCCAGCATCTTCATGATACTGGCCATGAATGAATCGAAGCTTGATTCCGGCTGATCGGTGATCATGAAATTGATGACCGTATACATGAAGCTGGTAAAGTGCGGATAGGCCTTCATGCGTTTGGCCAGCATTTTGTTTGCAGCAATGTACAATACCTCCCTTTGAATTTCTCCGATTTTGCGGGTGTTCGGACCGTAGACGTGATGAATCTGAACAGGCGCATCCTTCATGCGTTTCTCAAGGGCTTTGTTCGCCTTCTCATACATCTTCTCCAGGTCTTTCTCATCGGTAATGTTGGTTTCCCACACGGCCCGGAATTCATCCATGATCAGCTCTGCCTGATCCTGGTTGGTTTCCGCAAGAAAAGCCTTCATTTCATCAAAGAACTTGGCCGGTTCCGCGGTAAAACTCTTGCGACCTTGTGCCCACGAAGCACCGGTGAATAGCAGCAAAAGAAGAGAAGTAAATATGAGAGTGGTTTTTTTCATGCGTCTATCCGGTCTTTTTTCAAAACGGGCAACCACCCAGTTTTGTCTTTCCCGAAGTCCAAAAAGGCTTAACCCCTGTTCCTTTGCTTTCCGATAAAGCTCCATCAGGTCTTTTGACAGAAAGCCGCTTATCAACAGAGACCCGTTACTCCTGAGTGACGCTGCATATTGTGGCAGGTGTTCGAGCAGGACGTTCCGGTTAATGTTAGCGAAGATAAAATCAAAGCCGGTATTCTCCAACCGGTCTACGTCACCTACTTCAAAGACAACATTGGTAACTCCGTTTGTGGCGGCGTTTTCCTCCGAATTTACAATGGCATGGGGGTAATTGTCAATGCCCAAAACGGATTTCGCGCCTTTTTTTCCTGCCAGGATCGCGAGGATACCTGTACCACATCCCATGTCCAGCACTTCTTTGCCTTCCAGATCGAGCTCCATGATTTCCCTTACCATCAGCCAGGTGCTGGCATGGTGTCCGGTACCGAATGACATCCTGGGCATGATCACGAGTTCCATTCCCCTGGATGCGGGTTCGTGGAACGGGGCACGGATCAAGCAAATATCTTCCACACGTATGGGGTGAAAATTCTTTTCCCATTCTTCGTTCCAGTTCTTGCCATCAATGAGGTTGATCTCGTACTGCAAAGAGAACCGGTCGGAAGCTATTCCGGTAAGTGCTTCCCTGACATCAACGGGGAGTTGATCTCCTTTGAAGTAGGCCTTGCAACCCGCATCGGTTTCTTCGAACGACTCAAATCCAAGTTCACCCAATTCATCAATCAGCAAATCCGTCCAGGGGTCGCGGGGATCGACCTGACAAACAACCTCCATATATTCCAATCCAACAGGCAAAACGGAAGTCTTAAAATGAAGCAATTATTGCGGTAAAGTCGCGGGCATTCAGGGATGCACCGCCTATCAGTCCGCCATCCACGTCTTTCTTCCCGAAAAGATCCCGGGCATTCTTTGCATTGCAGCTTCCTCCGTACAGAATCGGCATGTGATCAGCCACGTTGCCACCCCAATGGTCTGCTACCACCCTGCGGATGTATGCATGCATTTCCTGCGCCTGTTCGGGTGTTGCGGTTTCACCGGTACCGATGGCCCATACGGGCTCATAAGCGATCACCACGCGCGTGGCCAGGTCGGGATTCAGGTGGAAGAGTCCTTCAGCAATCTGGTTCTTCACCACATCCTGTTCCCTGCCGGATCTGCGTTCATCCAGATGCTCTCCACAGCAAAAAATGGGGATCAGGTTATTTTCCAGCGCCCTGTCCACCTTCACCGCCAGCAATGCTCCGGCTTCGTGGTTGTAGGTACGTCTCTCAGAATGACCGATGATGACATGGCTGCATCCGGCGGAGGCGAGCATGGCTGCCGAAACCTCGCCGGTAAACGCACCCTTCTGCTCATGGTGACAGTTCTGTGCCGCCAATTGCAGGCCGACCTTGTTGGAAATCATTTCCTGAACGGAGGTCAGATGTATATACGGAGGGGCCAGGATCACCTGCACATCCTGCAAATCGTTGATGCAGGCAACAAGTTCCCTTACCAATTCCCGGCCTTCCTGGAGATCCTTATTCATCTTCCAGTTGCCGGCGACAATCTTTAATCTCATTTGCAATCCAGCCTTAAGTGAAGCAATTCCTAACGTACCCTTACCCTTGGATCCAGTACACCGTACAAAATATCCACGATGATGTTAATCACAACAAATGCAAGAGCGATCACAAGCACACAACCCATGACCACAGGAAAATCATATTTTTCCAATGAGTCTACAACTTCCTTACCCAATCCTTTCCAACTGAACACCCACTCCACAAAGATAGCACCTGCCATCAAAGAGGCAAACCATCCGGACACCGCCGTGATCACGGGATTCATGGCATTTTTCAATGCATGTTTGGTTACCACCTTGTAAAAGCTAAGGCCTTTGGCCCTTGCCGTGCGGATATAATCCTGCGACAACACATCCAGCAGGGAACTGCGTGTAAGCTGTGTGATGATGGCAAGTGGTCGGATTCCAAGTGTAAATGCCGGAAGAATGAGGTTTTTCAGGTCCAGCATTTCTCCCTTGAACGGATCGATGGTATACAAGCCTCCGGACATATTAAGACCGGTATAGTCACTCCATACAAAACCGAATAACCAGGCGATGATGATGCCGGAGAAAAAAGAAGGCAGGGACATGCCCATGACAGACAGCAACAGGGATGTGTTGTCATAAAGGGAGTGACTCCTCACTGCCGCAATGATACCCAACAGGATGCCGAAGATAATGGCAAACAGAATGGCCGTAGAGGCAAGCACAATGGTGCCGGGCATCGCTTCCGCCAGCAACTCGCTTACGTTCCGTTTGGTCTGGTAAGATCTTCTTAAGTAAGGTGTTTTAAATATGAGTACCTTGCTTCCGGCGTGAATCAGTTCCGAGTAGCTGCTGTACTTGGTGGTATCGAGGTACAGGAAGCTGTCATCGTTCAGGGTTTCGTGGAATGACAACGGAGAAAGGTCATTCAGGTACATCAGGTACTGCTGATAAACGGGTTTGTCGCGCCCCAGGTCTTTGTTAATCGCCTCGATGGAAGCACCGTCCGCGCGCTGACCGAGCATCATGCGGGCCGGGTCACCGGGCAACACGTTAAAAAGCAAGAACACAACAGTAATCACTCCCCAAACCACGAGGAGCCCGTACAACAATCTTTTTATCAGAAATCTTATCAGCACCTAGTCTTTCATTAAGTCCGCCTGCACACTTGAAAAATCGGGCAAATCCCGGTAATGCCATTTGGCTTTGATAACGCCGTCTTTGATCAGCAGTATTCCCGGATTGGCACGTATTATGGTTTTCAGAACCGTTCCATCCATGATGTAATACGGATACATGGCCTGTACTTCCACGCGGAAATCGCGCACCTCATCCACCGATGCCGTCCATCCCATCACGGTTGCTCCTGCCTTTTCCGCTTCCATCATGAATGTATTGAGCTTTTCCTGACATCCACGATCGGTTGCTGACAGATCGTATGCCACCACGGCAACTGTATAGCCGGGGTTGTTCAATACTTCTTCGGTAATATCTTCGCCGTCTTCATTGGTGATGACAAAGTCATGAATTTTAGGATCCACCCCTTCTTTCACTACCGTTGTGACCGCATCCACATATTCATAGTTCTGGTCCCAATTGGCCGGAAACTGATCAAACAGTTTTTCTTCATCGGTTTGTTTGTCCTTCAGACGATATTGAAAAGACAGCACCGGTGGAACACCCAGCATGGCCTCCCGCATGTTTACGCCCAAAGCATAAGGCCGGAAATCCTTGATAGGTAAATGGCGGATGATATAAACGGAAAAGACCAGTGCGAACAGGGTACTCCCTCCGAGCACCACGGCATCAGAGCGTTTTTGTCCAAGCAGAAGATCAAGTCCGATCAGGATACCCATTGTAACCAGTGTGTACCAGATGGGATATGACCAAGGGTTGTGCAATACACCCAGGCAGAATACGGCAATCAGCAGTACCCCGATCACGGTGGTCATGATGTCCCCGGCGACGGTATCTTGCTTCATGTTCTTCCGGTAAGCGAATATCACCAGGACAAAAGCCAGCAACACCACATCTTTTGTAAACGACTCCCAGGGGGTGAGCTTCAGCGCGTCACCAAAACAGCCACAATCCGTCACCTTATTGAAATAGGCCGAGTAGAATGTAAGGAAGGTAAAGAAGCCTATCAGACCCAGCAGCACCCATGCA
The DNA here is from genome assembly GCA_020635855.1 of Flavobacteriales bacterium. Lineage (NCBI taxonomy): Bacteria > Pseudomonadati > Bacteroidota > Flavobacteriia > Flavobacteriales > Flavobacteriales bacterium. The sequence goes on along the minus strand of JACJYZ010000002.1, from coordinate 1,339,038 downwards.
ACGAAGCGCATCCTCACAGCCAAAAGGGTAGCGGCACCCACAGCTATTTCCATCACGCAGATTCCGATGGCAATGGTCAATGCAAGTCCTGACAACCACTCCATACCGAATACTTCGAAATACTCTTCCAGCTTATAGGAAAATCCCAACGGATCGTTGGCCTTGATTAATCCGGACACGATGAACAATGCTCCTACAAGAAGCCTGCTTATGTACGCCAATATTTTCATTACTGAGGAACGATTGATTTAGAGGCCGCTTCATCCAAACGGATCAGAGCAAACACAGCATAGTTGACCATGTCGAGGTAGTTGGCATCCAGCCCCTCGGATATGATGGTCTTTCCTTTGTTGTCTTCAATCTGCCGCACCCTGAGTATCTTCATCAGGATCAGATCTGTGATGGAAGATATTCGCATATCCCTCCAGGCTTCTCCGTAATCATGGTTCTTATTTTCCATTAGGTTACGGGCCATTCCCACATACTTGTTGTATAAAGATGCGGCTTTTTCAGACTCCATCTCATATTCTTCGCTCAATCCCAGCTCCAATTGTATCAATGCAATGATGGAGTAGTTTAAAATTCCGATGTATTCGCCGGCGATGTCATCCGCCACCTTCTGGGTTCCTTTCTCTTCTATGCTGCGGATGCGCTGGGCTTTGATAAAAATCTGGTCGGTGATAGAGGACAAACGCAGAATCCGCCATGCGGTCCCGTAATCCTTCATTTTTTTCAGAAATATATCTTTGCTGCGTGCAGATACCTTGTCGTACTGGCTCAGGGTTTTTTCCATGTAATCAAATAAACGAAACTGGCTGTGAACTACGATCTTACAAAGCGGAAAGTTACGGTTTTTTCCCAAAACCGGACAATCCGCATCAACAACGGGATCGCCTTGTTAAAGTCCCCGCTGGTGATGGGCATCCTCAACCTCAACGACGATTCGTTTTATGATGGATCGAGGGTTGGAATGAATGGCATCGGTGACCGGGCCGCACAAATGATCGCAGAAGGTGCGGACGTCCTTGACCTGGGTGTATTCTCCTCCAGGCCCGGGGCAACCATGGGATCGGAACAGGAAGAAATAGATCGCCTGATACCCGCTATCAAAGAATTGCATGAACGCTTTCCCGGCACAACCCTTTCCGTTGACACGGCAAGAAGCAAGGTGGTTCGCGAGGCTGTCAATGCCGGTGCCTCGATGGTTAACGACATCTACGCAGGGCACTTCGACCCGCACATGGCAACGGTGATCGGCGAACTACAGGTACCCTACATCCTTATGCACATGCAGGGAGAGCCTGAAAACATGCAGCGGGCCCCTTCATATAAACATCTACTTTCAGAGATTGCATCTTTTTTCGATGAACGCATCCGAACCTTTCAGGCCGCCGGAGCAAATGACCTGATCCTGGACCCGGGGTTCGGATTCGGGAAAACGCCCGCCCACAATTTTGAGCTCATTCGAAATTTGTCCTATTTTCGTTGCTTCGAACGACCTATCATGATTGGCATTTCAAGGAAATCAAGCATTGCACGCCTGTTGAACACCGACACCGATCATGCCTTGAACGGCACCACGGCCCTCCATGTAGTCGCATTGCAGCAGGGCGCATCCATACTCAGGGTGCATGATGTGAAGCCGGCCGTGGAAGCAATCAAGATCACGGAGGCTTGCATATGACACAATTTCTGACGCCCCTTTTCATACACTTCCGTTTCCTGGACGCACTTGACATCCTGCTGGTGGCTTTTTTGTTGTACCTCCTGTACAACCTGGTAAAGGGCACCGTAGCCATTAACATTTTCGCGGGTATTCTGGCCGTAGTGTTGTTGTGGACCATTGTGGATGCTGCGCAAATGAAACTACTCAGTAAGATCCTGGGGGAATTCATCGGCGTGGGTGTGATTGCACTGATTGTGGTTTTCCAGCAAGAGATCCGCCGCTTCCTGTTGTTCATAGGAAGCCGCGGTTTCTATCAGCGCAACGTGTTATTCAAACTGCTGATCCCCTTCATCAAGAACCGGCAAACCGGCTCATCGCTGGACAGCAAACCTTTGCTTGACGCTTGCCGGAGCATGTCCCAATCCCTCACGGGCGCTATCATCGTGCTGACGCGTAAATCGGAACTTAAATTTTACCTGAATACCGGCGAAATGATCCATTCGGATGTGTCACCCATCCTACTGGAATCCATCTTTTACAAGAACAACCCACTGCATGACGGGGCGGTGATCATATCTCACAACCGTATCATGGCGGCCAGATGTGTATTACCGGTTACCGAGAACACAGATTTCCCTGTTCATCTGGGCATGCGACACAGGGCTGCCGTTGGCATCACCGAACAATCCGATGCCATTGCGATTATTGTTTCCGAACAAACGGGAGAGATGGCTTATGCCCGCGAAGGAGAAATCTTCACGAACCTGACGATAGAGGATATGAAACTTCGTTTAGATGCCGACTTTAGATGAGTCGACTCCGCCTTCCCCGTTGGATTTAGCGCTGTCCTGCTGCTCCCACTTCTTAATCAACTCTTCCACCGGAATACCCAGGTTATCCAAACTTCCCTGTGCATCATCGGCAAACTCGTGGTCGGGGAATTCTTTGATGAATTGTTCATATAAAGCGCGGGCCTTTTCAAAGTCGTGCAGCTGATTATCGTAGGTGAAAGCTTCCAGGAAAAGTCCCATGGGGCCCTTCTGATGATTCCGGAACTCGGTATAAAGGCGGTGATAAATCTTCACGGCTGTATCGGGCTCCTGGAGTGTAACCGCCACTTCGCCGGCTTTAAACAGATACTCACCCGCCATCGTATCAGCGGGGCATTTGTTCACACAGGCCTGGTAAGCTTCCACGAGTTTCTTTGCTGAATCCGCAGGGAACACCGAGTTATCGCTTTGGTAAACATATTGTTCAAGCCTGGCCACCCGCTCCTTCTCTTCAGAGTTATCGCAGCCTGATGAACAGGAAGTCAGAAATGATGCTGATGCAGCAATTGCAAGAATGGCTACAGGGTAGATGATGGTTCTCATGTGTTCTGAAATAAATTGAACTTATCGACGAACGGGAAAGCGCATTTTATATTTCACATCCACATTACCCGCTGCAATTTCACTGAGTTTCCTTTTCAGAAGCTTTCGTTTAAGCGGGCTGATGCGGTCCGTGAACAGAACGCCTTCCAGGTGATCATATTCATGCTGAATAATGCGTGCCGCAATTCCCTCATAGGTTTCCTCATGGGACTGAAACTTCTCATCCAGATAGGTGATGCGTACGGTGGGCTTGCGTTCAACATCTTCCCGAATGGTGGGTATGGACAAGCATCCTTCATTGAACTTCCATTCGTTTCCTTCCTCTTCCACAATGATCGGATTAATGAATATCTTCTTGAAATCCGCCAACTGTGGTTCGTCTTCCTCAAACGGAGAAGCATCCACCACAAACAACCGCACGGACTGACCGATCTGTGGTGCAGCCAGACCCACACCAGCGGCTTCATACATGGTTTCCCACATATTCTCAATCAGCTTTTCCAGTTCAGGAGTCATGGCGCCAACTTCAGAGGCTCTTTTCTTCAGCACGGGGTCTCCGTATGCAACAATGGGTAGTATCATAAGAAGCAAAGGTAGAAATTTGCCGCATTTCATTCCGCAGATAAATTTTGTAAGGCCTGCTCCCGCGAAGTTTATTGAGGATCGAACAAACAAACCACATCAACCTTACCTTTGCCGGATGAACGACACCATCATAGCACCCATCACAGGTTCTGCAGCATCCGCCATATCTGTATTGCGGATCTCCGGCCCAAAAGCATGGGAGATGGCAGCCAAACTCACAGCGAAAAAAAGTGAATGGAAAGCCCGCACGTCCTATTTCCTGCCGCTGGTGGACGAAACGGGCATACTGGATGAAGCTCTGATCACATGCTTTCGGGCGCCCGCCTCCTATACCGGTGAAGATGTAGTGGAGATATCCATTCATGGTTCACCTTACATCCGGCAAAGTGTTCTGGACCGGTTGCTGTCGCTGGGAGCACGCATGGCCACCCCTGGTGAATTCACACAGCGGGCGTTTCTTAACGGCAAGATGGATCTGTCCCAGGCAGAAGCGGTGGCCGACCTGATCGCAGCAGAATCATCCGCCGCACACCGCATGGCAATGCACCAGATGCGGGGTGGTTTTAAAAAGGAGATTGATTCATTGCGTGAGCAACTGATGAATTTTGCCTCGTTGATCGAACTCGAACTCGACTTCAGTGAAGAAGATGTAGAATTCGCCGACAGGCCCGGATTAAGGCAGTTATTGGAAGCCATTCTTGAAAAATGCACCGGCCTGGCAGCATCATTCCGGCAAGGGAACGCCATCCGGGAGGGCATCCCTGTGGTCATTGCGGGTAAACCCAATGCCGGCAAATCCACCCTGCTGAATGCATTGCTCAAAGAAGAGCGTGCGATTGTGAGCGATATTCCTGGTACGACCCGCGACATTATTGAAGAAAAATGGATCATTGGAGGTTCGGTATTCCGCCTGATGGATACGGCAGGGCTGCGTGAGACCACGGACAAAATAGAGCGAATCGGCGTGGAGAGAGCCATGAAACGGATTGCCCAAAGTGCAATGGTGTTATATGTATTTGATCTTTCGCAAACCGACCGGACAACCCTTGAGCAGGAAATAAGTTCCCTCCAATCTTCTCAACCCGCCCTTCAGAACGGAGACGCACAACTCGTATTAATTGCCAACAAGGCCGACCTGTGTGATGCAAGCCATGCAATAGAAATCACCGCGGAAAGATCCGACTGCATCGTTGTGTCTGCACAGGATGGCGAAGGCATAACCGATTTAATGAAGTATATGGAATCATTTGCACAGGCACTGCTGCCCGATGAACACACCACATTGGTCAGCAACATGAGGCACGTAGACGCGCTCAGGAAGACAGCCGAAGCAGTAACACGCGTGCTGGATGGCATGGATACCGGACTTACCAGCGAACTACTGGCAGCAGATATCCGCACGGCACTGCATCACCTGGGTTCCATCACCGGAGCCATCACAACCGAAGACCTGCTGGGAAATATTTTCTCAAAGTTCTGCATCGGAAAGTAAGTCACCCTTCCTACCAGGAATGAAACAAAAACACCCGTTTATTTTACAAGGTATT